>NZ_CP162130.1:3695851-4056702 GCF_040833975.1 Leptospira sp. WS92.C1
AAGATCCCAGAATAATTCCTGAAATAATAAAGTTGGTTTGAAAAAGATAAAGTATTTTCAACCTTGAATATCGATCTAAAAACGCCCCCACAAAAAAGCTAAATAAAATCGTAGGGGATACGTTTGCAAAGAATATCGAACCCGCAAAGGTTTGGGACTTTGTGATATCCAATGAATAGATGATTAGGGAATAATTGAACATATTTCCCGCCAAGAGAGTGATCGCGGTATTGATATAAAAATGTATTAAACTTTTTTTAGACAAGAAAGTGTTTCCTCATTTTTTGGCAGTGCCATTTGTTATTTTGTGATTGAGTCCTAAAACCCGATCTCCGATTTTTCCGATCACGATATGGAAGCAAAAGGATCCCATCCAAATCAAATGGACTTTGATCCTCTTGCTATCGTTTGATTTACAAACCAAACTGCGAAAAAATTTTAGAACACAAGCCGGTAAATCAAACCTTCGATTTTAAAATTAGGGTTCTTTACCACCCGCGCCGCGGCAATAAATTCTTACCCAATGAGCTTTCGCCTTATCTACAGACTCCGACAAACTCGGACCAGGAAAACAGCCAAAGTCAAACCCTTTATAATCGCCCAGATAGCTGGATTCACACTTGATCTGCCAAGATTTTACCGGATCGATCGGGCTTGGAGCGCACTCTCGGGGAATTCCATTGTTTTCAGCGTAATAAGCAGTGCAACTAACAAAACAAGAAGGTGGCGGTGCATTCACGCCTGGTGGTTCCGAGTTCGAGATTCCCACTTTTTGATTTGTAGATTGTAAAGTCTGTCCATTCGCAGATTCTTTTTCTGTTGTCTGCCCTGGAACCGCTTCTTGCTGCACTAAAGCTAGAGTCAGATTTGAGTTTGAATTTTTGTTTCCCTCTTCCCGATTTTCAAAACAACCCGTTAAGATACAAGTAAACACAACAACTAACGTTATCATGCTTCGCTGAAATAGATTCATATTTTCTCCTATTGAATTGAATGAATCAGTACCCATAACCCAGCTTGAGGTAAACAACAAAATGACACATTTGATTAAATTATGATTTGTACGCAAAACTTATCATGTAAATGACAACTTTTATTTTTAAAACATAAAACGATTGTGTAGAATTTTAGAATATTTCAGGACCAGAGACAACTTTATATCCAAGGGAAATCTTCACAGACGATGAAAACAAACCACTTGCTTGTCTTTCACATAGAAAACATTTTCTCAAACTCATATATCGAGTTTTTCGTTCCGATTTTTAACACGGCCTTGTTTATTTTATCAAAAGAATACTGATTCGAAACTTTGAGCACACTTCGAACAACTAGTAAAACAAGAAGGTTCTGCAAAAGATAAGCGAAGTAAAATGGATTTTTTACTTGAAGAACTATGAATCTATGCTTAAGAAAAATTATCAAGAATCGGGATTCGTTTTAAAGAAAGCTACTCACACAAGACTGATGACCCTGCCAAAAGCTTTTTTGACAGGGTTACCTATCATTTTGCTTTTTCTAAAACCCAATCTCCGATTTTTCCAGTAACGACATCTGCGTGTTTCAACCAACCCAAATGACCGATAAAATCAACCCCTTCCTTTTTTGGGTCTACATAAAATCTCGTAATATCCGCGGAACCTATTTTTTTTAGAATCGCTTCGACCGGATTTTTAGGAGCATAGGTATCGTCCGAAAAAGAAATAGACAACACAGGACAAGCAATCGATGCAAATGCACTTTCAAGACTTTTTCCTTCCGAATCTCTAAACATACCGGTGATTCCAACCCTTGACCAATCCTTCATCACACGTTTGGCATTACGCCCCATCACTTTCAGTCGATCTCCCGGAAAATGACCGACCAAAGAAGACACAATCCAGCTAAAACAATAGAACACGGCATACAAAAGAAAATAAGGGAATGGGAAGTGTTTAAAAAACGGAGTGCAGGTTGCGACTAAAATCAGTCCTTCCGTTTCTTGGGGAAACATTCCGCTATAGATCGAACTCAACTGTCCCCCGAGACTGTGTCCGATCAAAATCGGTTTTTTATTCGGATGTTTGGATCGGATCGCTTGAACGATCGCCGGCCAATCCTTATAAATCAGATCGCTATAACCGAAATCATTCTTCCGAGAAGGCAACGGTCCGCTATCACCGGAACCTCTTAAATCGACTACGTAAACTATATTTCCGGTCTGCGCCAATTGGATCGCAACCTTAACATAAAATTTTCCAGGGACTCCCATCGCCGGAAATAAAATTAAAGGACTCCTATCGTCGGAACCGTTCATAAGGAATGAATGAACCGCTAAACGTTGCGAATTCCCGCTCTCGACGAAAAATTTATTTTTTTCCACTTTCATTTCTAAGAACCTCAGTTCGAGTATAACATATGATTCTAAGGTTCGTCGCCTCAGATCATGATTTGAGACCAGGATGAACGACTTTTTAATATTCGGAATTTTTTTCGGAGGCTTTCTAGCGTTAGGCGCATCCGCCGGCCAACTTGTTACGGAAAACAAAGATCCTCGTAAATATCTTTTATCGGCGCTCATGTTTTGCACCGGAGTATGGCAAATTTATCTTGGAACACTTTATTACGGAGTTTTAGAAGGCAGAGGCGCCTTTTTTAAAATGTCCCATCTACCTCTTGCGTTTTGTGTGGGTCCCTTTTTGTATCTTTTTTTAAGAGAGATCGTTGATCCAAAATTGCGATTCGAGAAAAAATCCTGGATTCATCTAATTCCGGCTCTAATCATTCTTTTATTTTTAATTCCTCTTCAATTTGAAGACCTTCCTACAAAGATACAATTGGAGTCTTTTTCTCACGATCTATTTCAGGATATAAAATCCTTTCCGAAGTTGATTCATAAAGACGGAGGTTTGAATCTTTATCTGTATGCGGTCGCATGGCTGATTCCTTTTCCAAAGATTTCGCTGATGACCTACTCCGGAATGCTTATCTATTCCATTCTTAAATTTTGGAATCGAAAGGATTCGATATGGCTGAGAATGAGATTACCCGTTATGATTTGCCTATTTTTGATTCTCATCGCTTCCTTTAACGCGTGGATCGATCATTTTTTGGCAGGAGAAACCTATCTTAAACTGGCAGGTTTTGTAGCCAGCGCATGCGTATTCGTCCTCTATCTATTGGATCGAAGATACTTTGAACCTTTGAGAATCAGAAATAAAACCAGAGAATACAAACATTCCAGAATCAAAAGTCTGGATAAACGTTCTCTACGCGACGCGATACTGATTTTGATGGATACGGAAAAATTGTTTCTTACGGAGGATCTGAGCTTGCAAATGTTGTCTCACGAGCTTTCGGAGAACGGTTTCGAAATCAATCCTTCCCAACTGTCCGAGTTTATCAACGGGGAATTCGACAAAAACTACAATCAATTTTTAAACGAATATAGAATCGAAGAGGCGTGTATTATGCTGTTAGCAGAACCAAAACGATCGATTCTCTCGATAGCCTTAGCGGCCGGCTTTAATTCGAAGTCGACGTTCAATCGAGTTTTTAAACAAATCCGAAAGATCACCCCCTTAGAACACAGAGAAACGAATCAGAGAACATAAACGATTGAGTCGTTTTATTTTTTCATTTGGCCGCAGATCTTCACCCAAAATTTCCATTTGAATCTCATACATTTCGATCATCTTGGACCATGGATTCAAAAGAAGGTGATCTACCTTTTCTTTTCGTGTAAGGTTCTGATCTTTATCTCAAGAACTTTTATCTTTTCCTTCCACCCATTCTTCATCGTAGTTTTTCGTTTCAAACGTAATCCTGGATTTTAAATTTCGTTCGCCTTTATATTTCCGATCCTGCGGATGTTCTTCCCACCAAAGTTTCGCTCTTTCCGAAAACTTTTCCCTTCTTAAATCCATGTGCGGATGCGACTGAAAGTATTCGCCGATCAGTTTCGCTTTTTTTGTACCAAGCTCCGGAGAATATTCCTCCAGTCTTTGAAACGCCAAGCCAACTCCACCCGGATCATACGCAGTATTCAAAATGAGTTCGTATGCGTATTCGTCGGCTTCGTCTTCCTGGGTTTTATTATAAGAATGTCTGGTCATAAATTGAAACGCAAAGTCCACCAATTTTCCAAGAGTGTCCGTCCCGATCTTTTTTGCCAGAAGTTCGAAACGAATTCCGTCCATACAATGTGATTTTTCTATATGACCGATCTCATGTGCAAGAACCGAAGTCAACTCATGCTCGGACTTAAGGGTATTTAACAGTCCTCTTGTTACAAAAATGACCCCACCCGGAAGCGCAAACGCATTTGGAGAACCTTCTTCCATGATATAAACAGTATAATTAAATGGTTTTTGTTTATACACGGTAAGATTTACGATCAATTGATTGAGATAATCGTAATCCTTATCACCCGGGTTGTTGAGTTCTGAAAACCTTTCTCTGATCGCATTCCCGTATTCCTTTTCATCCAAAGAATCGATCGACAATACCTTTGTAAGAGCGCGATTCATCGTACGAATCGGCTTTCCTAAAATTTGATAAAAGGGCGCTAACGTGGAAGATCGTTCTGTTTGAATCTGTTCCTTATACAAAAGAAACATCAATGAACTTCCAAAAATCAAAATTCCGATAAAAAAAATCAATCGTTTCATTTAAAACCGGTCCCGGTATTTATTATAAATCGTATTCATCAAAAGCAAAATGCTACCCACCCCCAAAAACACAACGGCTTTGAGAATCGTTCCAGAAGAGGAAAGATCGTGAAAAATCAACCTCCCCACACAGAACAAAAGCAATCCAAGAGAAATATTTCTAAACCAAGATTCTTTTAAAAATAATCCGAGTAGAAAAATCAAAAATGCAAGAGTCGCCCAAAGCAAAGTCAACACCGCGCTGGAAAAAGACCAATAAAGAAACAAAAAAATCCCTATAAAGAAAGGATAATATACAATCCTATTTAAATAGACTCCGGTTTGATTGCTGATTCCCTTTAAAAATCCCAAACCTCTTGGAAAGGAAATTTCCTCTCTTCCGTAACCTCTGTATGCCCTATAAACGAATAAAAATAAAAGAAGAATGGTAACAACACCCGGAATCCATTTTGCATGCATCCAATACATAACCGGATTGTCTTCGGTCGAAACGATAAAGGTAAGATAAAAACAAGATGAAAGATGAAATAAAATTCCATACCATCTAAATCTGGATAGGGTTTCTTTTTTTCGAATTCCGAGTTCCAATACCCCGAGAGCCGCCGCTGCAAATACAACGCTAATCCAGGAATCGCTTACGATAGAATAAGATACCAATCCTAAAAAGACAAGACAACCTTCCGATAACAAAGGGTGAACGGTTTTCCAAAAAGAAACGGTTTCCGTTTCTTGAATGTTCGAAGTTGCCCAATAAATCCAGACGGTAATTCCAAACAAGGCCGTCCATGTTGAAGCCGACAAAAATTCAAAATACAAATAAGAAGATTGTAAATCCACATAAACGTAATGAATCGTAAACGCAATCAAACCGAACCAGGATGCTCGTTTTAAAAAGTCGGATAAAATCGCAGAAGACAAGGATCCGCTTTTTCTGTTAAACAAACGACCTAATTCTAAAAATAAAATGGATAAAAGCGCCCAAGACGGGCCGACGATCAAATTGGAAATCGGAGAAAGTATATCCTTTGTATAAACGTAAACGCTCGCTACAATTCCGAACACTCCTAAATATCCGGGCAAAAGGTTATAGAATTTTTGAAAGAGAAACAACGGCGCTTTCCAAAGTTTCGTCCAACCGATCAAAGAAGTTTCCAAACCTTGCAAACTCAATCTTGGAAATACAAAGAAAATCGAAACGAGTTGAATTAGAACAGATCCGATTTGAAAACTTCTTTCCTTCCAAGGAAATTCTACTTGAGAAACAAAGATAGCCGATTCCCCGCCCATAAAAATTTCAACGTTCGTTGCGATAAAGAAAAAATAAACATAGAGTGAAAATCGTTCGGTCTTGAGCGTCTTGCTTCTGGATAAAAAGAACAACAATAACGTAAAGATAGACATCACAAAGGATAAAATTGTCTCCGGGGTTTCGGTATAGATTCCGATCAACACCATGAGAATCACGAGCTCCCAAAAAAGAGGTTGCGCCGATTTGAGCCAACCAAGTTCTGAAAATTCCTCCTCGGGAAAAAGAACCCAATAAAGAAATAAAAGGACCGCGAGTATTGAAATCCAGAATCGCACGGGAATTCCGAATAGAATCGAAAACGATTGAAATTCAACGCTGAAATGCCGGAACAAAAACAAACACGACAATACAAACGATAAGATATAAAACGAAGTAAATAGTTTTTGATTTCCGGAGGGATTCGCATTTTCCCTTTTACGGATCCATTTGCCGAGCTCCAGATATAAAAGGGAAAGAAGAATCGAAAACGAACCAAACAACAAGGTACTCTGCAAATTCAAATAAAAGTATGCAGTAAAAACAAGATGTGTTGTAAAGCCAAAGACTCCCGGCCAATAGAGCGGTTTTTTATTTTTAAGAATATTACAATTCCCTAAATAAACTAAAAAAGGCAAAATCCACGGAAGTGATAAAATAAGGACCTGCTCCGGATTTTCATACGTTCCGTAACGGACGGATTCCCAAAGAGTAAAGGTCACCAAAGGAGCCAATATAAAAATGGAAGAGATCAACCTTCGCGAAGAAAGTTTTTCCCTAAAGACGAGCAATGCGCTTAATAAAACGGAGGGAATCCAAATTCCATACGTCTCGTTTGAAAAAAACAGATATAAGGAAAACAATCCTCCGCCTGCCAACAAACCCATCGCAGTGAGAAGCAACGAAATCAAAGAAAATTTTTCCTGAGCAATCGGAAATTTTTTTTCCAAAATTCCGATAAAACCGATCAAAGCGAGAATCAATCCGCCGTAACCGATCTGAGTGACAAGCGCGCTCGGAATTACGATTCCAGGATTCGAAGATTGAAAAAATTCTTTGTAAGAAAAGAAAATCAAAATTCCAAAGACAATCATTGTAAGTGTGAGAGAAACTTTTTCTAGAAATCTGCTTTCCTCCCGAAAACAGATCCAGGAAAAAATCAAAATCTCAAGCGCCAAAATCGCAAGGATAGAAAGATTCCCCAAGCTCCAAAGATGCAAAGAAAAAACTCCGAGTACGATCAAGGATTGAGATACGAGCCGATCTGTATAAAAAAGCCAGGAAATCTCTTTTCGTTTTGCAGTATGAGAAAGAAACCAAACGATTCCCGCGGACAAAAATAGGACGAACGTACTCAGTCTCGATTGTTGAGAATAGTGGATCAAACTAATCCCCAAATAGGACCAGTTGAGAAGATGACTGACCAGCGGGAACCATTCGAACTCTTTTTTTCGATACAATGTTTCCCTATAATGAACGAGCAACGCTCCACAAAACACGGTAAGAATGCATAAAATTGGAAAAATAATTTCAGTTCCCAAAGGTTTTATTTCGGAAAAAATATGACGATGCCAGTATAAATGCGCTGCGAAAAATCCGGTGCTGACGATAAGAAGATGCAGCTGTCTGCGTTCCCTATAATTCCAAACAACACCGGGAAGACAGATCAGAGCAATGACGCCTAACGTGATTCCGGATCCTTCCGGAATTCCGATCGCCACCAAACCAAGAATCGTATGCAAAGAAGCGAATGTTTCGTTTTTAGAATAATAACCCGTAAATAGGTTGAGGCCGATTCCCAAAGTCAAAACCGCAAGCGCGGCATAGTAATTTTCCAACCATTTCAACGTCTCGATATAACCGCTTCCTAAGGCGACAAATAAAAACACCGCAGAGGCGCCGCTTTTTAAGGCAAGCGATACGGTTTTAAACTCCGGTTTTTTACCAAGCCAAAATGCTAAACCGAATAGAACCGCTGCGAACCCCAATACAAGCAGACAACGAAAAATCGCAGAAAGGATAAACAAAGCATAAATTCCCAGAAAGCTGATTCCAGCGACGAGAATGACAGCACCCAATATTCCCGTCCAATTTTCGGAAAGAGGTTTTTCAATTTTTTTCCACAATTGAAAAACTAGACCGGGCTCTCTCGGCGGGGCAACGGGTTTTGGAGCCTCCAGTGGTTTCAAAGAAGTTGAGCGAACTTCCGTCTTGGATTCGGCCGTTATATTTTTTGCATGAACCGAGGTTTTGGATTCCGTTTTGACAGTGATCGATTCCGGTTTTACAGGGATCGGCGGATCGACGATCGGGATCGCGGATTTCTGCCGTTGCTGTTCGGGAAATGATTCGCTCGTAAATGTTTTTGTATCTTGGAGCGTTTCTTTTTTAAGAAACGATTCTAAAACATGAATGCGTTTTTCGAGCGCCTCAACATTTCTCCTTAAACGTTTCGATTGAAAAAACGTATAAAGACTAAAAAGAAACAGTGCGAATAGATAAAATAGATCCAAGTGATTTCACTCCGGAAAAGATAGTCAGGGTCTAATGTTTTTTAGTCAAATCACAATCTATGATAAAATGAGATTCTAATCAGATCCCGTTTTCTAAAAAGGCAAAAGAGCTTTCATAGGAATGGTCGCATTCGGCAGCCACATCAAAATTCCGATTCCGAAAATCAAAAGCAACAAAACCAATTTTCGTTTTGAAACGGGAGAGCCACTTTCTTTCTCTTTTCTCACATACCAGAAAATGCAAGCAAAACTGAATAAAAATTCGATGAGAATCGCGCCGTGAGGAAAATGAGAATAAGAATTTAACGAAACGACGGAAGAATCTTCGCCCAACAACTGATGTTCAAACCCCACGATTAAATCGCATAACACGTGTAATAAGGTTAAAAATCCGCACCAAATCGAAAAAGTTCGATCTTTATAAATAAAATGAATTACCAAGCCCACAATTCCGGCCTGTATAAACGCGGGAACGAGATTGTGACTGTAGGTCATATGCACTTGCAGATTTTGAAACGTCGCATCGAACAAAGATGAAGGGAAAACGGGTTCTATTCCGAGAAACGCAAGAAGAAGCCAAAAAAATTCCGGAACGTTCGCACAAAGCAGTAAAATCCAAAACGGATATTTCTTAAATTTGCTATAAGGAAGAAGAGCGGATGCGTAGTGACCTAAAATCATATTTCTTTTTTTGTAACCACATAATGGATCAGATACATACCGAAGACATAAAATAAAACGAGGGTAATGATCAAAGAAGACATGAACTCGAACACTCCTATACGATTGAAAACGATCGATTTGTATTGATTCCGAATCCAATCCTTTGTCAAGAAATAATTCGTGAATCCGATTTCGGATATCTCCAAGTGTTTTTGTCAGATCTTTTATAAGACAGATTAGAATTTAGCCGATCGATTTCCTCTAACGTTTCCGTTTTACGAATCCTATATTTTGATCAAAAAATCGTATCCGATTTCGATTTCATCCTTTGCTTTTAAAAAAAGGATCGAGGGTTTTTCCAATTTGAAATCGCTAAACTTAATATTCACTTTTCCAAAAACTCGGATTTGTCCCGGTGCCTTGGGCTCGATCTTTGCCGAGGAATGAAATGCTTGAGTCAGTCCGCGAATCCTCAATTTTCCCTGAATAAGATACGTATCTCCGGTTGGAGAAACGGATTCGATAACCGCAATCATATCCGGAGTTTCAGGATATCCTAAAATCTCCTGAATATGGGAATCCCGATCTTCGTCTCCGGAATTCAATTTTAAAATCGGAATTTTGATTTGAAAAGGGGAACTGAGTTTGTATCCGATTCCGACTACAGCAATCTTTGGCGAATCGATTAAAACTTCCTTACAGATTCCGTGAACCTCTTTCATCGGATGAATTGCGATAAATGTAATTTCTTTTTTCAAAACTTCCGAGGCAAAGCTCGGCAAAGAACAAAACAAGAATATTAAGATTAGAAAGTATGTGTGATTTTTCATCCGTATTTCCATTTCCTTAAAACGAAATCCTAATCGAATATTTACAGCGCGTCCCAAAGCCTTATTTTACTTTATCAGAAAGATCAAGCTGCAAGAGCCTATCCTAATTTTGGAGCAGGTTCTTATCTTTTACAACAAATTTCCGTTACGATTTTTAAAATCCAGAAAAAACGGAATTTCCAACCGGGAAATACTTTAAACATTTACAGTGTATCCCAAAACCCCAGTTTACTTTGCCAGAAAGATCAAGCTGCAAGATTCTGTCCCAGTTTTGGGACAGAATCTTATAAATCACGATTGCTTTTTTCGTTTTATAGAGATCATCGCGATATCGTCCGAGAGTTCCGAAAATCCGGCGCTTCCGATACTTTTTCCGGTGTAATCATCCAAATCGTTTACGATGGATCGAATCACGTGATCCGGACTTTGATCCGCGTTGGTAACCAATATCTTATACAAACGCTCTTTTCCATACATCGTTCCCTGAGAATTTCTGGCTTCGTCAAGACCGTCGGTATATTGAAAGAACAAGTCGCCCGGATCCATCTGAAAGGATTTAGCTTCTATCGTGGTTTCAAAAAAAGAGTTTTCATCCATTCCGATCGGCAATCCTCCTCCCGGAAGTTCTCTCAATTTTTTTTCGGATGAATCGTATAACAACGGTTTTACGTGTCCCGCAGAAATGTATCTCATCTTTGCGGTGTTATGATCGTAGATCGCAATAAAAAACGTAACAAAGATATGATCCGGAGTATCGGAATAAAGATATTCGTTGAGTTCGAGAAGAATTTTTCGAAGATCCCTTTCTCCTTTGCGGAGAATGGATCTTACCTGAGCACGAAACAAAGACATGACAATCGCCGGACCAACTCCATGATTGGAAACGTCCCCTACACAAAGCGCGACTTCGTTTTTACCGAGTTCGATAAAATCATAATAGTCTCCACCAACTCCGGCCATCGCTTTGTAAAAAGCTCCGAACTCAACGGAATCACCCAAATTACTCGGAAGTTTATCCGGAAGCAGACGTTTTTGAATTTCTTCCGCGGCAAGAAGTTCCCCTTTCATCTCTTCTCTATCCTTCAAACCGTGAGTCATTTGATTGAGAGATTCGCTTAGAATTCCGATTTCGTCATAACCTGAGTATGGAAATTCCACGTCTAAGTTTCCCTTTCCCACCTCTTCCGTTTTATCGATGATGACCTTGATTCTTCTTGCAACGATCCAGGCTAGGATATATGCAAACAGGATAGCAAATCCTCCTATCAATGCCGTATAACGCAAAAGTTCTTCCCGGTTTTGTCGAATTTTTCGCAACCCTTCGGTGCGATCCAAGACGATGATGTTATATCCTAAATGATTTTTACGCAGAAGCTCGTAAGCAAGACCTTTCGATTCTTCTTCTTTTAAGTCCGCAAACAAAGGTGTGGAATCCAATACCCACATCCATTCTTCCGCTTCGCTCCTACTTCGGATTAAAATTCCGGAATCCAAAATCGGTAATTTTGAATTTGGAAGTTCCGTTTCGGAATTTCCGGCAAAAATCCATTCTCGAAGGAGCGCCCATTTTTTTTGAGTGATTTTTCTCTCGGCTTCGTCTTTCCAATAACGTCTCATCGTATTGGAATCGGATCTGTAGGGAAGAAACGCAAATTCGTCTAACGCGGCCTCTCTCAATGCCACAAACGCTTCCGGAGCTTGATACAAATTGATACTGCTCCAGTCGTCCTTGCTCGCGTCCATCCTCTCTATAGATTCCCGGATTTCTTCCGCTTTTGCCTCCAAGAAACGTATATTTTCCTGAATTTCTTCGGAAGATATTTTTTTCTCATCCTTTTTAACGGGCATCACTTCTTTTTTCTGCCAGATCAGGAGTTCTTCGTTTAAGGTTTTATATTGGTTTGTAAGCGAAGACTTTTCCGATTCCCATTCCTCTTCCTTTTTTTTTTGAGCTTTTTTGTACGGATTGAGTTCGTCTAACTTGGATTCTCTGGCTTTTAAAATTTTACGATATTGCGAATATAAATTTCTGAATTCAGAATCGTAGGAAGGTTTTGTTTTTCCCGTTTTTCTAAGTTCGCCGATTCTCGTTTTGAGCTTTTGCGAAAGTTCTCCGAGCTTTGCGGAAAATTTCCCGTCTTCCTCTAAATATTCTCTCCAACTCCCCATGCTTTCAGAAATTTCTTTAACAAGAATTTTGGATCGCTCGGCGGTACTCGGATTTCTAAAAACGGATCTGTATGATACCTCGTATTGTCTTCCGCCGACTTCGTAGTTTTCGGGTTTTTTGTATTCTTGAATCGTATCCAATCCTTCGGAACTCCGGAACAAACTCGAACGGTTTTCCTCAAATTCCTTCAATGATAGCAGCTTTTTTCCAGTTCCGAAGGATTGAGGGAATAACAATCCGGTGTCCAAGGTTTGTTTTCCGGAAGTGTCATACGCAAGAATCCGAACCTTATCCGGCAAAAGTCCCAAAGAACTGATCTTATCCTTATAAGCTCCTCTGAAAAAGTTCTGAAGATTTTTTGTGAGAGCTATTTCTCCTAACGCAGATTTTTTTTCCGATTCTGAAATATCCTTGTTGAGAGTTTTGTTTTCCTTAAAAAGCCGATCTCTGTCTAAAGTGAGGATGTTTTTCTTTTTAAAATTCGACTCGGAAGCCGCTATTTCCGATTCCAAGACTTTCAACTCCTCTTCGATTTCTTCGATTCTCAACTTAGAAGATTCGACTCCGATCCTCGCGATCGCCGTTTGTTTGGCCAAAAAAATCAGATTGTCATACGCTTTAGAATCGATTGAAGCACCGTTTTCCTTTCTTAATTCTCCTTTCACCTTGGTTTCAAATTCCTGAATTTCTTTTTCGGAAAGATAACGGGTAAAATAGGTATCCACGGATTTATGATAGTAATTGTATTTCACCTTCAAACCTATTGAGACTCCAATGGATTTGAGAGCTCCGAAAAGACCGCCTTCTTTCTTGAGAACTTTTCGTTTAAACTTGCTCAGTTCTTGTTTTTTTTCTTTGACTCGAATTTTAAACTCTTCGATTAAAATCAGACTGTGACTCAGGTTTTCAAGATCCAGAACCGCTGTGTTTACGTATTCAAGAGGAGCCTTGAGTTCCGAGTTCATCTTTTCCTCGAGAGCGACGTGTTGCTGACTGTAATAAATCACGGATGTAATCGCGAGCATGGAAACGACGAGAACAGCGGTAAAAAAGGATAACTTAGCGCGAATACCCGGAAGAAATTTTCGAAATAATTTACTGGGAATCATTTTCTTTTCTGGAGTGAATTAAGATGAGACGATTACGCGCGGGACGTTTCAGGCGTCTGTAACGGACAGTCATGATTTTTTTAAGTGATCTCAAACCGAAACCTCCGTCGGCTCCCGTCTCAAAAAGCTCCTTCCAAGTATCACTTTTTTTTAAAGTAGGATCAAACGGGATTCCTTCGTCGGTGATCGTAAAGTGCCACGTATTTTTGTTCTTACGCATCCTTAGCTCCACGTTAGACACATTCTGATCGGGAAATCCGTGTTCGATGACGTTTGTGATAGCCTCGTCCAAAGCAAATACGAGTCTTCCCCTTAATAAATCTCCACATTCGTCTCCCAAAAAATTTCGGACCTCCTCCCGAACCTTGGAAAGTTCGGAAAGATCGTTCGGAAACGTATGAGTTTTTTCCTTTTTTGGCTCCATCCTTCGATTTAAAATCCGGCTAACGCGTCCTTTACGGTTTCAAAAACACGAATCTTTTTTGTAAAATACATAAGATCCATCGTATCCCGGACTTCTTTTTTGATGTTTGAAAAAACCAGCTCGCCCGATTTTTCCTTTAAGAATTTAAGAATGGAATTCAAAACTCCGATTCCCGCGGAAGCGATATAGGAAACTCCGGAAAGATCGCATACGATTCGAGTCGCCCCGTTTCCGATCGAAGATTCCAACTTCAATTTGAGTTCGGGCGCGGTTTTGGCGTCGATTTCTCCGTGAATTTGAAGAACCAATAAATCCCCTTCTTTTTTTTCCTGAATCGTGAATGCTGCCATTTTAAATTCCCTTTTTAATATCCTTCATCATATCTTTTTCGCGGATGATTCCGTATAATTTTCGCTCTAAACCGTCGATTTCGTAATAATACTTAGCGTTCGGGTCTCCTTCGAAAATATGCGCGTATTTTCGAATTCCTTGAATCGCTTTTTTAAGATTTCCTTCCAAAATTCCTTTTGTAATCAGATAATAGAGTTCGATCGCGAGAGAATCCCTCAATTTTTCCCTAAAAACGGGATCTCTTTTTTCAAGAGCTGAGATCAAATTCTCCACTTCCTGAAAATTATAATCCTCCGAATCGCTAAATTTTATAATATAAGAAGATAATAATTTTATACACTTTGGAATATCATTGGATTTTGTCGCGGTAAGAATCATATTATACAACCGATGAACTTCCGTATCCAAATATACTTTTTGTCTGTGTGTATCCAACTTGACGGGTTCTAAAACGGTTTTCAGTTCTTCCGAAGAAAAGTTTTTGATGGAATCCTCAAAAAGTTTTTCACTCTTGGTGCGGTTGAGTTCTCGAAATTCCGCAATCGGTTTTTCGATAATCGAAAAAAATTCGACAGCCTCGCGACTTTCGGCAACCGTTTCCTGTTCTTGGATTTTTTCCAAAAAGAAAATACAACTATCCCCGACTGCAGATAAATTTTCACTCAAGGCGTGAGATACTAAACGTTTACAATGAAGTCCGATCGTATGAACATAAGCCGGATCGCCGGAATCAGATTGGATCTTGTCGATGATCTTTCCTGAAGTTTGTGCGGAATGCGACTTTTCTCTTTCCCAACCCGCGAACATCAAAGGATCGATCAAAAATTTTCTGAAATTTGTTTTTCCGGACAAGGCGAGAAGACGAATGGTTTTTATAAATTCTTGCGCAAGAGGTTGGGGAATTTTATTTCTAAGATTGGTCATGGAAAACGACGGTCTTGAACTGAGACTAAAAATTTCCTGTTTTTCGCGTTGTGTGTTAGGCGAAAAAGAGTGAAAGATGCCAACTGATTTAAGAGAGTTTTAGAAATTGTAAAGTAAAAAGAGAGGAAAATTAAAATTCCTAAGGATACACTGAGAAGACATATTTCCGATCCATTCCGGAAAAAACCGAAAATATGCGCTTATCACTTTAATATATCATTCCTGCGTTTTGTGTTCTCTTTTTTCCATTCTTCTCAGCACTCTTTGTTTCCAGTGTCTTTTTCTCGGGCTACCTCGATGCCATCCAAATCCCGGTTTGATCAGCAAGTGAGAAAGAACCAGCAATCCGCAGGCCTGCCAATAATCAATGGTTGTCAATCCGAAGATCGCAGGCATAAGCCAGTTCCAGAGTTGCCAGACCAAAGCGCCGATTCCGAAAACGATGATCGGTATAAATAAAAGTTTACCCAGAAAAAAACCTCTTCTACAACTACGATGTTTCAGTTCTAATTTCATATCGAACTCTCCTCTAAAAATTTTCGAGAAATAAAAATTTTAAATCCTTAAGCCTTCGATTCAAAAATTCCTTTGCATAGGTTTTACGAGCGGAAAGCGTTCCTTCCGGAATTCCGGTTTCCTGGGAAAGTTCCAGAAAGGTCTTTCCTTCAAAAGTATTTTGAACAAAGGCGAACTTTTGCTCCAAAGGAAGTTCTTCGATCGCCAAGGCCAATTCCTCCAAAAGAAGAAATCGATAAAATTGCTTCTCCGGATTGGGACCCGTATCGGGAAGAAACAAATCCAAGCTGAATTCTTCGCCTAACACAGAATGACGATATTGTTCGGATTTTCGTTTCCGATACCAATCCTTGATCTTATTCCGTAACACAGAATATGTATAAGCGATTATATTTTCGATCTCACCGGCCGCGTTCATTTCGCCGAGAGCAGATACGAAAGATTCCTGAAGCAAATCTTCCGCCTCTTCCGGGTCCGCGACTCTGTATCGGATCCAGGCGAGAATCTTTCTTCTTTCCCTGCGATAAAATTGTTCCAATAAAGCCAAGGTTCTTTTTGATTCCTCGAATAAGAAGTCGTTTGAATCGGAATATCCCTGGAATTTTTTTATCAAAACCGATTTTTTTTGAAATCAAAATTTTCTCACATTCCCCAATAGAACGAAGACCAAGGATTTCGTACAAATTGTAAAAAAATATGCAGATAAAGCCGGATATTTATCGGAAGAGGATATCTTGAAGATCGTATTAGATACCGACATCTTACTTTCTAATTATCTCTTTCAAGGTTATACGGCTGAAGTTTTTAATCACGTCTGGCTGAATCATGAAATTATCTTATCGGATTGGATCCTCCGTGAGTTGAAAGAGGTTTGTACTATAAAATTTTAAATGTCCTCTAAAGATATAAACCAGATTTTAAATCATTTGCGAAAAGGGGTTAAAATCCTGAACCCGGCCGGTGATCCGCCGACTTCCTGTTCCGATCCGGATGACAACCACATTCTACATATAACAGAATATTCGAAATCACAAATGATCATCACAGGAGATAATGATTTACTAAAAATGGTTCCGTATAAATCGATTGAAATCATTTCACCCAGAGAATATAAGATTCGATTTTTGTTGTAATCCTAAAGAACCGGCATTTCGGAAAGTCCCTGACGAACCGTAAGAATCGGATCGTATCCAAGATCCTTTTTCGCGTTGTCGATTTTGATCGTACAATCTCTGGACATGATGTTTGCGCTAAAACGAGTCAACGGAGGTTCGTTTTTGATTCTAAACAACTTCCAGACTCCTTCCAAAATTCTCGCTAAAAATCTCGCGAGCCAACCCGGAACCGAACGATCGGGAGCCGTTACTTTTTGAGTTAGCAGAAGAGAAGTAAGAAAATTACGAAATTTGAATATTTCTCCGTCCGTGATAAAGTAAGCCTTTCCGCCGTTTCCTTTGGTCAGAGCCAATTCGATCGCGTGAACGAGATTTTGGATATGAGTCGTGTTGGTGAGCGCCTTTCCTTGATCGATCCAGGAAAAATTCCCTTCGCTTATCATTTTTAAAAGAACCGGGAGAACCGTCTTATCGCCGGGACCCCAAATCAGACGGGGACGGATCGAGATCGTCTGCATCTCCGGAGAATTCGCTTTTAAGACAAGCCTCTCTGCCTCAGCCTTTGTTTTAGAATACGGAAAGGGAGAATTTTTCGGATACGGATACGACTCGTCGATATCAATCATCGGCTGTCCATAAAAGAGTGCAGCTTCGGTTCCGATAAAAATAAATCGTTTGACACCGGCCTTTCGGGACGCTTCCAAAAGTTGGGCTGTTCCTTCCACATTGACCTTCCAAAAATCCTGAAACGGTCCCCACTGTTCCACATAAGCGGCGCTATGAATGACGACGTCGATTCCCTTTAAAAAATCGGGATGGACCGCGTTGAGTTCGGAACGGATGGGTTCTCCCCCGGCATTGCGGATGACCAAATCAGTTTTTTCGGATCGGGACATCGCCTTTACGGTATGATTTTTAGAAAGAATCCGAGTCGCCGCTTCTCCGACAAAACCGGACGCCCCTGTGATGAAAATCTTCATTCTCCACCCTCCGAAAAACTAGATAGATCGTTCTACCAACAGAACTTTAAAATAAAAACAAGTCAAGGGGAGTTCGAATCTCCGAAGAAGATAGATTCAAAGTAATTTTCCTCGTTCTCAATTTGAGAAAAATGTCTTTTTTGAAAACCGGGATTTGAATACAAAAAAGAAAGGAACTTAGTTTTGATTTTCTATCTCGGATCGGCCCCATCGATCTCATCTTCCTGTAAAAGATTAAAAATTTCTCGAAATTTTCGATCTTGAAACATAGAGCGGATATTTTTTATCAAATTCGGAGGAATTAAAAATTTATGATTTCGGTATAACTCCGCATACTTCGGTTCGATATATTCGTCGAAATCATCCGATTTTTTAGGAGCATACGTTTTGATATTTGCCAACGACCGTTCCGAGAATTTTAATTCTTTCGGATTTACGATTCCCAATCGGATAAAACCTTTTGTTTTACGCGAACATCTACACGGATTTTTTTTATTTACCAATCCGCATTTCTCGTTCATAAATTGGTAGAGATCTTTCCGCGCTCTGGAAAGTTTTTTTCTAAAATTAGCCCTCGATATCTTGAGAAGTTCGCTTCCGATCGCATCACTTACCGAAAAAATTTCTCCTAAGATAAATACGATTCTCTGCTCTCGATTTAAACAAAGCAGCATTCCCATCATACAACCGATCTTAGCCTCTTCGATAAGCAATTTGCGTTCGATCGCTTCCACTTTTTTTTGAGTAAAACGCGTATTTTCTATCGAATCCAAATCCTTTCCATACTGTGTGAAATCGGTGATCATGGTTTCCGCTTCGGTTTTTTTGATCCGTAACGCATGATTGACCGCGATTCTATAGATCCAGGTTCCGAGCCTACTTTCTCCGCGAAACGAAGGTAGCTCTTGCATCACTTTGATCAGAATATCCTGAGTGATATCCGCCGCCTGATCCGGATCGTAAACCATTCTCAGAATGACATTGTAAATCAAAGCTTGATGAGCTTTGAGAATTTTTTCGATCGCCTTCGAATCTCCTTGTTTTGCAAGATTCAAAATGGAAAGCTCTTCGGGAAGCGGGTATTTTTCTTCTATAAAAGGATTCATTTTATTAAACGACATTCCATTTTTTCAATATTATAGATTCGTTCGAATCGAAATTTTTGAATTTGTATCGATCCCACGTTTACAGCGCGTCTCAAAACCCACCGAGCGATCCATAGAGAGCGAGGTGTTGAGTTACCCGAGCGATCCAGGAGAACTCAATGAACGCTTCTCTAAGGATCAGCGTTCAAGAGCGAGGTGTTGAGTTACATTTGGAACAGGTTCTTATCTTCAACTTGTTCCATAAACGCATTTACTGATAAAATGGGAAACATCTGCATGAAGATCGTTATGGTCGGTTTCCGCCATCAGTTTAAAATACGCCAAACAAGCCGGACTCGACGCAACGTTTTCCATCGCACGTTCCGCGGATTCCCGATTTTGCCAGTATACCATATCCACCCAGTGATTTCCGTTTCCTTTTAAAAGTTCTCGTTTGATAAACCCTTCCTGTTTGTCTAAAAAATCGGATTGAAGTACAGCCGAAGCCGCCAACAGAAGAGTCTCCTCTGTTCCCTCTAAAAGTTCGAAGGGCGCCCATTCGATTATGATACCAGAATTTGCCCCGCTTTTTTGCTTATAAGTCGAATTCATATACACCTCTTTGGATTTTTAATTTATTGAATTAGAGTCTGAAAAAGCGAAACTGTGACAGTTTGGTATTTAAAGTGAATGGTAGCGCGACTTTATTTTAGACGAAATTGATTTCCTGTTTCCAGGAAATTTTTTCGGGGATTCGATTTGATCAAAAACAAATTTCACTCCTACAAATTTTGCATTTAGTTTTGAAATAAAATTCTTAACGGAAAATCTCCGATTGGCCGGAATTTCGACTTCAATCAAAAATTTTCTTCTCCAAATTCTCCCGCATCCAACGAGCGATCGTTTTGGAATCATCATCCGGCATCGTTGCAAGTTTGTTTGCAACACGAGTTTGCATCTCCACGGACTTATTTTGGCTGAGCTTGAATTTCCCCTCCAACTTTGTGACTTCGATTTGAAAGGCCGTAATTCCTTTGATCAGATTCTGAAAATAGGAATCTTGAAAATCCAATCTCCATTCGGAATCGGGTTCGTAAGACGATACCAGTTGGATCATTCTTTCCTTGGTTTGAAGATCATCGAGAAACGTGAGAACACCGGTCGCATGAACCGCTGTATAATTCCAAGTGGGAACGGAACGGGATTCTCCATACCAGGAAGGGGAAACATAACAGTGAGACCCCGGAAAAATCACAAGTACCGGTTCTTTGATTTTTTTCCAATGATCGTTTGCTTTTGCAAAATGACCAAAGAGAAATAACGTGCCCGATAAATTTTTCTCCGAATGAAAGACGAGATGACTTGCCTCCAGGGATGAATCCGATCCTGAAACTAAAATGCCAAAAGGATTTTCTCGGATAAAAGAAATCAGTTTGTTTTCGTCGGTTTCTTCAAATGCCTTTGGGATATACATGATTTTACTTGAGTGAAGAATTTAAGGTCCGGTCTCAAGCAATTTTTCAGAGAAAAAAGAAGGGAGAAAATTCCTTGTACCATTTCCCGTTTTTTGGAAAAAAGGGAATGGAATGATTCTAAAACCGAGAAATCTCGGGTCTAAACGGCAAATCTTAGAAAAGATTCGGCTCGTTTTGATCCTATCCGCTTAAAAAAAGAATGAGAAAACAAAATCCAGCTTTGCTTCTACAAATATTAAAAGGAATTTTTATACAATCGGTCTTGAATGGAATTTGAATTTAGCACTCTCATTTTATCCGGTCTGATCATACTCAGTATCGGACTTTTACGAATCTCCTCCAAATTCGGAGTTCCTTCACTCCTTCTTTTTCTCATGATCGGAATGGCCGCCGGAACGGACGGACCGGGGGGAATCGATTTTGACAATCCTCTTCTCGCAAGACAAGTGGGTTCGATCGCACTCGCCTACATTCTTTTTTCCGGCGGATTGGAAACGGAATGGCAAAAGATCAAGCCTGTCCTTTGGAAAGGAATCCTACTCGGAAACCTCGGAGTATTGATCACATGGGCGGCTATGGGATTGTTTTCGGTTTATGTATTGGGTTTTTCGCCGATCATCGGATTTTTGCTCGGAGCCGTAGTATCCTCTACGGACGCGGCGGCTGTGTTTAACGTTTTAAGAACGAGAAACAGCGGGATGAAAAAAGGGCTGACTTCTCTGCTCGAACTCGAATCGGGAAGCAACGATCCGTTAGCCGTTCTTTTAACCGTAAGTATTTTAAGCCTTCTCGGACCCGATCCCCCACAGACCTCAAGTTTGATCTTGCATATCTTGATGCAGTTTTCCATCGGAAGCGCCGCGGGTTTGGGTTTCGGATATCTGATCTTCAAAGGATTGAATCGAATCAAATTGGATTACGAAGGACTCTATCCGGTTTTGATTTCCGCTTCCGTACTTTTTGTCTATTCCGCGACCGAACTCATCGGCGGAAACCCGTTTCTCGCCGTTTACATAGCAGGAGTTGTGCTCGGAAATCAATCCTTTGTACACAAACGAAGCAATGTAAGATTCTTAGACGGAATCGCATGGTTGATGCAGATCATCATGTTCCTTACGTTAGGCTTGCTTGTATATCCGAGTCAGATTCCGCCTTTATTTGGAACGGGAATCTTATTTTCCCTTTTTCTCTTGTTTGTGGCAAGACCCGCGGCGGTATTCATTTCCTTATTTCGATCCGGATACAATATTAGAGAAAAATTATTGGTATCTTGGATCGGACTCAGGGGGGCGGCGCCGATCATTCTTGCAACGTTTCCGTTTGCCCAAGGAGTGGACGGATCGGAAAAGATCTTTCATCTTGTATTTTTTACCGTATTGATCTCCTTACTTTTTCAAGGAACAAGTGTCCCGCAGGTTGTCAGATGGTTGGGACTCGACGCGCCTTTGGAGCAAAGAGCTTCGTATCCGTTCGAATTTGAAAACAGAGAACAGAGCGATTCCAACCTTCTCGAATTTATCGTTCCCTATGGATCCGCGTCGGTGGGCAAGTTCGTATACGCCTTGAACTTTCCTGAAAATTCGTTGATCACATTGATCTACAGGGGCGACGGACATATCGTACCAACTGGAAAAACAAAATTAGAAGAAGGTGATGTTCTTTTGATTCTCACACCGAAAGGAAGCGAAGATCAAATCCGAGAAATTCTTTCCAAAATGGAAAGCGTTACATAAGATACCCACTTCTTCCTGTAAATTGTTTGGGCGGCTCCTGCTCAAAACGATTTCTCTAAACAAACAGTTCCGAAATGACGCAGGACCGGGCTGGTTCCGGGAAAGGGCTTCGGCACAACTTTTTCTTACGGAACAAGTTATATGGCTACGCCTTCGGTCGTCTCCAAGAGACGACTGCTACGTGCCCTTCGCATCCCTGCCGCGCAGAAATTCTCTTTTACGATACAATCAATTCTTTGATCTAAATGAGAAACACATTCTTTCGTTTTTCACATCATTACGCCAAAACCAAATTTGCACTTTCCTGCGATACTCCGATGGTCGCAATCATACCGGCGTTGAACTTGAGATAATCGGATTCGATTCCGTCGCTGAAGATTACTCCGCCGGTAGGCATCAAAGATTCTACGGTTAACGGAAACTTTTGATCCAAAACTCCCGCGATGATTCCGATCTGGGTCCTCACGCTCTGAAAAGGTTCCCTGACCGCAAATAAAAGTTGGTCTTCTTTGAGAGCGGGGCGTTTGAGCTTTAGATCCTTTTCAAATATTCCCGCGACTCCATAAGACATATTGAATATAGAACTCAACCATCCGGTACTTCCGGCGGGCGTAGAAACGATGATTCCGCTTGAAGATTGTTCCTCGGTGTTTTGATCGTAGGAGATTTTATATCGAGCAGAAGTATGCGTTGAAGGACCGATAAACAGATCGTTAAACGCAAGCAGGCGTTGCCCATCGTTGAGTTTTGCTTCCGCAAATCTAACGGTTTTGGAAGAATAACGGGAACTCATTACGTTTTCCACTCCGGATATAAAATTCTCTCGATCAAACGGAAGAAGAACTCCGTCATATCTTTCCTTGTCCGGATTGATCGCTACGATGGGCACTCCCTTGGAATACTTTGCTGTATTTGCCACAAGCCCATCCTGACCGATCGTTACGATCAGATGTTTTTCTGAAAAAAGAAAGGAAGATACGTAGACTCTTTCTACGATTTTGTATTTGACGAGCTTCGATATTCTTTTTTGAACCAGATCCAAGGATTCGTGAAAGATATCGTGTTCGATTTGATATTCTTCAAATCTACCTCCGAGTCTTTCTATATAAAACCGAGCCTGCTGTTTCGTATTAAAACGGTCGATCAGAGTCTCGAGTCTGGTTTTATTTTTTACAATGATCGCATATTCTACGCTCATTTTTTAGAATCTTTTTTCTCCTGGAGAAGATTTTCCAACAGGTCCGGACTGATATTCAGATTTCCGATCTTTTCCGCGTTTTCGGCAAGTTGTCTAAAGGCAAGTGCGATGTTGAATCTCGGATCGGGATTGTTGTTCAAGGCGACTAACGTTCTCCAATCGATATCTCGAAACGGTTTGAGGGTGGTTTCGGTCACGAATCCTTGGGCCTCGGCTTCCTTTTTTTGATTTTGGGTTTTTGTATCGATGAATTTTTTTCTTTGCTCTTCCACTGCAATGTCCGCTTGAACCTGCATTTCTCTGAGTTTTCTTTTGTTATCCGCCTCGAGAATTTTTGCTTCCATCTGTTTTTCGGAGATCTGTTTTTTCTTTTCCTCGACCGCGATCTCAGTGTTCAGTTCGCTTTCTTTGATCTTTCGCTCTTGTTCGACGGCAAAATTTCTTCGTTCATAGATCGCCTGATCCGCTTCTTGTTGCAATTTTTCTCTGGTTTCGGTTTCCAGAGCCCTTTCCATTTCCGGATTGGGGCGAATCGCGAGTATGTTTACGTTTAGAATTTCGATTCCCAAGGTGGAAATCGCAGTCGAACTCTGAAGTCCTTGTAAAATCTGAGTTTCAATCGTCTTTGCAGAACGAATCGAATCTTTCAAACCGATTCCATGGATGTAAGAAGAAGTTGAAGTCTGCGCGTAGTTGATGATTCTCTGATTGAGTTTTTCGATTTCGTTCTTTTTATAGGTTCCTCTTGCGTCCACGGTAAAATCCAAAAGTTCGGACAAAGCTCTCGGATTCGATATTTTATAGGTAATCTGACCCTGGATCGATACGGTCTGATAATCGTTTGTGGATTCGTTAAAAATAAACGGTAAATCGTTACTTCCCAATGGAATCGCCGAAATCGAACTCGTGGGAGCGAAATAAAAAAATGAAAGTCCCCTGCCTTCTTTGGAAACTTTTCCGTTTTTATACAGAATTACATGAGTCATCGAGTCGAATTGTATATAATTCATTCCAAACATTTCTTGGTTTCTCCCGAAGTTTTTTTTTGATTGTTTTGCTCTTTGCGCGCCAAGGATGTGGAGCGCGCGAAGCGGTCGTCTCGAAGAGACGACCGAAGGCGAAAGCCGAAGCGCGAAACAAGCCTGGTCTTTCGCATCTTTCACAGAGTTATTTCGAAATCAAATCATTTTGCGAAAGAGGCGCCCGCTCTTTTCATTTTGGTCGAATATTTCGATCCTAACTTTGTTATTTCGATTTTCCAGTTTGATTTCTTTGGGTTATCAAATAATTTATTGACTTTTCCAAAAACCCAAACAAACTTCTTCCACTCTTTTAGGAGGAGAAGCAAAATGTCTCGATTGATTTCAAAACTTTTGGTCGCCGTTCTGGTATTCGGATTTATTTCTACCGTGAACGCGCAGATCGGTCAGATAGACCAGGTGAACCCATCCTCGATCGGCGGTAAATATAGGGTTACCGGAACCAATCCCGACGGTTCCACTTACGGAGGATCGGTCACAATCACCCCATCATCCAACGGCGAATATTTGTTTACTTGGACCGTTGCAGGACAGCGTTTTCAAGGAACGGGGACTTTGGACGGATATACTCTCACTGTGGATTGGGGTCAAGTGGATCCTGTAATCTATGAGGTGAGGAACGGCGGGCGTCTTTTGGAGGGAACCTGGGCCGGCGGTAACGCGACAGAAACCTTAAGAAAATAATAATATACGAATCTAATTATGGGGCAGAGATCGCATAAGCGAGAATCGATGCTTCATGATTAGATAAAATCATTTTTAACTCCTTTCTTTTTAACTGCGTTTTATCTTTCGAAATTCATTCTTTGTTCGGAAATTTCCTTAACTCTTGTGCGAGAATTTATAAATTTTCATTTTTTTTGAATTTCTGAGTATGCACGAGAAGATGCGGGAACCGTATTCGATATGGGAATATTAAGCTTAAATACGGATTATGAAATTCGCTCTAGGTTACAGGAAAGCCACACCGAAGTGGTGACACTTTTGATCCCGGAGAAAATGCTGCTGCGTTTTAGTCCCGAACAGGCGAAAATGCTTCCAAAAAGAATTCCGAGTCTTTTACGAAAATACGGAAAATACCTCACTGCAACCAAGCGTCTTGGGAAAAAGGCCGGTAAAACCTTGTATCAGCCAAGCCCAGGAAAGATGATGATGAAACGTATGAATGTCCGGTTGAATACTGGAAGTTGGACGTTTTTAGGAACTCTCGCACAAACCCATGGAGTGTCTCGTTGTTATTTGTTTACTTATCTTCTTTTGCTAGAAGAGTTAGGGGTCGGGGATTCTATTGTGAGAACGATGAATGAGGGAGGTCCAACGTTTCACAGGTGTTACAGTTATATTCTCCATCTCGATTTACTGGAAAACAAGGTTATACGGAGATTACAATGTGAACCGGATGGAATTTTTTACGTTTTAGAATATACCGATTGGTATCCTTCTTAAATTCCAAAATCAACGAATCACAAAAATGCCTAAAAACCGGGATACCCATGTCCAATCAAAACGATGATTCAAAATTCGATTTTTTAAGAAGAATTTAATCTTAGGGTTTTCCATTTGCCGCCATCTCCAACGGGATATTAGAGATCTGCATCCAGATCTTCCGTAACACTGATCGATTCGGATTTCTCTTTGAAAGGTTCAAAATACCACAGAAAAAGATACCCCACACGTTGAAATGTTTCGGATATTCATGAATTCCATTCCAATATTATTTTTGAATTGGAATTTCATTTTTCAAAATACCGGCCGAGCCGGTGAGCTGGATCTCGGCTGGTATTTTCAATTCGATCTTAAGCAGGCACAGCCTGTTTCGAAGCCCTTTCCAATTTGAACAGATTCGCATTTGCGATCGCAAGACTGTCCACATTATAAGCCTGAGAAATTGTCTTTCTTTTTTCGAGTTCCTTTCCACCGAGAACTTTCAAGGATCGCTCTAATAACATTCCGCAAATAAATCTCGCCGCGATTTCCACAACTTCAAACGCAAGCGAATCCTTTACGTTTCCATCCTGTATTGATTTGTAAGAAACCACCGCCGTATCCAAGTCACTCCAGATTTTTTTGAGATCATCGGATGCCACAAACTTCGTCAATTCCCCTTCCGCGTATTGTCTAAGCTGCCCGGATGCCGACATCCCGGATACGACTCCTCCGATCGCTGCAACTACTTGAAGTTGCGTGGTCCCCTCATAAATTGTTGTAATCCTGCTATCTCTGTAAATACGAGCCACATCGTAGTCTTCGGTATATCCGCTTCCTCCGTGAATCTGTAACGCGTCAGACGAAATTGCTACACATCCTTCGGACGCGTAGTATTTGCTGAGTGGCGTAAAAAGATCAGCGAGTTTTTCCCAGCGACGAATGGTCTCGTTCTGATTTGCATCCTTTTCTGTCTTGCCTTCCACTTTGACGAGATGTTCTTTCGGCCAGTGATAGAGGTCGATCGCCTTTCCGGTTTCCGCAATCAAAACCCGGGTCGCGAGAATTTCTCTCTCCATTCGATCCAACATTTTCTTAACGGCCGGAATCTGCTCGATCGGTTTTCCGAATTGGATCCTTTCGGAAGCGTATTTCTTTCCTTCATAATAAGCCGCGGTAGCGATTCCCAAAGATTGAGTTGCAATCGTAAGTCGCGCTGCATTCATCATTCCCATGGAATATTTTACGAGCCCGTATCCGGTTTTACCGATCAATTCCCCCGGAGAATTTTCGAATACTACCTCACAAGTAGGGGAACAATGAAGTCCCATCTTGTGCTCCACCCCTGCAACATGCACGTCGCTTCCTTTTACTAAAAAGAAAGAAAGTCCCCTCGCCCCGCTTTCCGGAGACCCTGTTCTCGCTAACGTGAGAATGACCGAAGGCGCGTCCACATATCCGCATGCGTGAGTGATAAAACGTTTTGCTCCTGTGATTCTCCAAACTCCGTCCGCGCCTTGTTCGGCTCTTGTCTGCACGTTCGGAAGATCGGATCCATAATTGGGTTCGGTGAGCGCCATCGCCGCGCTGTATTTTCCGGCCGCAATTTCAGGAATCCACTTCTCGCACATTTCATCGGACGCGTATCGTTCCATGATTTCTACAATATTGATATTTCCATAGGCAAGACAAAACGCAGCGTCGGCTCTGGCGGCAATTTCGCAAAGAAAGGACTGAACCGATGCCGGCAATCCCATTCCGCCGTATTTTCTACTGATGGAAATCGGCATCAATCCGGCGTCTCTCAGGGTGTTGTAACATTCCTCCTGAGCTTTTGGAAATGTTACTTTTCCGTTTTCATACTTCAATCCGATCTGATCCATTTCCTTACTACGGGGAGCCACAAATTCGCCCATGATTTCGCCTAAGGACTCTAATACGGATTGATAGTATTCTTTCGCTTCCTGCACATTGGCGGGTGCGTATGCCAAACGTTCATTGCCTGTTTTTTTATAGGCTTCTGCGTCTTCAAAATTATGTTCAAACGCGTGGACAATTTCATCCCAGTCTATCAACTCGTTGAATACGAGTTTGAGATCTTCGTTGTCCTGAAAGTAATTACTGATGATCATTGGGATTCTTACCTCTTTATCTATGCCCAATAGTTAAAACCATTGAGAGGATATGTCAAGCGTACAACGCACCTACCCCCCGCTTTGATCTCCTTCTTTTGATTTTTTTAGTTTTGGAAGTTCTCCGGTCGCTACGCTATACCAAATCGTATTCAAAGAATGTTGATAATACGCTTTTCGATATGAAATTTCGGAATCCAAAAAAGAAGTTTCGGATACTAATAATTCCAAACGGGATGTGGATTTAAAACTGAAACCTCTTCTTTGACTACTCAAATTCGATTCTGCGGAATTTCTAGCTTTCGAATATAAAACCAACAATCGGGCGGAATTGAGAGCACTTTCATATGATTTTCGGATTTCATCCGATGCGATCCGTTTTGCTTGAGACAATTGCAATTCCGCCTGTCTCACTCCGGATTCCGCTTGTTTGACACCGGCGGTAATCGTACCCGCGGACAACAAAGGAACATTGATGGAAAGCTGCATAGTAATATCTTTATTAGGAGTCGTATTGTGTTCCGGAATCGTATAATAATTGTTCAAGGTCACGGAAGGTAAATGTCCTCCCCAAGCCTTTTTGAGATTGAGTTCCGCCATTTTTAAATTTTCTTGAGCGGCTATGATATCGTATCGTTTGGCGATTTTTTCTTCCGGAAGCAATCTCTGAGGAATTGTAATCACTTCCTTTGGAATCGCCAATCGTAATCCGCCCTCTCCAGCCCCGACCAGACTTTCCAGAACCATTTCACTTTGTTTTAACTGGTATCTAAAATCTTCTAAACCCGCTTCGGATCTAGAAAAATCAGCCTCGGCACTACTCAAATCTCCTCGAGTAATTCTTCCCAAAAAATAGAGTCTTTTTCTTTCCTGAATCGTTTTCCGGACCAGATCCGTCTTTTTTTCCTCCAAAAGAATGACCTCTTTTAACTGTAGAACATTATAATATGCTTGTGCAACTTCAAGATACAACCTTCCGGATTCGAATCGAGCCTCGTTCATCCTCACTTTTGTTAGGGCACCCGCCGACTTATAAGTCGTGTATTGACTGATCCCATTCAAAATCGGTATCGTCAGCAAAAGCCTGGTTCCCGGTCCGACCGTCGGAGGCAGACTACTGCCGGATGAATACGGACTCGGATCCGTATAATACGGATTAAAATGAGAATTGGGCCCGGGCATTCTGTAGAATTTATTATAAACCAAAGACAAAGAAGGAAAGAAAGAAGCAAAGGCCGCCGCCTTCTGGGAATCCGCCTGCTGAATCGCCTCTTCTTTGAGCGCAATCCTTTCCGTTCTTTCCACTGCATATGCATACAATTCTTCAATGGTAAGTTCCTGCTCCGGAGATATCTTACGGATCCTTTCGGTCGTAACTCCGGTGACTTCCTCCAGACGCGGCTCTATAATTCCGTCATTCGTACGAATCGCGGAATCATCGGTACATCCAAATTGAAATAAAAGAAGAATGGAAGCCAGAATCCATTTTTTCTTCGATACGATTTGCTCGTAAAAATTGATTAAAGAAAAATCTTTATATTTTAAAATTTTTGAATATATCTTTAAAACAGCCATCGATCGATAAGCATTCGACTGCCGATTTAAGCGAATCAAAAAAGCGAAAAATTTTCCAAAAATCCGAGCAAACAACAAATCCAGAAGTAAGCGGTAGTTTTTAGTACATTCTCCTTTTGTAATTCTTATCCGATTCATTTTTTTGTTTTCTTACTCTTCAAAATCGGATCCGGAAAAACAAACGTCGCTTTTTCGTCTTTCTGTTCAGTTCTTTCCTTTTCACCAAGATAATAAGCCGCCGGAACAACCAAAAGAGTGATCAATGTTGAAAGAATCATTCCCCCCAAAATGGTAACCGCCATCGGAATTCGAGTCTCCGCTCCGGGACCGAGCGCCAATGCGGGTGGAATCGCCGCGGCGATAGAACTAAACGAAGTCATAAGCACCGGTCTCAAACGAATGGGACATCCCTCCCTAATCGCCGCGGCGATATCCTTTCCTTCCGATCTGATATGATTTACAAACTCCACAAGTAAAATCGAATTCTTTTTTACCAAACCCAAAAGAAGAATGAGTCCGATAAAACTATACATATTGAAGGATTGTCCGAAAAGATAAAGAGCGACTAACGCACCGGTAAAACTAAAAGGCATCGCCAAAAGTATATAAAGCGGCTGTTTTAAACTGTTAAACTGACTTGCCAATATCATATACGAAAGTAAAATTCCGAAAATCATAGCGAAAGTAAGACTGCTTCCGGATTCCTTTGCCGTTTTTGCGGATCCGGTAACTGCGACCGAATATCCGTCCGGTAGAATTTCCCGTGCAATCTCAAGCGCCTTTTCAGTAGAAAGATTTTGTCCGAGTTCCGGAGCCGGGTTTCCAAAAACACGGATCGCTCTTTCCCGGTTGATCCGGGTGATCGTTTTGAGCGCTTCCTTATCTTGTATGCTCAACACATCTTTCAGTTTTACAAATTCTCCGAACGTGTTTCGAACGCTGATATTCGGAATGATCGCCGCGGTTTCACCTTTGTCTTTTTGAATCTTGACTCGAACGTCATAACTTCTACCGTTCTCGGTAAAACGACTTACGATTTTTCCTCCCATCAAAGTTCCGACCGTATTTCCGACATTGGCCATGCTGACTCCCCGAAGCGCGGCGGCTTCCCGATTAGTCACAAGACGGAGCTCTTTTTGACCGGCGACGTAATCCGTATCAACGTCAATTACAACCTTACTTTCCTTTAGTTTCTCCAAGATCCGAACCGAAAGTGAGGAAAGTTTTTGCCAATCCGGACCGGTTAACACGAGTTCCACGGGATATCCCCGACCCGCCGAAAATCCCCGTTGAGACAAATCCTGGACCGAAATCGTAGCCTCGGGAAGGAGTTCTTTCAGATCCTTTCTCAAAATTCCGAAAAGTGCGAATTGAGTCATCTCTCTTCCCGTTTTCGGATTTTTCGGTCTACGACCCATCTCTTTCATGGTGACAAAAAACATTCCTGTATTGGATTCGGTTCCGCCAAAACCTCCCACGTTGGACATATACTTCTCGATCTCTTTTCGTGTGAGAAGATATTGTTCCAACTTTTTCATAGACTCGTCTGTTCTATAAAGCGAAGAACCGAGAGGCAAACGAACACGGATGACAAAACGCCCCATGTCTTGCGGCGGAATGAATTCTTTCTTTAATAAAAAGAAAAATCCTAGAGAACAAACGAATAACGCAGTGGAACCGAATAGGATGAATTTAGGATGTTTTAATACGAAATCGATGGATCGTGCGTACAAGGTCGTGCTATAATCCAGAAAACGCTCGATATACGGATCCGATTTTTTAAAAATCGAAATTCTTTCGATCCAAGAATTCCACTTGTCCTTCGCACTTTGGGAAAAGATATCGAAACGGGAACGTTTTCCGTTTTTTAATTTTTGATCCTCGCCATACAACGAAGATCTCATCGGTGTAAAACTCAGGGCCTCAAAAAGCGAAAGCAAAACTGCTATCGAAATCGTGACACCAAATTCCAAAAAATATCTTCCTATGATACCCTTCATAAACGCAACCGGAAGAAAAATCGCAACGACGGCTAACGTGGCCGCTAAGGCGGCAAACCGAATTTCGGAAGCGCCCTCCAAAGAAGCTGCAAACCAAGACTTTCCCATCTCGCGATGACGCGTAATATTTTCCAAGACCATGATCGCGTCGTCGACTACGATCCCGGTTGCGAGGGATAGGCCGAGCATCGTAAACGTGTTGATCGTAAATCCCGCAAAGTATAAAAACAAAAACGTTCCTATCACGGATGTTGGAATGGCCAAAAGAACGTTTCCAGTGCTTTTCCAATTTCCTAAAAAAAGTCTGCACACAAAACCGGTAAGAATTGCTGAAAAAATAAGGGTGAATTCCAACTCATTGACACTGTCTCGGATATAACCCGTGTTATCGTTTGAGATTGTGAGATCGTATCCCTTTGGTAGTCTTGGTTTTAATTCCCGAACTTTTGCTTTGACGAGATCCCCGACTTGAACCGCATTGGCCCCTTTTAACTTTTTGATCCCGATTCCGACGGCGGAAATCCCGTTAAAACGGGAAATTCTCCGGATCTCTCCCAAACCGTCTTCGACAACCGCAATGTCTTTCAATCGGATCGATCTGAATAAGGGTGATCCGCTTCTCGAATTCAAATAGATATTTCCAAACTGTTCTACTGTTGGAACTTCACCCACCGCACGAAGACTGATCTCATTCGTTTTATTTTCCAATCGCCCGGAAGGAACTTCTAAGTTTTGTTCTTTGAGAGTGTTGACGATATCGTCCACGGCGATTTCGTTTCTGGAAAGTTTGTCAGGATCTAGATAAACGTTGATCGTGCGATCCACATAACCGCCGAGTATGATCTCGCCCACTCCGGCTATTTTCTGAAATTTATCCTTCAGAAAATCTTTTACAAAGAGCATCTTTTCCTGTTCCGTTTTATCGACTGCGGTTAAGGAAACCCAAATGATCGGTGTATCATCTGGATTGGATTTTGTGATCACCGCCGGATCCAACTCGTCGGGAAGTTTATTGGAGACCTGTGCGAGTTTGGTTTGAATCTCCTGAACCGCGACATCCACGTCCCTGGTCAGTTCTAATTCTACGGTCAAGGTTGCGGAATTATCCGATGAAATCGATCGAACTTCGGTTACTCCTTCCACGGACATGAGAACTTCCTCGATCGGATCCACCACATCCGTCTCCATCACCTGCGCATTGGCTCCCGCAAGACTCAGAGATATGTTTACAACGGGAAAGTCCACGTCGGGCATCTGGGAAAGACCCATTCTTGAAAACCCGATCGATCCGAAAAGAATGATCGCAAACATCATCATCCAGGAAAAAATCGGATTTCGTATCGATACTTCGGAAAGCAAAAAAAACCTCGTTAGATTTAGTAAACGCGAAATTCATCCATTACGGATGTTGGTTGGACCTTTCTTTTTACCCTGGGATCCTGTTTTTTTAGCCGATTGTTCGACATTCAAAATCAAAAAAACTTTCGAATTTTGGCCGATCGGTTTCACACAGATAAAATCAGAATTACATATTTCCTAGTAAAAGGCGAATTCGGCATATTACAATTGATTTCAATCTCCGTTTAAATCGGTGGGGGAGGTTTCCCCCTGAGCGGAGCCAAGGTCTCCGCTCACCCCCTCTCCGGGGAATCTTTTTGTGGGAACTCCCCGGACCCGATTTTGCTTAAAAGTAGGATCTCCTACCTTTACCTTATCAAAAAAAGATTTCAATTCAAGTTCGGCGTGTATAAGCCTTAGTCGGAACTACTCCCTCAAATAAAAAGAATTTATCTCACAAAATCTTTTTGATAAAGTAAAAAAAGTTTGGGACGAGTTGTAAGTCAAAACCGCGTGAGCGGGCTGTAGGGCGCGTCAGCGTCATCGAAGATGACGAGCGGGAATCCGCGAGCCCGTAGGCACGCGACTCGAAGCCGCTGTAAAAACCATTTTTTTCTTCGGAAAAGATCGGCGAGAGACACGCCCAAAAAAAAAATCAACAATACATTCAATTTTATGAATGTGCTTTGTTTAGCTCCGTCAAACAAGAAACACAAAGACAGTCTTGATATTTTTTTTTGAGTTCTTTTTTTAAAGAAAAGGAGAGAGTCAATGAAAAACAAACACAGGGAATATCGGATTTGGCTCCACATTCAAACATCTTTCCACAACGAGGACAGGATTTGAAAGTGTTTTTGCCGATTTGAAAATCGGAGATCAAGCGGTCCATAAATTTTGTTTCTCCTTTCCAATTTCAGACGTTCAGAGAATAATGAAAGTATTCTTCGTCTTTTACAAAGCCATAAGATTCGTAGAGTTTCTGCGCGTTTGTATTGTCCGTTGCCGTCGATAGTTCGAGATATTTGGATCCGTCGCTTCTCGCTAATGACACACTTCGATCGATCAATGCTTTTGCTGCTCCCTTTTTTCTATGCTCGGGGCGAACGTAAAGATCATTTAAGATCCAAGCCCGTTTCATAGAAACAGAAGTAAACACCGGATACAATTGTGTAAATCCGAGATAAAGCTGATCTTCCAAAACGATAAAAATTTTGGATTCCTTGTTCCGAATTCTTTCCTCTAAAAATTTTGAGGCTCCGGATAGATCCGATTTTTGTTTGTAGAATTGGCGATACTCGTCAAAAAGCTTTGACATCTCCTGTAAATCATTAATTTCAACTTCTCTAATATTCATTTTTTATTTTTCCCTTCCATATAAAAACCTGTCCCAAAGGCAACTCAACATCTCACTCTCCTGTGCAACGACCTGCAACACTCCCGGGAAACTCAATGTTTTGCTCTTTATGAATCGCAAAACAGGGTCGTGTTGCAGGTCGCTCGATGATGAAATAAAAACGAAACCACGATTAGAGTGTCCCGTTTCATAAAACCGATCGCTTTCAATCTTATCGGACAACACCGTGCATGATCGAAACCAAAGTAGAATCCATAATCGTCGTCAAACCCCTTTCCTGTAGAATATGAGGAGGGATTTGTTTTCCATTTGTAAGTACCGCAAAACCGTGCACAAGACTCCAAACGGTAAAGGAAAGTCCGGACGGATCCCCTTCGCGAAAAATTCCTTTTTTTTGGCCGTCTTCCAAAATTCGATAGAGCCCCATAAACGCTTCCTTACCGATCGTTTCCAATTCCTTCGGCGCATCGGATTCGCAAGCGAGCGTTCCGCCAAACATGAGTTCGGTTCTTCTCGGATGTTTTAATGCCAATTGCACATAACGGATCCCGGAAGATCGGAGCCTTTCCACGGGCTCCTCGCTGCTTTCCCAAGCAAGACGCATCTCATCCGCGAGATCGGAAAAACCTCGAATTGCAAGAGTAAACAGCAAATCTGCTTTTCTCGGAAAGTGTCTGTATGGGGCCGCGTGACTGACTCCAAGATCCGAAGCGATGTCTCGAAGACTCAAACCTTCGATTCCCTTTTGTTCCAGGATCTCTTCGGATTTTAAAATGATCGCTTTTTTGAGGTCCCCATGATGATAAGATTCGGAAATTTGTTTTTTAAAAAATTTCTTTTTGGGAATAATATTTTTTTTCATAAAATGTTGTCGGTGACTACTTTTTTATGTTGACAAAGCCAACAATCAATGTATACACTGATAACATATATTTTAAAAGGGTCAAGACCCTTTCTATGAGGATTTATGAAAATTCTAAAAACTTTGCTTCGGTTTAGAAAGACCAATTCCGCTCTTTTTTGGAACGGAACGATCAACCTTTTCTGTTTGTTGATTCTTTTTCCGGCTCTTTTTTTAGATCAGAGGTCCGTAACCGGAGCACTGGTTTGGCTCAAGCCGATCAAGTTTGCAGTTTCAATTTCCATCTATTCGTTCACTTTGATTTGGATCCTTCAATTCATTCGAGGCAGGGAAAAAACAATTCGAATTCTTTCCTGGGTCATCACGATTATGTTGGTGATCGAAAACGTAGCCATTTTCTCCCAAGCATATCGCGGAATTCCAAGTCATTTCAACGTTACAACACCTTTAAACGGAATGATTTTTAGCATTATGGGAGCAAGCATATCTGCATTATGGATTTCTCATATGATTCTTGCGACATTTTTAATTTTTCAAAAACCGGAAAATAAAACTTTGCTAGAATCACTCCGCTGGGGAATGGGAATCGCGGGGTTAGGAATGGTACTCGGTTTTTTTATGACGGTGCCAAGACCGGAACAAATCGAAGCGATGAAGATCGGAATCCTCGAGACAAACGGAGGGCATACTTTCGGAGCTCAAGACGGAGGTCCCGGACTTCCGATCCTAGGTTGGAGCACGGTTGCGGGTGACATGAGAATCCCGCACTTTATCGGAATGCACGCGATGCAGTTGATTCCGTCACTCGCCCTTATCCTCGGCGGCTTTGCCTGGAAAGAATCCGCCGTAGTATCCGCGATCAGAAACTTTTCGATTTTTTTTACCGGATTGATTCTCGTTCTAACGGCGCAAGCCTTAAACGGAGAAAGTCTGTTCAATCCTTCCTTTATGATACAGATCGGTTTTTTGATCTGTGGAATCGGAATGATCGGCGGCCTCGCCGTCCCGTTTTTTTCTAAGAAATCTTTAAAAACAGAAATAAAAGGAGTATAATGTGGAACTTTCCCTGATTTTCAAAATAGTAAACAATTTAGCCTTAGCGGGCTGGATTCTTCTCATCGCGTTTCCCAAATGGAAATACACAAGACTGATCACCACCGGAGTTTTAGGAACTCTTCTTTTCGGAGGATTGTATTCTATTTTATTTATATTTAGTTTTGGAAAAACACAGGGCAATTTCAATTCCCTGGAAGGAGTGACTCTTTTATTTCAGAATCCAACGGTTTTGGTGGCGGGTTGGATCCACTATCTCTCGTTCGATTTGTTTATCGGAACCTGGGAAAGCGCAAACTCTGAAAAGTTAGGAATCTCTCGCTGGTTTGTAATTCCTTGTCAGATCGCGACTTTTTTATTCGGACCGATGGGATTGTTGAGCTACTTGTTTTTACGTGTGATTTTAAGAAAGCCGATTTTATTAGAAGAGCCTTTTGCTTAAGAAAAGTTTTCCCGCTTCCAAAACAATCGAATCAAGCCCAAAAATTCGACAAAGAAAATCGTAAAATTTAGAATATTCTAAAAATCGAATTCTCAAATTTGTCCAAAGGGATAAATTTTAGAATTTTTTTAAGACATTTCTTTTTTGAACTGGATTTTACCGTGATATTTGAGATGCCGGACTTCAAGTCCGGCTAAAACTAAAAATTTACTTTACTCCGATAAAGATATCGATTTGAGCGGATTCCGGATTGGAGGATCTTTCGTCATAGAGTTCATAATCCGCTTGAAACGCTCGTTTGGCTTTCAATTCCGGCTCATTCCAAATTTTTTGCCAAGCCGCGATTACAATCGAAGTGATAGGTCCATGTTCGGTAGTAATCTTGGAATAACTTCCTTTTGGGATCGTTTTTAAAATCATTCCGGAAGGAATCGTTTTCGAATCTTCCACTTCTACTCCGATTAAAATTCGATACGTTCCGGTTTCATCGGATTCGTAATCCGTATAAACCGCAATGATGTTCACCGGTTGTTTTTTGTTCGGAATTTTTTCCATAATTCCTTCTGAGAAAAATCTTTGCCAAAGTCCTCCGATCTTTCCCTGACCGGACATCTCATCCTGATTTTTTGTAATTTCGGAAATTCCCACAATTGACATTTCATTTTTCGAGACGATTTCTTGACTCATCTGTTTACCCTAATTCTTTTGTTGAAATATTTCTTTTTCGCTATTCCGCAAGGAGAACGCAGCAAAAGAGTATGATACAATCTGTAAGACATATTTTTAATTCTACACTGAGAGTATAGAAAATTCATTTTGTTCGATCTCGATTTTTTATTTTTTAACTGATCAAAATTAAAATATTAGAATCCGATTCTCAACGTTTTTTTAAAACTTCTTTGAGAATTTTTTTGGTTTGCGGATGTGTGATCACTTGATAGTGAGACGTTTCCAGGAGACAATGGACTCGGGTTTCCGGATTCGACTTTTTACGATAGACCCTGTCGCTTAACAAAGTAAGACTCGGTTTTTCCACGATTCCGTCTCCGATCCAAGAGGACCATTTCGATTCTTCCTTGGTCACAAGACTATAGATCTGAGTCGCATCGATATCGTCCAATTCTCCGAAGTAAGAATCTTTAACATATCTCTGAATCTGATTGTTTTGAACCCAATCCTCTTCTCGAATGATCCCGTGAGAAAGATCCTTGATCGCGTCGCTTCTTTGATTTCCTATAAACCCGATCATGCTCACGGGCAAAATCGGCAAGGATTCCGCACCGAGACCAAGCCAAAATCCGATCTTTTCGATATAAGATCCTCCATCCGGAGAATTGATGATCAGTGCATGACGAATTTTTTTGGAGAAATCGGAACTTTTCTGTTTCGCCTGATGGAGTGCGCTTCTTAAAATCAAACCGCCTTGACTATAAGAGATGACGTCTAATGTGATATCTTTGACCTCCGGGGAATTTAAAAGATTCTCCACAAGACCTAACATAGACTTTGCGTTTATGGAAAGATGAACACCGGGATTAAAACGGATATAAATCGGATAATATCCGGATTCTTTCATTGTTTCCGATAACGGAACTTCTCCTTTTGCATTCCACAGTCCTTCGTCGCAAAAAAGCCCGGGCACGCATAATATCAAGCGAGGAAGTTTAGATTCTCTCCAATCTTTCAAGATCTCTTGAAAACTCACGTCCTTGCCATTCAATCGAAACGAAGCTTGGATATGAGAAGTAGTTACAAGATCGGCAAAGGATTCGCCAACGATACTCGAGACGGGAATGTTTTCAAAAAGAGTTTTTTTGACCACCACATCGGCCATCTCTAAGGCGTCTAACGCTTGATGCATTGCGTTTGCCGTGGAAGTGAGAGCCTGGGTAAGGCCTTGTTCCGTTTTTGTACCTGCGTTTCGTAAGGACTCACCCGATTTGGAAAGGAATTCGGAAAGACTCGTGTTCTGAATCAAAGGAACATCTGAAAGTTGAGAAAGTTGTTTCGAAGACCAGTCAAAAGACTCCGTTAAAATCGAACGAACACTTTCAAGCGTTCCAACCGATGTGTCTTTTGCGATTCGAACCAAAAGTTTACTTAAGTCCATACCCGGCTGTGTGGGTTTGTAAGGCATCTTCGCTTCTCCTTTCATTGCCCGCGCAGTATAACCCGCAAAACTAGATCGGTCAATGGATAAAATTCGATTTCAAACTTAGAATTTAAAATGAAGTCGCTTGATCCCTTATCGGATTCGGTTTCTTTGGTAGTCATGAGGCTCTTACTCATTCAACCTCCCGTTGAAGACTTTTACGATACCGATATTCGCTTACAACCGATCGGTCTTTGTTATCTCAAAGGAGCCGTTCAAAAGTATCTGCCGGAAGTGGAAGTGATCATCCGAGATTTTCACAAAGGTATTGGGAATAAACTCGCAGGCAGAAGAACACTTCCTGTTCCTCATGAACTCAAATATCTAAAAGAATATTATCCTGTTCCCGATAAAAGTCCGTTTTCGACTTTCTTTGAATATTTTCATTTCGGAGCTTCTTACGAAGACATTGCAAAAGAAGTCCAATCCCTCAATCCGGATCTGATCGGAATTTCTTCTTTATTTTCACCTTACTACAGAGAGGCGCTCAAAACGGCGGACGCAATCAAAGAAGTTTTAGACGTTCCGATTTTGATGGGAGGTTCGCACGTTTCCGCTTGTCCCGAACTCATGCTCTCTCATAAAAACGTGGACTTTATCATTCGAGGCGAAGGTGAAAAACCTATCTATGAATTCTTGAGAGAATTTCAAAATGAAAAAAAATATTCCTCCGTTGCTTCTCTCGGATGGAAGGAAAATGGAAAACTGCATCTCAATCCGATCGGTGAAAATTTTTCGCTCAAGGAACTTCCTCCTCCGGATCTATCTTCTCTTTCCAAAGAACACTATCTGTTCGAAGGAAAACCGATGCGGTTTATTATCACTTCCAGAAGTTGTCCTCATCGTTGTAGTTTTTGTTCGGTCCATACCACATTTGGGACCAAATACAGAAGAAACACAGTCGAGGGTGTGTTAAATGAAATCAAAGAATCGTATCAACTCGGTTATAGAGTGTTCGATTTTGAAGATGATAACCTAACGTTCTTTCGCCCGGAAATGAAACAACTCTGTGAGGAACTCATCCGATCTTTTCCTAAAAAAGACGTTCAGTTTGTCGCTATGAACGGCATTTCTTACATCAGCTTGGATTCGGAACTTCTCGTTTTGATGAAAGAGGCCGGATTTACAAATCTAAATCTTGCGTTGGTGAGTTCGGATAAATTGGTTCGTGAGACCACAAAAAGACCTCATACCGTCGAAAAGTATCTTCAAATCGTTCAAGAAGGGTTTGCTCTCGGATTTCAAATCACTTCGTATCAGATTCTCGGACTTCCGATGGAAACTTTAGATTCGATGATACAAACGCTTCAGTTTAACGCGACTCAGCCGGTTCTCATGGGCGCTTCTTTGTTTTATCTGACTCCGAATTCGCCGATCGCGTCGGGATTTTCGGAAAGAAACGAAGCCGATATTTTTCTTGCAAGACTTACATCCATGGCGATCTCTTCCGAACATTTTGAGAGAGAGGACATCTATTCTCTATTTATCATAACGCGGATTTTAAACTTTTTTAAAAGCGCTCCCGTATCAAAAGGGGAAACACTTTCTCTTTCGGAAACGTTGACGTTATTAGAAACAGCCGGAGTCCGTTCTCAAATAGGGATTCGACTTTTTCAAAAACTTTTAGAGGAGAAAATTTTATACGCTTCTACGAGTAAAAATCTGATTTCCTTGGATCGATTCCGTTATTCCGTTTTTGAAAGGGTGTTTTCGGAACTGAAAACGATCACAACTCTTTCAGGCGGAAGCATAAATCTAGACGGATTATTCTCTGAAAAAAATCGTATTTCGATCTTATCCTCTATTTCTAAACATTCTTCAAAAAACTCGAATCAATTTTGTAAATTCCTAACAGATTGTTAAAACCGACACGAACCTCGTTCAAACGGATTTTTGTTAAACGAACCGTCAAGACCCGTTTTGGATCGTAAACGAAATCTAGTTAAGAAGCGAACATCCTTTCATCTGGCCTTTACAAAAGAGATCGGAATTTCAGCATTCGAATCCGGAGAACAAAACGATAAAATTGCTTTTTAATTTTAGAATTTAGAGTAGAATTTTCTAAAACACGGACACGGTTTATAGATTTGAAACGACAGTTTGTGAAAACCGCGTCAGCCTAAACTCGAAGTGTAAAACTCGAACAAGAGTGGATTATGAAATCGAAACCTCAAAAAAAGCGGGATCTGATTTTTTCAGAAAAGAAAAAAACCAGTAAAATCATACAATGGATTCGTTTTTGGGACGGTAAGATTCGCGGAAAATTTCCTTTTCTATCCAATCATCAGGATCAAATTGGATTGAGCATTACGATCGGATCCGCGACAGGCATGATTTTATGTGCGGGTTTGTATCTAACGGGTTTGATTCCTTTCTGGTTTTGCATCGTTATCAACGCGATCTTTGCCTCGTTTTTACACGAGATCGAACACGATCTAATTCATAATCTTTACTACAAAGGAAATTCTAAGATTCAGAATTTTATGTTTTGGATCGTTTGGCTTTTCAGAACCAACACCGTCAATCCTTGGTTTCGAAAAGAAATTCATCTGCTTCATCATAAACTTTCCGGAAACAAACAGGATGTTGAAGAGAGAATGATCGGAAACGGAATGCCATTCGGATTGAAAAGACTGTTCACCATGATCGACGGAAATTTCGCTCTGGTTTTTCAGGGAAGAAAAGTGGCAAAGGACGCATATTCTTATCTCAGAAAGATAAAGGCCCCGAGAATTATCGGCCCTTTCAGAGAGATTTTTTTTCTGCTTTGGTATTCGTTTATCATTTTAAATACATTCCATTTTTTGAATTTATTTATGGGAAATCCATTTGCAAAATCGGGATTTCTTGAAACGTTTCGATTTGTTCTCAATTCGACCGCGGTGGTTTTTCTCATTCCAAACTGGGTTCGTCAAACCTCGATTCAGATCGTTTCGTCGAACATGCATTATTACGGGAATATACCAAACGTTTACAACCAGACCCAGGTTTTAAATTCCTGGCTTGTATTTCCGTTTCATTTGTTTTGTTTCAACTTCGGCGCGACGCATGGAATCCATCACTTTGTGGTCAATCAACCTTTTTACCTAAGACAAACGACGGCCTTTTATGTTTTGCCTGCCATGAAAAAATACGGAATTCGATTTAACGATTTTAAAAGTATGTTCAAGGGAAATTCCAAAGATATATCCGAAAACGAATTCGAATTCGAATTCGAGATCGACAAAATTGTTGATCTTCGAGCCAAAACATTACAATAAAGAATTCGATGCAAATAACAAATAACGTAAACTCTTTCAAAGAAATTTTTCAAAGACCATTAGACAAGCCGAATCCTCCTTTTGACTATTAGACCAAATATTCTCCATGAATTTTGTCACGTTCGACGATAGTTTCGGGAAATTGCGAAAGCGATTTCTTTTAAAATCGAATCTCAGTGGGGAATCGGAAAAAATGAAACGCATTTTTACAAGCTCATTCCGGATACAAATTCAGATATTGAACAAACCGAACGGAACTCGGATCTTATCGTCCTTACTACAAAAATTTCCTCAAGCTTCCGTGATCAGCAACATCGGTGTATAGCCAGCGTTACCCGAATTTTCAAAATTTATAGCTCAGAATTTTTCATTTACCGTATATCCTTCCTTATTTCAGCGCTTATTTACCTCAGTTTCGACGTATCAACGTCGCTTAACAATCAACATTAATTACGATTCGAAACGATGGGTAAAAGAGGAATTTGAAAAAATAAAACTAAAATTCGAAAAACGTTAAGTGACATCGCATCGTAAATTAAATTTCATATTAGAATTTTCTATAATTTCCAATAATGACTTTCTAAGTATTCTGACCAATAATCCAATGTCTTTTTTAAAGTCATCAAATCCAGCGGTTTGATCAGACAACCATTCATTCCTAGGGCAATGTATTTTTCTTTACTGCTTTCGATTGCATCGGCAGTCAGAGCGATTATGATTGGAATTTCGGAATTCTGTTGTCGGGAACGGATCCATCCTGTAGCCTCGATACCATCAACTTCGGGCATATGAATATCCATCAGAATTAAATCGAAAGTATCCACTTGCATTCTTTCGATCACTTCTCTTCCGTTATGCACCACGAAAGGATCATAACCAAGTTTTTTAAGAACCCTTTCGATCAAAAGACAATTCGTTTCATTGTCCTCAGCCACAAGTATCTTGAGTTTTTTGATAATCTGTCCCGAATACAATACCTCCAACTCTCCGTTATCCTTCGGTTCGAAAATCGTTTCGATCTCGGAAGCGGAGGGTATCTCATATACGATGGAAAAACTAAACGTAGAACCCTTACCCTCCTTGCTTTCGACGGTCAATGTACCGCCTTGCAGCTCCACAAGTTGTTTTGTAATACTTAAACCCAATCCGGAACCTCCGAATCGTCTCGCAGTAGAGGAATCTGTCTGGGAAAAGGCGTCAAAAATTTGTTTTTGTTTATCCTGAGGAATTCCGATTCCGGAATCTGCTACGGTAAACTCGATGGAAACGTTATCTTCGGAAATTTTCTTTTGAGAAACTTTCAAAAGCACCCCGCCGTAATTTGTAAATTTGATTCCGTTACCTGCGAGATTCCATAAAATTTGTCTGAGTCTTAACTGATCTCCCAAAACAAAATCTTGAATCTCAGATTCACCCTCAAGCTGTAAGGCAATCTTCTTTCTTTTAGCGAGCGGAGATAAAAGATCGTGAATTTCATCTAAAACCGATCGAATCGAAAAAACTTCCTTATCCAATACGATTTTACCAGCCTCGATTTTGGAAAAATCAAGAATATCATTGATGATCTGAAGCAAAGATTTTGCGGAGCCGGAAAGGATTTTTGCATACTCCTTTTGCTCTTCGCTTAATTTCGTAGTCCTCAATAATTGGACCATTCCCAAAACGCCGTTCATAGGAGTTCGTATTTCATGACTCATGTTGGCGAGAAAACTGCTTTTTACTAAAGAGGCTTTTTCGGCGACTTCCTTTGCTTGAATCAGCTCCCATTCGGTTTCTCTTCTTTGTTGAATTTCTTTTTTGAGAAGAACTATATTTTTATGAATTTCGGATTGCAACCCCTCTTTAAGTCTAAATTCCAATTCCTTAATTCTCTGAACGAGCATAATTGAAAACAGAATGGTTTGAGTGATAAATGCAATTTTTAGAATATATAAAGAAAGATAACCGATGGATATAGCACCGTTTGCGCTCAAATTCGTGATAACACCTGCGATCGGAAAGATCAAATGAATTAACAACAGAACTTTTGCGGAACTGGAGCCCTCTCGAATCCGTAAATAACACAAATAAACGATGAGCAAATTATTTGCAAGAGCCCAATAATAGGAAACATGATTTGACCAAACGGGTTTGAAAACCGACGCAGGAATTAAAAAAAGATTTAAAATGATATAAACAAAGGAAACGATATTTACCTTTCGATTCTTTTTTTCAGGATATAAAAATGCAAAAGCGAATAAATATAAAAACAAAGTGGATGAAAACACCAAAATCAGACTGACTGATAGATAATATTTTCCGTATTCCGGTTTAAATAGGGAAATAAACAATCCATCCCAAGCTGTCAAATAAGCGGTAAAGGAGAATATCATCATAAAGTAATAAAAATAAGATCTGTTTCTAAAAAAGAAACATAAGGACAGGTTATATAAACCCATTGCAATTCCAAATCCAAGAGTCAAACCCGCAATGATTGATCTAAGTTGTTTTGTAAATCCGTATTTTTTTTCCGATTCGAAAACTATCGGAATCCGAAGAGGTGTTCCGCTTTTGACTCTAAGAACGATTTGAATCGTTTCTCCCGGTTTTAGAGAAAAATCCAGTGCGGGAAAATATTCGTCATAAATACGATTTGAACCCGCTAAAATCTCATGATACTTTTTTTCTCGTCCATATCGATAATGAATGTCCACTTCTTCCAGATACGGATTATAAATTTCGAATTTACCGTAGTAGTCTTTTTCGGAATCATTTTGCAACGGAATGTAAAACCAAATATTATCCGACGTAAATCCAAAAGAAAACACTGGGGATTGAATTTTTTGAAAATCAAGTTCACGATCTTCTGAAAAAATTCTTTCTTTAAAATCTTGTTTGTTGCTATCTCTTAAGTAATTTATAAAAGAACGAATGTCCCCTGTTTTTTCAAGCTGGGATATTTTTTCATAAATCGGAATAGGCGATTCTCCGAACAAAGAATCGCCTATCACAAACGTCAGGATAAGTAAGAAAAAGAATCTCATATGGAAAACGAGAATCAAATTATCAGGAACTGATATTCTTTGATAGATTTTTTCTAAGTGTTTGAAATAAAAAGCGTCATTCGGTCAATACCCTTTTTGAAACTCAATTAGATAAGGAGACGACTTATTTGAGAAAATTCGATCTTTACAAAACGCGAAAAATTACTGTCCGATAATCTTATCGATCATTCCGTATTCCAGTGCTTCCTGTGCCGAAAACCAAGAATCACGATCCGTATCCCGAATCATACGATCTAAAGGTTGTCCCGTCGCATCCGCCATAATTCGATTTAGAAGGTCTTTTTCCCTTTTTACGGACTCGGCAAAAATCCGAATGTCTTCCGCAGGACCTTTGAATTCGCCCATCACATGCGGTTGATGAATCAAAATCTTACTATGAGGATAAGCCACACGGTTCCCTTTATCCCCTGAAAGCAACAAAACCGCTCCGAAAGACATTGCCATTCCTAAACAATGCGTGTAAACGGGAGAACGAACATTTTTCATAACGTCTAGGATCGCCAAACCGGCGTAAGTCGATCCACCGGGAGAATGAATGTAAAGTGTGATCGGTCTGGTCGGATCCACTGATTCCAAATATAAAAAACGATCGATCAGATATCTTGCGGAGTTATCATTCACCTCACCCCAGAGAAAAACTTTTCTCTGTTCAAGATATAGGGATTCAATCTGTGCAACGGGATAAAATTGAGTGGCTTCCATGGAAATTTCTCACGCAGCCGCTAACAAATGAAAACACGCTTCCGGTCTAAAACCTTCTCCGATTTGCGATCTTAAAATACTCTTTAGTTTGAGATGCCTTTTTTTAATCGAGGAAAGAGACTGACCTTGGATTTTTGAAATTTCGTCTAATGTGAAATTTCGATAGTAATGCAGCTCGATCAAATTTTGATCTTCCGGTTCCAGCATCGTTATATTTTTGAGAACCGTATCGGAAGACTCTTTCTCGAAAAAAGTAGAATGAATTTCTTTCCCTTTTGGATCGATCCGCTGGCAATCCGTAAAGACAAGAGTTTGATATTCTTTTTTTCTCCGAATTCGATCTCCGTGTTTGATCAAGGCTTTTTTGAGTAAGCTCGGAAATGCTTCCAACGTTCGGATCTTTTCCAAGTTTTGATAAAGTTCCCAAAAAGATTCCTGGACTATGTCCTGGGATAAGTCTTCGTCTTTGAGGATTTTGAGTGCGATCTGAAGTGCAAAACGAGAAAAACGATTCTGTAAATACGTCCAGGCATGAGAATCTCCGGACTTTGCTTTTTTCAAAAGTTCTATATAGGATTTGTCTTTCATACGTTTTAAAGTCCCGGTTGAAACGATTTTGGTTCGTAAAATATTCATGTTTTGATAAAAAATTCGTTCCAAATGATCTTTTTAATTATTCTTTTCTATATACATTCCAATTTGATACCCATCTTGAAGAACCCTGCCAAATCAAACTCTATTTACGATTCTGCGGAGGATTTTTTACTTTCGGATCAATCTTAAGGTTAAAGCATAGATAACGATAGTTCATTCCGATCTTGATCAAGGAAAAACGTTTCATCGTTTCTAACCGGGTCACAATATCGAATTTTCGCGAATCAAAATTCAAAATAAAAAAACGTAACTTTTTGATACCGATTTGACAGTCGTTGTATAAATCTTCGTACACGATTCTTGATGAACTTTCCGATTTTGTGAATCTAAGTTTTGCTTTTTGAAAAACTTTTAGAAATTAGAAATCTAACTATTTCGATCAGGGAGCTTTCGTTGTAAAATCGCTCACTTTGATTCCTACACAATCATTCGGATTCTTTTTCTATTTTCCGCTGACTTCCATATACTCTATCGATTCTCCGTTTGAAAGTCAATGTGACATATCAAAAAGTAGCTTTTCAAAACTCTCTGAGTGGAACGATTCTAAACAGATTTGAAAATTTGAATTAGAACCGACAAAAAATTGTCATACTTTCGGATTTCGGTTGGATTTTATCAGGGGTCATAAATATACTAAACAAATAAATAGCTATCTTACGGGAGCAAAAATTTGGAAACTACAAAGGATTTACGGGATTCTCTTTGCTGGGAAGTGGAAGGAACTTTAAAAAAGTTCGAACACGATTTTCAAATGTCTCCCGAACCGATCCAAGTTTTGAGACATACATACGCAACGGAAATTGTGAATCTTGTCTTTTCAACTTTGGAAAATTCTTAACTATTTCTTTTTTCGAAATTTCTCCACGACAACGCTCAATGCTTCCAACTCAGAATCGGGAATTTCTAAAAGACTCTCAAGTAACACTTCAATACGAGGCCGTGTTTTGAGCTTTCTAAGAATCATTCGATAACGATCCGTTTCTCGATCCGATTTGATCTCTTTCTGAGAAATAAACATCTCACCTTCCCCGGCAATCAACCACAGAGGGTTCACATCGTGTTCCATTCGAAGGCGCAACAGCGATTCTTGCGAAAAACTCTTAGCCCTTTCTTTGATCAAATCGCTGATAAAGGCGGGTTTTAAATCGATTGATCTTGAAAATTCCGCTTGAGAAAGCCCAAGGGCGTCTATCAATTTCTTCAATCTCTCTGGAAATTTTTTATTCTGTTTATACATTTTTATCGTATTTTTTATTGACCAAAATACATTTCAAATGTATAGTAATTTCAGACAATAAAATATTCACTAAGGTAAAGCCGACTTCAAAGCGAGATTCGAGACTTTTCATGACACAAGACTCGTAGAAAGAAACGGAATCGCAATCACAAAAAGGAGAAACCCATGATCAATCAGTTCAAAACAAAAACAGTCGTACAAAACGAACAAATCGAAATTCGGGATAATTTAGATCCGGCGGTTCTTTCGGATATCAAAGAAAAAATGATCGGTCAAATCGCAGACTATGTAAGAGAACAATTTCCAACCTTTGATTGGAGGTGGAACGACCATTCGGCGATGAACGATAAAACAGTCACATCCCTATTTTTTATCAAAAGCGATCTCATCGAGATCTGCGAAAAAGATCCTCTCAAAATTCGAGAACTTATGATCATTCTTGAATATATTTTAGAGAAAGAATCCGGAGAATGATGAAAATCGCAATGTATAACGGCTGTAAAAAAAGAATCCGTTGATCCAATCGACTCTTTGTATAGAATATTTAGAAAAAACAAAATGAGAAAAATGGTTATTTGAAAAAATAAATCGAATAGTAGGGAATCAAATGGATCAAATTAAATATAAAAATTTTCAAAACTATAAATACAAACTCGTAGAAGCTTACAATTTTCAAACCGAAATTAAACCGGATGTGTTTCTTTTTATCGGAAAACCCGGGATAAAAAACTTTGTTGAGTTATCTCCGAGCGGACTTCTCGGCATAAACGCGGGTTACGCTTGGGATGGGCCGAGCGGACCTACGATCGATACAAAGTCTTTTATGAGAGGTTCCCTGATTCACGACGCGCTCTATCAATTGATGCGGGAAGAAAAATTGGATCGAGGGATTTATAGAGAAAGAGCGGATAAATTATTAAGAGAAATCTGTTTAAAAGACGGCATGAATTCTTTTCGTGCCTATTATGTATATCGGTTTGTGAGATGGTTCGGAGAGTCTTCCGCAAAACCGGAGAAGGAGCAACAATGGAAGTTGGCTCCATAAATTATTCGACAAACCGATTTACGACAAAATAGGCTTATTTCTTTTTGAGAAGACCCAAAAAGAAATAAGCAGTTCTAAAAGGAAACGGAAACCGTCGATTGACCGAGGTTTCCGTTTCGAATTTGAAAGAATCACGTTACCCGTGATCACAATCAATCTATCTTTTTACATTCTTCCTTTTTCTTTTAGTCTTTTTTGAAGAGCCTTGGCCATTTCCTTATCCTTTTGTTTTTTCTTTTTAGCTTCTTGAGAATCGGTTAGGGCTTTGATCGCCCGCAATTCTCTCGATAGTTTTAAATAAGAAGAATAACGTTCCTCTTTGATTTTTCCGTTTTGGATCGCGCTTGCAACTTCACATCCGGGTTCTCCCATATGCGAACAATCTCTAAAACGACAGCTCAAAGCCACTTCGGCGATTTCGGGAAAAATTTCATCGATCTCTCCTTCCTCACTTCCGGAAAAAAGTCCGACCTCTCTAATTCCGGGGTTGTCCATAAGAATTCCTCCTTTTTCGAGAAGAAATAATTCTCTATGAGTGGTGGTATGCTTTCCCGTTCCATCCGACTGTTTGACCTCGTTCGTTTTCTGAATCTGAGAACCTAACAACGAATTGATGATAGTTGACTTACCCACACCGGAAGATCCTAAAAATGCGATCGTTTCTCCTGGTGCTATGAACTGAAGAATCGTTTTGGTCTGCGTAAGATCCAATGCGGATATCATCTCCACGGAAACGTCTCCCGAGATTTGCCGAATTTCCGATAATTTTGATTCAGGATCCTTGCAAAGATCCTTTTTATTCAAAATGATCGCAATATCCGCTCCGCTGATCTTTGCCAAGAAGAGATAACGTTCTATTCTTCTTGGACTAAAATCATTGTCCAAACCCATGATCACGAGCAACAAATCTACATTAGACGCGATTGCTTGAGATTGTTTTCGATTACTAGGATTCGCCCTCTTTAATAAAGTTTTTCTCGGAAGAACGGTTTCTATGATACAAAGATCATCGCCCTCGATTTCTCGAACAAGAATCCAATCTCCGGTAACGAAGGTTTCGCCCGAAGACAGCAATGTTCCTGAAGCGACCCCCCTCAATTCTCCAGATTCCGTTAGAATTTTAGAATATTCCCCATAAACCGAAACAACTCGGCCCGGAGTTAGATTTGTCAAGGGTTCCGAAAGATATAAATTCGGATCCCAGCCATACGATGTCAGTATTGAATTTGATTGTGACATTCGATTCCCTCTGATTTTTTTTAACGTTCAACGAACCGCCCCAAAGATCGTAATTTCAAATATTTCGATTTTGGAACAGGCTGCGAAACCACCTTCCCTTTTCGGGTAACGGTGGAGGTTAGAATTTCAGAATGGGATCAAACAATCATATGCAGATTTATAGAAGCTCAGTTTAAAAAATCTTTCTAAAAAGTCAACCAAAGAATGATTTGGAAAATTTCTCAATCTGTATAAAAAATCAGAGGAGGTCGAGAACACAAAACACTATCTTCCAAGGAATGAATTACTGATTCAACGCGTAAAACGGCAAAACATCTAACAGAATGATTCGCATTATCGATTTCTTTTATCTTTTAAAAAATGATTTCCAAATGCAATTCATCTTACATACTCGTAGACCGGATAAACCGTTTACAAAAATCACGAAAACAGGACCTCTCCAATCATCATAGTACAACATCTTCAGAATAAAAAATCTTAAGATATCAAAATGCGTAAGGATAAAACTTATTTATTTTTAGGACTCAGATCTTAATTAAAGTTTTGCCGTGGGTTTAATCCCGGTGATCCCTTCAGCGACTCTTTCCGAAAGAGCCGAAATCGTCATAGAAGGATTGGCACCGATCGCGGTGGGAGCCAAACTTCCATCGGCAACGTATAGACCTTGGTAAGAAAAGACCTGGCCAAACGTTTTGGAATCCGCGGAAGTCACAGCATTGGCTTTCGAATTTCCAAGAATACAGCCACCAAGAGGGTGCACGGAAACATTGTTCCGAATTGGCCAAGCCCAAGTGGGCAGAGGAAAGTGGGATTTTGCTTTTACATAAGAGGCAAAATTTTTCGTAACGTCTAAAATCGCTTCATACAAAGACATGCTGTTCTTTTGAGGCCAGACAATCTGAATTCCTCTTTTGCGATCCAAAATCATCGTCCCATCGGAACGATCGACTCCCATACAAAGTAAAACCAATGATGTATAAGAAACGTCCCCTTTTAACAATTCCCCCATCAGATAACCGATTTTTCCAAAAAGTTTTCCGTTTAAAAAACGTTTGAAAATTTCACCGAACATATGAAAGAAAAATCCGATTTTTAGAAACCAAGGAATCGCCGCCTCTACAAAATAGGAAGCAAAAACCGGATAACTTGCATCCTCCAAAACAAACGCTTTTTTAGAATCGAAATTCTTATACAAATTATAATCCGTGTATTGAGTGATGACGGGACCGTAATTTGGATCAGCAGGTTCTTTTCCTTTGATCGCAAATGATAAAAAATCCCCGTTACCGGAAAATTGTTTTCCGAGATAATCCGAAACGTCCGGAAGAGTTTTAAATTCCTGCTTACATTTAAGAAGAAGTTCAGTACTTCCTAATGTTCCGGCCGATATCACGACTCTCTTAGTCACAACATTTACGAGCTCCTTTAAACCTCCGGATAAATTTATAAAATAGACACGATATCCGTGTTCTCCGTGATAGGAAGGATTGTCCGATCCGTCCGGCGCCAAAGGAACAATTTTATTTACGAGATGTTCGGTTCGTATGTCGGCCTTGTATTTATTCTCCGCAACAAACAGATAATTTAGATCCAGAGTGTTTTTAGAATGTGTATTACAACCGACATCACATTCGCCGCAGTAAGTACAAGAAGTCTGAACCGCTCCATACTTATTTTTTTCTTGAAGGCCGATTTCCGTCGGCTTTTTGAAATCATTTCCAAAAAACACGTTGATATCCGCAAGTTTGGATTCCCTTCCTACCGATTTTGCAAACTTCTGATACAATTCAGTTCGAACGATTTTTCGACGAGGTTCGTTATTTTGAGGAATTGGCCTTGATCCTAAAACGTCTTTTACGATTTTATAATATGATATTAGACTTTTCTTTTTAACATTCGCGGGCCATCTTTCGTCGAAAATATGATCCGGCGGTTCGAGAAAAACATTGGCGTAAATCAACGATCCGCCGCCGAGTCCGGCAGACAACACAACGTCCATTTTCGGATAATTTCGAATGTCAAATAAGCCGGTTTGATCCAATTTTGAAAGTTTTCCGGGACGAAACTTGGATCGATTCTCCTCGGGAACGTTCCAAAAATTCTTAGACATATCGTGTGGAGAACGGGGAAAGGAGCCTTTTGGATAACGTTTACCTCTTTCTAAGATTAATACTTGCCCAGGCCATTTTTTACTCAATCTACAACCGTTTATGGCACCGCCAAAACCGGTTCCGATCACAACAGCTTCGTATTTCTTCATTTTAACTCCATAATATTCATTAATATATTAAAATAAACTAAATTCAAAACGATATAAAAAGTATATTCCAAAGGTTAAGGCTCCGAAAAACGATCCAAAAGAAAAAACAACATGAAATTTATCCCATTTTTCCAAGGATTTGAATCCTCTATAACAACGTTTCATCGACCATTTGGGTAAATCTTCCAGTTCGTCCCCTAATTTGTGAAGATCCACAATACAAAATACCAGAAGAATCAAAGTGGAGATCAAAAGGATCGGTTTGATGATTCCGGAGATTCTACAAAAAAGTTCTCCGAAAAAACTCAATCTTCCCCAGCATACAAAAGTCCGAAAAGAAATCCAAGCTACCAAAATAGGAAGCCCGGCAAAAACGATTAGAATTTCGCCCCAGATCGATTTTCGTTTTATTTTTCCTTTTTGTTTTTTTCTCGAATTTTCTTCGCTTATCGATTCCGCCATAGGTCCTCACCCTCATAAAGTTCTATTTGTTTTCGAGAATTTTCATCCTGAAAATAACCAAGTCGTTTCCAAACTTCTAAAGAGGTATTTTTATATATTTTCCAAGAGTCCGCGCAATCAGGAGTAAAAGGAATATCCTTGGATTCAACAACCTTTTGTATGTATTCCTGACAATCGGTAGCCTGATAACGTCCTTTTTGTATCGGATTATATTTTGGAAAAGAATCGGATAGCTTTAGACGATTTAATAATATTTTTCTCATATTGTCTTCACACTTCGTTCCAAAAATACAATGCCAAGGATTATGATCACTCGTAAGCTCCCTGACTTTTGGAAAATCGTCTTTTACAATAATTTCTTTCAAATTGGAACGAAACAAATTCGGAATTCCCTTTGCATAATTCTCCCATTCCGTCACTCTGCTATCGCTGTGAACCGGTTGATCCGGCAAGGTCATATCCGATGCGTGTCCTCTTCCGGTAGGATACATTTTTTTAGAATTACGTAATTTACGATGAGCAAAAGAATCCCCTAAAAGATGAAATGCAAAACCAAGAGCGCATAACTTCTCGGGCATCTTTTCTTTTTTGGAAGTAAGTTCTTTTCTCAATTGATCCAGAATCATAATCGATACTTGTCTCAAATGTTCGCTATTACCTCCTGTCAAACCATGAAGCAGTTGCTGAATTTCAGCCATCCTTCCGAGAGTGTTACGAGAACCTCGATCCGTAAAAACCCATATCAAAAACTGCCAAGGAGAATCCATGGCAAACTTTCGATATACTGAGATCGCGTCGAATTCGGGAACCTCGTCCGGAAGCTGAGCGCAAAAAGCCACAAGCGCTGTCTCTTCTTTAGTAAGAGGAGAAGGAGTATGAAAATTATTTAAAACGGTCTGCACCGTATAAAAATGACCGTCTTCTTGATACGCACCGAGGCCGTGGCATAACAGAAAGAGGATCCAAACAGAGAGGTAAGTTAATTTCTTACAAAACATAAATCGACAATAAATACTTTTTTTAACAACAATTGCAACAATAGTTTCAATTTTTGACAAATTTCCTGACATTTTTCAAAGAAAATCCGCATCCAATCCAAAGAAGTTCGAGAAAGTTCCCGCAATCCAAGAATCTAACAACCAATGTTTTTCAAAACCTCAGCCAACTCTCTGCTTTCTTTAAAAATATGCATTGTGATCCCGACGTTCCACTTCATTCTCCCATGAGTTTCGTAAATTATAATTTATTTTTAAACCAATTGAATTTCAATTTTCAAAACAAGGGGAAAACGGAAATCTCTGCATTGTATTCAAATAAAACTTTTGAACATTCGAATTCTATGAATCATCATTTTAGAATTTCTGCATGTTTCATTTAGAATCCCGATATCACAACTTCTTCTTTTTTGAAAAAAAGATCGTCCAAGAAGGCTGGATTTCTCAGTCGTATTTAAAAATCAGATCGATGCGACAATCATTCAGAACTCGGTCTTACCCATCTTTCTTTCGATCGAGTGAATATGACAAGGTCTCGGTTTGCTCTCCACGAATATCAGATCACGATTCCTCCCGATGAGGATCATACTCGGTTATACTTCGAAAATTTTGAGAAAAACGGGAGAGATAACCGAGCGTCGACATGAGAGAACGACTTTAAATTCGAAATCCTCGGAATATCCGAAACGGGCACGTCTCATCGGGACAGGGACTCAAAAATACGGATCGAAGTTTTAAACGGGAAGAAACCGTCTCTTGTCGCAAAAAAACTAAAAAACTTCTTAAACTTTCAACCTGAAAACAACCAGCTCGGTCCAAACTCGAAAATATTTTACGAATTTCGATCCGCTTTGAATCGATCCCAAGTCATTCAAAAAAGTCTAATAAAAGCGACGGATATTGATCGAATTGAAGCGACTCTTCATAAGAGAACCCATTCTCAACAACAAATCCGTTTTTCAGTTTACACGACGGTGGAACCGCTAATCTGGGAAAAGAATCGATTTTATTTTTAAATCTGGAAAAACCCATGGGACATCATCACTCACACAGCCACTCTCAAGATCATTCCCATGGTCATGATCACGGAAATTCGAGCAGAACTCTCGTGATTGCGATGTTCTTCAATCTTCTCTATGCCGCTGCGGAAGCCGGAATCGGAATCTGGTCCGGATCTCTCGCCCTCATCTCGGATGCGGGTCATAATCTTATGGACGTAAGTTCTTTGATTCTTGCATGGATTGCGATTAAATTGCAGGGACGAGGACCTTCACCCGGATTTACATACGGCTGGAAAAAATCCTCCATCTTAGTGAGTCTTCTCAATTCGATTTTGATTTTCGGAACCGTAGGTTTTATCTTTTACGAGTCGATTGAAAAACTATCCAATCCGACTCAAGTTCCCGGTGGAATGATCGCGCTCGTCGCTCTCGCGGGTGTTTTTGTAAATTTCGGCTCTTCCTTTTTGTTCCACCAATCCAAAGACAACGACTTAAACATGAAAGGGGCCTATCTACATCTGCTTGCGGACGGATTGGTATCCTTAGGAGTAATCGTTTCGGGGCTTTTGATTCAATGGTTCGGTTACTACTGGATCGATCCAGCCACGGGAATTTTAGTAGGTTTGGTTATCCTCTATGGAAACGTTCCGCTTTTTAAAGAAAGTCTGCGTTTGAGTTTGGATTCTACACCCGATACGATTCACTCCGAAATGGTCGAAAAAGAACTCAAGATGATCGACGGAGTATTGAATATTCATCATATTCATATCTGGTCTTTGAGTACCACCGAAAACGCTCTCACGGCTCATTTGGTTTTAAAAAATGACCTTTCCTCCGAAAGACAGAGAGTTATCAAATCGACAGCAAGAGAAATTCTTAAAAAATTAAGGATCGCTCACGTAACTTTGGAGACGGAAGAAGAACGCTTTAACTGCGGTCAAATTGACTGTAGTTAAAGCTGGTTCCGTGGGAAGTTCAATCTTCTTCTTGTCTGCTCGTCATTCTTTTTAACATAGAATCTTGTAAAATCAACATGCTTGTTGTGGAAGTCGCGATGAGTTTCTTTTTAGGGTTTCTAACCTCTGCCTGCATCGTAAGCATCACGGGAGACTTTGCTATCACTTTTGCCTCGATCTCGATGTATTCGTCTTTAGGTCCAAACGATCGAAAAAATTGAGTGGAAAGATCCGTGGTTACACAAGGTTTTTTAGCGGTAATATAAGAAAGAGGACCGTATGTATTGTCCAATGCGGTACAAAGCATTCCGCCTTGAAACACCCCGATCGGAGTCGCAAAACGGGCATCATACGGAAAACGAACGAGAATTTTTTTCGGCTCTATTTCCAAAAACTCCCCTTTCATTTCTTTAAATGATTTCGGCGGAATCTCAAGGTTCAAACCGTATTCTTTCGCCATTTTCTCTGTCATCTTTCTGAGTTCTTTATATACTTGTGTACTCGTATCAGTTGCCGGCATTTTTATGCTCCTTAATTTGAATTATCGATTTAAGACTTTTAATCATTTTCGGAAAATATTCCCTTTCCTTTCGGATTCTGGAAACCTGCATCGCACCCTGAATCACAGACATAAAAAGATCCGTGGTTTCCTTTACGTTCAAGGGTAAAATAAAGGATCCGTCCTTAACTCCATCATTTAAAGTTTGAATCAAAAAATCCCTATGTTGATTGTGCAAAACAAGGGCTCTATCTCGAATCGATTGAGCCAATACGTGATATTCACTGCCAACAACTCCAAAGGGACAAATCTTTCCGTTCTCGCCCGAGTAACTTTTATAAAGTTTAAAAAGACTAAACAACCTGACCCTTGGCGGTCTCTCTTTTAAACTGCGAGTATATTTTTCAAAATCATTATAAAAGATATCCAATAGGTTCAAACCCAATTCTTCCTTGGAAGGATAATGGTAATGTATACTAGCTTTTCTGATCCCAAGGTCATCAGCGATATTCTGAAAACTGAAAGATTGAAAACCTACACTCTGAAAATAATTTCTAGCGAGATTTATGATCTTCTCCTTTGTATCTCCGGCGGGTTTCATCTCAATCCGAGCCTACCTACTGATAGGTAGTCAGTCAACATATTTAATTTTCAATTTTAAAACAAAAATTCAATTCGGCTTTTAGAACACACGAATTTTCGGAAATCACGAATGTGGTTTCCAAAGGAAGGACTATCGGTTCTTTTATTAATTTTTTTGGTTCTCTTGACTGAAATCGAACCTATTGATAAGATAATCAGTCTTAGGTTCTTGGATTTAAATGATTCTTAGGAAAACATGGAATGGAAATTATTTTCGAACGATTCAGCCCTTTTGAGAACTCAAAATAAAAACGACTTCTACCAAAATGTTTTTTCGCTTATCAAAATCTAAATTTTTAAACCGGAACTTGTTCGATTTACCGGTGATTCCAAAATCCACGTTTTTCACTCGAGAAAAGCTAAAAACAATCAGAGCAGGGCGTTTACAAATCGGATTTTTGTGCTTTTTTTTAGTCGTCCTTCCTTTTTCTTTTTTATTTTCGAATTCAAATTCTGAAATTTGCGAATTTGATCAAATTTCAATATCCCTGGAAAATACCGAATCAAAGGAACTTCCCAAAAAACCGAAGAAAAATCTGAATTATCTTTCGAAAGAAAATCCATTTTTAAAATTAGGGTTTATCAAAGAATCGGTTTGGATTCGATTTAGAGTCAAAGAATATCCGAGATCGAGATGTTTTCTCAGAATTCCTCAAGTAACCCTGGATTCTGCGCTTTTGTTTTCAAAATCTTCGACACAAATTTCGGGAGATCGTTTTCCTTATTCGGAAAGATCGATCGACGATTACTATCCGGTATTTCATCTCGAGCCCTCAGATACGAATAACGAAGAAAAGGATTACTATCTATGGATCCAAACATCTTCTATTATTAATTTTCCTTTAATCTTAGAGTCGGGATTGGAATACGAAAAGGGAAGTTATTATAGATCTCTCCTGATTTTATTCGTTTTAGTTCTGAGTCTTTTTATCACGTTACTTACCGGTTTCGCTTATCGTCAAACCTTGGATCCCATCTACTTGAATATAGTCGGTTTTTTGATCTTTATTTCTCTGGAAGGATGGGCCTGTTATTCAAACGGATATAAATATCTTTGGTCGAATTCCCCCGAGTTTCAAAATATATCCCCTCCTCTTTTTGCATTTCTTTCGCTTGCTTGTTCGACATATTTTATGCATCAGTTTCTTTTACCAGCCTCACCGAATAAGATCATTCGCTTTCTTTTGTCAACGTCCGCTATTTTTACGGCCATAATAGGAATTGTATCCTCGTTTCTATCCGATCGTCCCATTGTCGTAAAAACTTTTTCCTGGATGTTTCTTACGATATCGCTTATAATTTTAGTCTCCACTTTTTCATTAATTCGCAACTTTAAACCGGCTAAAAAAATTATGCTCTGTATACTTCCGATCTCCGGAAGCGTTTTGATAACGGTTTTGTATTACTTGGACTTGATCCCATACAACGAATATTACATACACGCATACGTTCTTTCTCTTCCCGCAGTTTACGTCGTTGTAATGGTGAGTTTGTCGGATCGTGAAAAATTTGTCAGGAGAAAAACGGTTAGTAAAGCTTACGACATACAACAACTTCAAGAAAAATTAAAAAAACCAAATCGCTTTTCAGAATCGGAAACGCCGAACAAACTGCCTTCAATTCAGTTTAGTTTGGATCATCTTTTAAAAGTGGAAAGAATTTTCAAAAATCCCGATCTTACAAAAGAAGACCTTACAACGATTTTAAAAATCACCTCCGTTGAATTGGATGAGTTTATTCAAAAAACGGCGAATATTTCCTCCTTTGAAAATTATCTCAATCAACATAGAGTTGGCGAGGCCAAACATCTTTTGCGAACAAGATCCAATCTTAAAAACGCGGATATAGCTCAGAGATCCGGTTTTTCCTCCTTGAGAGAAATGGAAAAATCGTTTAAAACACTGACCGGTGTCACGCCATCCGAATACAAACTCATGGTTAAACCGGAATCGATTTAACCATGCCTTTGATTTTTATTCTTTTTGTTTTTCTTTTGTTCGGAACGAATGTTTCCAATGCCGAATCTCTCGAAAAATCCGGATTTATTCCGATAAAAGAATATCCACATTATGCTTTGCAAAATTTGGATTCACATTCTTTTCAAAGAGCACTCAAAGAATCAGAGTCTTATTTTCAAAGACTTCCCTCCGATTGGAAATTTAAGATTTACGAATTTTCATTCGATAAAAGTGAATTTTTAAATTCGATCCGTACTCTAAAAAAACTTCTTAAAGAAAAATCCCTTGAAACCAGAAAATCAAAGTTTGAAAAATCCTTCCTTTTTCTGGAGTCGATCCATCCTCAACAACTGGGAAAAATCACGGGTTATTACGAAGTCGTTTTAGAAGGACGACTGAGCCCAGAAGGTGAATATACATTTCCGGTCCTAGAAAAACCCTCCGATCTCATCGTAAAAAAAAGAGGAAATGAAACCGTAACCGGAAAAATCCTGGATGGAAAATTTTTACCCTATGAGGATAGAGTAGAATTAATCGCTCCATCGTCTTGGAAGAATAGAACCAAATCGATTGTATATATGAAACTGGTAGATCTGCATCTTGCCCAACTGGAGGGTTCTGCGTTAGTAAATATTCCGAACCAGGATCAGTTTCGGATAACGTATTCCTCGGATAACGGAAAACAATATGTCAGCCCGGCCACATTCTTGACCGGAATCTGTAAAAGTTTGATCCCTTCCAAACTTCGCGATTGTATCTTAGAATACCCCGAAGAAGTAAGATCCGCAATTTTGAAAAACCCAAGATATATTTTTTTTAAAAAGGAACCTTATGCCCCTCGAGGCAGCGGAGGAATCGAGTTAATTCCGCAAAGATCCGTCGCTATGGATCCTGGGATTCCATTGGGCATTCCCGCGCTTTTATCCTTCGAGTCTTCGTCGATGATTGAAAAAGATCGGATCGTGTTTGTTCACGACAGAGGTTCTCAAATTAAAGGTCATGGACGTTTGGATTATTTCTTAGGTACAGGAAAAAAAGCGGAAGAGATCGCGGGCAAGATCAATACTACCGGCAGAATCATTCTGATTTTGCCGAAGAAGTAGACAAATCATTCAAACACTTTGCAAGTCGTATCAAATACAATCTAATTTCGTTTTAGTGTATTCAATTTTGATCATACATTAAATCCTTATCTCGGAAAAATTCTTTTCGGATTTTATTCGTAATAAAAATTCTTCTCTGTTAAGGGTTTGCGGTTTCTACCTCGGAATCCTCGGGTTGTAATTCCTCTTCGAACGCACTGGAAGCTTGTTCCGCAAGTTTGTCCAATCCTTCGCCGTTGACGTCTTCCGCTTCCGGAGGAGAGCTCGGTATTTCACTGCCTAAATTGGCTTCTGCTTCCTTACTCAGCTTAAAACAGTGATTCAAAATCGTAAAATCATAGACGATCGTTTTGAAAACGTTGAAAAACAGTTTCGGATTTAGAGTTAAAACTCTATACAATAGATTTCTGTCAATGGATGTTACTACTGCAATGTCATCCACGGCCTTAACCGAAAAGACTCTCGGATTGGAACCCACTAACGACGATAAATCCAATAAATCTCCAGGATGATAGTCTCTTACTTCGGATTCGGTGTCGTCCTTTGCAGTTTTACAAAGAACCAATTTTCCCTGTAACACAAACCAGAGTTTTTCGGAGGCGGGTTCACCCGCTCTGAATAGATACTTGCCCGGAGGATAGTAGTTGCTAAGATGCCCGTAAATTCTGCTAATCACTCCGAGATTGTGAATTCTACAATTCTCATAATCATCCGCAAATTCAAGATTAGAAGGGTCAATCTTTATATAATGATATAGTTTCGTAAAATGAAGTTCTTCTCTATAGTGCCGGCTTGCGGCCGTTAAAAGCATCCGAAACATAAACTTCGGATTTTTTTGAATCATGTTTTCCATAATACTACTATCAAGAGAAATCAAACGAACTTCATCCGTCGCCGCAAACGCGGATGCGGTTCGTTTTCCCCCGGTCAAAAGCGCCATCTCTCCAAAAAAATTATTTTCACCGATACGACAAATCGCGCATTCTTTGTTATCGATCGTTTCGGAAAGCATCACCGATCCCTTGGAAATAAAAAACATCCGATCTTTCGATTGATCTCCTTGACGAAAGATAATTTGACCCTTCGAATAATCGATAGGTTGTATATGATTGAGTAGATTCGGTGATTCAGGCATACGTTACGTGTTCTTATAGTGTAATATTCAAATTGACGAAAGGATTGAAGCGATTCCTAAATTAAAATGAAAAAAAGCCGGACGGGAAAAAGGATTATTTGCTCCATCTATAAAAAACGGTCTCATTGTTTAAACAGAAATTCATAGAGGAATCAATTGACTGCAAATTTCGAAATGAAAGCATCGGAATGGGAGATATTTTATGTCCATTGAAACGGAAAAAGATCTAATCGGGCTCAAAAAAATTGGCAGAATCGTCGGGCTCGTGCTCAAAGAAATGAAATCCTTTGCTAGAGTTGGCATGTCCACCAAAGAGCTGGATGATTTTGGATTGAGGCTTCTTTCAAAATATGGAGCAAGATCCGCTCCCGCAATCACCTATCATTTTCCGGGCACCACTTGTATCAGCGTAAATCGAGACATAGCGCACGGAATTCCCTCAGCAAAAAAAATTCTCAAGGATGGCGACCTGATCAATATCGATGTATCCGCGGAACTCGACGGATATTTTGGAGACAACGGAAGTTCCTTTGTTTTGGGTCAGGGACATCCCATCCTAAGCTCACTTGTAGATTGTTCCCGCACCTCACTCTACAAAGGTTTGGCTGCGGCAAAAGCAGGCAATCGCATCAGTGATATCGGAAAAGCGATTCACAGCGAAGCCAGATCTTACGGATTTACTGTGATCAAAAATTTAATGGGACATGGAACCGGTGCAAGTCTTCACGAAGCTCCTAAATACATTCCGTGTTACGAAGACAAACGATATTCTCAAAAACTGAAATCCGGAATGGTCATCGCCATCGAAACCTTTATCTCCACAAAATCCGAATTCGCAACGGAATCCTCGGACGGATGGACTCTTACAACGCGAGAGGGAAGTTACGTCGCGCAACAGGAACACACGATCGTGGTTACGGATAACGAACCGATCTTATTGACTGCGGACAACGGAGTTTAAAAACATTCATAATTTTTAATTCTTTCCGTTTTCATTTTTTAGCTTACGGTTTTTTCCGATTCGCGTATGTTACTCGAATCAGTTTTCAAATTGTGTAGAATGTTAACGGAATTCGAAATTTTTCTGCGTGAATGATCGTCTTTTATTTTAAAATTTCGATTTTCATTCTTCCGTTCGATACAAAATGCAGTCATGAACCCGTATTCGCAAAAAATCAAAATCACATTCTTAATCGTTCTTATCTTGAAATGGAATTCTTTGTATTCTCACAAAGGAAAACCCAATTTTGTATTGAAAGAATTTTCAAAACTCACGGATAAGATAGATCTTGAAAAAGACAGTTCTGTTTCCACGGAAGCTCTCGAGATTCTACTCAAAAAAGGAGGAGAGAAGGAAAAGGATTCCGAGGTGTTTCGAAAGGCGCTCCCCCTCGTTCAAGAGTTGGGAAAAACGAACGATATTAAAACAAAACAAAAATTGTATTCGGAACTCGTGCGCCTATTTTCGCAAGTGATCGGTTATCACGATCGATCCGGAGCTGTTTTATATCACTGTCCTAAAACCGGACAAGAATGGATCACCAATTCACAAACAGTGCACAATCCGTTTCATCGAAAAGACACTTCTTGTATTCAGAAAAAAGAATGAATCCGAGTTTTACTCCGCCTATCGGCGATTAAACGAGAACTCCAGTGACTTCCTTCAATTTTGCGAGATTCCCTTCCAGAATGGAAAGAGTGTCGAGATGATAATCTTTCGCGTGTTTGAGTCGAATTTGTCTTCTCTCTTCCGGAATTCTTCTACAGGAAAGTTCGAGCAAAAGTCCCGCAAGAAGGCGCGAGCAGGCCAGAACCACTTCTTCCGCGTATGTGTCCTTATTTTCTCTTCCGGGAAGCTCCTTATAAAGTGAAACCAATTCCTGAAAACCGTGAAACAATTTATGAACCAAGGATGAATCCAACTGATTTACGAGTTCGGTCAAATATTCACCGAAAGTATGGGTCAATCCGGAAGTGATCCCGCCGATACTTGCATTGATTTGAATCTGAGAAGTTCCGTCATAAATCGTAGTAATCCGCGCATCCCTATAGATTCTCGCGATATCATAGTCTTCGGTATAACCGGATCCACCGTGAACCTGAAGTGCGTCGCTGACCACTTTTAAACAGGATTCGGAACAGTAGAATTTACTGATAGGCGTGAGAATGTTTGCAATCTTTTCCCAGTATCGAACAACGGTGTCGTTCTTTGCTTCTTTTTCGGAAGCCCCCATTTTTTCAAGACGAAGCGCTCTCCAATAATAACGATCCATAACGCGAGAACCTTCGAGAGTGAGACAACGCATCGCGAGAGTTTCCCTTTCCAGTCGATCGATTATTTTTTTAACCGCGGGAATTTCGATCAATGGTTTTTCGAACTGGATTCTTTCTTTGGAATACTTTAAAGCTTCATAATATGCAGCCGTAGCAAGCCCCGTGGATTGTTGTGCTATTCCCATTCTCGCACCGTTCAACATTCCCATGGTATACTTGATAAGTCCGTAACCTTCTTCTCCGATCAACAAACCGGGTGAATTTTCAAAAACAATCTCGCAGGTCGGAGAACAATGTAAACCGAGTTTGTGTTCGATACCCGCAACCTCAACATCCTTACTTTGAACTAAAAAAAAGGAAAGTCCTCTCGCTCCGGATCCGACTTCGCCCGAACGCGCTAAAGTAAGTAGAATTGCGGGCGTTTCCCCAAAACCACAACCATGTGTGATAAATCGTTTGGTTCCGTTTAAGATCCAAGTGCCGTCCTCTTTTTTTGTGGCCTTGGTTCTGAGATTCGGAAGATCGGAACCGTGATCCGGCTCGGTAAGTCCCATTGCACAGACAAATTCTCCATTGGTAAGACGGGGAATCCATTCCTCCTTCATTTCCTTGGAAGCGTGTCGCTCTAAAATTTCGGCGAGGTTGACACATCCGATCGCAATGGCGAGTGACGCGTCGACTCTATAAAAAATTTCGGAAATAAACGATTTTACAGTCCAAGGAACTCCGAGTCCTCCGTATTTTCTGGAAAATCCATATGCCTGGACCCCGGCTTCCACCACCTTCGCAACGAGCTCGAGCATCTTGGGAGGAAATTCTACATTTCCATCTTTGAACTTGAGCCCTTCCCGGTCCAATTCCGCCACATGAGGAGAAAGAATGTTTCCAGCCAGATCGCCAACGGTTTCCAATATCGTTTTATAATATTCCTTTGCTTCGGTCGGATTGGTCGGACCTCCGTCCGGATCTACGGAGAATTCGCCTTCATAATCGAAAATGATTTCGGTCCAAGGAAGAATATGCTGAAAGTGATCCTGAATATCTTGCGTATCCGAAAAGTAATTGTTCTGAATCATGAAACCTCCGGGAATTCCACCAGTGTAAGGGATAAGAAAGGAGGAGAAAAGGAAAATTGTATGAGTTCCTACTTTTTCGGGGATTGGAGCTTGGCTTTGAAGTCAAAGGTCGGAACTCCGGAACTTTTTTAAGAGCAAATATGGATTTTCGGTAAGACCATAGCCCTCAATTCTCCTATACGAACTAAAAAATGTAGGAACTCCTTCATTTTTTTATTCTCACGGAACATCTTTCTCACTTGAGTCAAGAAAATCCCCGTAAAACAAGGAATCGGGTCGGAACTCCGATCAAAAAAGATCATATTAAACGCATCTGATCGATCCCAGGGTTTCGGAGCCTTCGTTTTTAAAAGAGGGGATAAATTTCCATATTCTGCTCGATGCATTCATAATAAGAAAATTCTATTTTTGATTTTCTTTTAGAATCAATTTTTTTCAAAACTAAGATCTTAGAGTCAGCTCCCAGCGGCCGAACGTTTAGAATTGAATTCTATGTTTCAATGAGTCATTTTGTAAAATTCATACGTATCGGAGTTCCGACCTTCCTTAAAGGCCAACTATAAAATGTTGACTTAGAAAACTTCGTTGAATCAGACTCTCGGCATTTCTAAAATATTCAAGATCACATTTAGTCCTCATACTTTGCGTAATTACTTTATCGCACCGAAAAAAAATCACGGAAAAGATCGTCAATATTCCGAAAAGACGCGATTTAGACGCATCGATTCAAATCGTATCTGAGTTTGACCTAATTCGCGCTTTTTACCGGAGCTATTTTTTATGTAACAAAACACACTTTTTTATTTCACGTTGACACAGACGTGCAATTTGATTTTGAATCGATTTGATTCTGCTTCCTGTATTCGTTTTTATATCGAATAAAACATTATCAAAATAGAATGTAATAAATATTGAACGTTTTTATTTATCGAAGCTATAGGCATTTTAATTTTCTTTCTCTTGGAAACATAATAAAAAATGATGGAATTTTTATATTCTTTTAGCGATAATCGCTTGGGCATTTTATTTCATTGGAATAAAAAAATATCTCAAGTGCGCTTCTATCATTCAATCGCCACTTCTTTGTTCGGAATCAGTTTTTGAACTCTGCTCGTTCTTTTTTCAGGTTAAACGAATTTCGATTTTATAGAAATACAGATCCTTGCTCGGATCGTAATTCTCTACATGAAGACGTTTACGATATTTTTTGGTTATCTTTTTTGGAATTACGGAATTTAAAAGGTAGACCCGAACAAGGCCACGCTTTTTGGAAACCTGATTCTCGTAGTTTATATTTACGATTTGGTTTTGAGGAAAGATTCCGAATCTCTTCGCTCTCAGAGGAACGTTTATCGGAATTTGCGTCATAAATTCCAATCCGAATCGAATTGAGAAAAGTTTCAATATAAAATTTTATTCAATCTGTTGAGGAATATAAGTAAAAACGAAATCCTTCCGAAATTTCTTTTTCGCTGGATTGGATTTTATTCGTTCTAATTCTATGATTTTAATTTTTTCTTAACCCCGAGAGGAAGCGGATTTCAAAAAAAATCCTGTTCTCGAATTCTGAAAACAATTTCTATAGTATGAAAGTATGATCCAAATCCGGAATCTTTATGGAATTCAATTTTATCGGACTCCGAATGACGTTCCAACTCATTCCGTAACTCAAAAGATGCAAAACAAATTTCTTTATCGAATTTTTCAAATCCGACCGGTTCCAATCATTTCATTTTTGTGGATTCTGAGTTCTTTTTTTCCGCTCTATTCTCAAGAAATCCAAGACAGAACAGAGTCCGGTACAACAAAGAATTTAGACTCGATTCAAAAATCGGAGTCGTCTCAACCCATCTCAGAAGAAGCCAAAAAAAAAGAGGAACGCCCCGTTGATCCCAAAAAGGATCTTCCTAAATTCGGTTTTTTTGCAGATTCTTATTATGCACACAATCCGAATCAACCTATGTCGAGAGACAATCAATATCTGACACAACCCGCACGATGGGACGAGATCAATATCAACTTGGCTCATATAGACGGCAAAATCGAAACGGATCAATATCGCGGAAGGGTTGCGTTTCAATTTGGGAATTCGGTGAATGCAAATTACAAAAACGAAGTAGACTCCGAAAAAAATTCCAATCAATTCTCCGTTCGAAACATTCAGGAGGCGTATGCGGGAATCAAACTCGCAAAAAATCTGTGGCTCGACGCCGGAATTTACTTCGGAAACATAGGACTCGAAGGCTGGATTTCTCATTCTAATTGGAATTATACAAGAGCCCTCGCCCTCGACTATGTTCCTTATTATTCAAGCGGCTTTCGTCTATCTTATAGACATTCCGAAAAACTTTCTTTTCAATTTCATCTGATGAACGGCTGGCAAAACATCACCGAAAACAATCGAGACAAAGCCATTGGAACACAGATCGAATATAAGATCACGGATCAATTTAAGATCACACACAATACATTTATCGGAAACGAAGCGCCCGATCGCGAAAGAAGACAGACAAGATATTACAGTAACTTAATACTTCAATATGAATTTACAAAATTCCTCATCGTAGCGGCCTCCGGTGACGTTGGCTTTCAGAGAGTACCCGACCCCGGTGTGAACGCATACAGACAGTGGTATATCGGAACCTTTTGGATCACTTGGAGGCCGATCGAAAAATTCAGAACGTCGATCCGTCTGGAAAGAATGTATGATCCGGATCAAACCATCATTCAGACCAATACCAAAAACGGATTTTTAACCTCGGGTGGAACTCTTACCCTGGATTTTATTCCGAGCGAGAAAGCCATGATTCGACTGGAAGGAAGATATTTCCGATCTTACGATCCTGTTTTTGATGATCACAAGACGAAATCCAGAGAAGAGAAATTTATCGTCTTTTCAGTTTCGGTTAAGATTTAGAAATCATCGCGAATTCTTTTGAAATCTTTTCTAAAATCGGTCGAATAGATAAGTATGGAAATAGCGACATTAGGTGGCGGTTGTTTTTGGTGTTTGGAAGGGGTTTATCAAATGGTAGAAGGGGTGGAATCCGTTGTCTCCGGATATTCCGCCGGACATGTTAAGAATCCGGATTATCATTCCGTTTGTTCCGGCACAACGGGTCACGCGGAAGTCGTTCAGATTTCCTTTGATCCGAATGTGATCTCTTATCCTGAACTTCTGGAAATTTTTTGGATTTGCCATGACCCTACGACTCTCAATAGACAAGGAAACGACGTAGGGACCCAGTATCGTTCAATCATTTTGTATCATTCTCCGATCCAAAAAAAACAAGCGGAGGAAGCGATTCAAAAAGCGAAGGAAAATTTCTCAGATCCGATCGTAACTCAAGTAGAAGAGTTGAAGGAATTTTATCGAGCTGAAAACTATCATCAAAATTATTTTCGCATCAATCCTGAACAAACTTACTGCCGTTATGTGGTTAAACCGAAGATAGATAAGTTTCTAAAAATCGGATTTAAAGTGAAAAAGATCAATTCTTAAGTTTATTGATTTTTTTTGTCACAAAAAATCTTATTTTAACGAATCAAATTTCACTTAAGAGGAATTTTATAAAATTCTACTTTTAGGTTTGTTTTTAAATTCTACTTGATCCTCTTTGTAATGATCGATAGAATGATTTCTTAATGAACTCGAACATCCAAGGAAGTTTTTTAATTCTTTTACTGGGCCTTTTTTTCTCTCAATGTGCCACGAGTATTCAACTCCAAGGTGAAATGCATCATCCAAAAACGGAAGACGGCTGGGATTTGACTCTCGAACACTTTCCGGCGAATCCGATTGCTTCCCCTAAAAAATATCCGGTAATCGTGTGTCACGGTCTTTTCGCAAATAGAACGTATCTAAAAATCAACGAGAAAAGTTCCATCGTTGGAAAACTTCAAACAGAAGGATACGATGTTTGGTTGTTGGATTTGAGAGGAAGAAGGGACGCTGGATACCCGTCCTTGTTTTTCGGCGACAAAACGTTTTCTTATAGCATGGACGATTATATCAAATACGACGTCGACGCTGCAATCAAACACGTCCTTAAAACAACCGGAAAAGACAAGGTCAATTGGATCGGTCATAGTATGGGCGGAATGATCATCTATTCCAGAATCGGTACCCTGGGTGAAAAAAGAATCGCAAACTTCGTAGCGATCGGTTCGCCCTCCATTATGGATCCTCCTAACCAAGTTTTAAAAAGTTGGCTTTCTTTATCTTGGTTTATTAATTTTTGGCCTGTCGTTCCCGCCGAAACCTGGGCAGGTATCCAAGGAGGTACAGGAATTCCGTTTTTACCGCAAAAATCGTTTGAAGAAATGTTCTGGCATAAGCCAAACATCGCTCCTTCCATTCTTTCCGGAGTCAAAACAACTTCCGTCAATCCAGGGGCGAGAAACGAACTTTTACAGTTCAAAGATCTTGGAGAAAGCGGAGAAACTCGAAGTTTAGACCAAAGAATTTCGTATTCAGAGGGACTCAAAAATATCAAGATCCCCACTCTTTTGATCGCAGGAAGGAGGGACAAACTCGGAATGTCTCATTCCCTTCGTTATGTATATGATATGATCTCTTCCGAAGACAAATCCCTCTTTATCGCCTCCAGATCCAACAACCACGCGGATGACTACGGGCACACGGATTTGATCGTGGGAAAAAATGCGGATAAAGATATCTTTAACCCTTTGATCGTATGGCTGGACAAACGAAACTAATATAATACCGGATTTAAAAATGATACATACAAAAACCAAACTGATTTTATGCGTTTTTCTCTGGGTCGTTTCGATCTTGGGTTGCACACGTTATGCGGTCATTACTAATGAAAAATTTACTTCGCAAACGGCAAACGTAGGACCGAACATTTTTCTAACAACATTTTCTTACGAAAATTCTTCATATCCGCCGATCCTTCTCATCGATCCAGTATTGATCAATAAAAAGGCGCTCTATATCGGAGATAAATCCGGCCTGATCGGAGTTCTCAACGGAAACGGATTTTCAGTTTGGCTTCTTCATTTTGAAGATTATAAGTCGATCAATCTAAAGGAAATCGGCGAACACCTCGTTCCGGATATGATTGCAAGAATCCAAAAAGTCACGGGGAAAAAAGAATATATTCTCGGTGGAGTGTCCTTGGGTGGACAAGCGATTCTTCATTCTTTCAAGGCGAAGAAGATTCCGGATATTTCAAAGGCGTTTTTTTTGGGAACCGGAATGGACTATAAATACAACGATAGTTTTATAGAACAGATGAAAGCCGAAAAAAGATTCGGAACCGACGTAAGTTTATCTTGTAAAAATAAGGATAGTTTTTGTAAACGATTCATTTCTTTGGACGAGGACAATCCCACAACTCTATTCGTATATCAGAATCTTTTTAACTACTTGCCCGCCCTCGAAGAAAATCCGAAAACATGGGCTTCTTTCGAATTCACAATATTTCCTTCCCTATTTATTGGTGGAAGAATCGACAATATCTCTCCTACGGAAAGTATTCATCCGGTTTATAGAAGAAAAAATGGAAAAAAAGAATACTGGGAAGCGGGAAGGGACAATGGAATGACGATCGACTATGATCATCTCGGACTCTTTGCATCTGAGGACGCTCCTTCGGATCTCTATCAAAAGATCGCGGACTGGCTCAAAGAATTGGAGCCCGGACCTAAGAAGGTCGCTTCCACCCCAGCAAATCCATAACCTTTTTGATGTCCTCCCAGACTTCGCGTTTGAGAGGACTGTTTTCTCCGCCGTTTCGAATTACGAAACTGGGGTGATAAGTAGGCATTACCGGAATTCCATAAAAAGAACCCCAGGTTCCTCTGAGTTTTGTAATTCCCTCTTTTGTATTTAAGATAAATCGAGTCGAAGGATTTCCCAAAGTCACGATTGCCTTGGGCTGAATGATCTCCAACTGACGAATGAGATACGGAGCGCAAGATCTGGTTTCCTCTTCGTCAGGCGGACGATCCTTTTCAAACTTCATATCCAAGGTTGGCCTGCACTTTACTATATTCGCAATATAGACCGATTCTCTAGGGACCCCCATCCCTTTTTCAATGATCCTCGTCAGAAGTTCACCGGCCCTTCCCACAAACGGACGACCGGTCAAATCCTCTTGTTTTCCAGGACCTTCCCCTATAAAAACCACCTCCGCATCCGGATTTCCTTCTCCGAAAACGGTTTGAGTTCGGGTGGTATGGAGCTTGCACAACTTGCAAGAGTTGACTTCGGATTGAACTATGTTTAGTCTTCTGAGTTTTTCTTCTTTACTCATAAAAATACGTTCGATCCAGACTGAAAAAGAATTTCTCTGGAGTCAATGGAAATGATCGTTCTTACGGAAGCCGGATTGTATGTTCCCGAAGCCGATGTCTACATCGATCCTTGGAAGGGAGTTCCCAGAGCCATCCTAACCCACGCGCATTCGGATCACACCCGAAAGGGGTCCTCGCATTATCTCTGTTCAGAATCCGGATTGTCCCTCACACGGGAACGTCTCGGAAAAAAGGCGAACATCGAAACACTTCCTTATGGAAGGGCGATCTATCGAAACGGCATCAAAATCAGTCTTCATTCCGCAGGACATATCCTCGGCTCCGCTCAAGTAAGAATCGAATCCAAAGGCAAAACGACGGTAATCAGCGGAGACTACAAAACGGTTTCGGATCCGACCTGCACTCCGATCGAAATTCTTAAATGTGATACGTTTTTATCCGAAGCCACATTTGCAAAACCGTATTATGTTTGGGAGAATCCGGAATTTATATTTCAGAATATTCTAAATTACATTTTGGAAAACAAAAACCAGGACGCGATCACGGTTCTTTACGGCTATTCCTTGGGAAAGGCTCAGAGAATCCTGAAAGGTTTGTCGATCATTGCCGAATCTCGGGGAATCGATTTGGATTTTTTTGTCCATGATTCCATTCTTTCCATGAACACAAGATATGAAGAATCGGGAATCCTTTTGCCAAAAACAAAAAGTATAGAACAATGGTCCGCCGATTCTGAAAACCATTTTGTTTTTATAACGCCGCCCGGAACTCCGATCCCAAATCCGAATTTCAAAAAGATCAGAAGTGCCTTTTGTTCGGGTTGGATGCAACTTTCCAAAAACAGAAAGAAAGGAAGTTTCAGCAAAGGGTTTACCCTTTCCGATCACGCGGACTGGAACGAACTCATCCAAACGATTTCCGCCACGGAAGCGGAAGAGATCCTTCTGACACACGGCGATACAAAAGATATCGTTCGATTCCTTTGCGAAAAAGGAAAAAATGCTAAAACATTGAAAACAAAATTCCATTCCAAAGAATCCGAATTCTAACGATAAAAGATAAAATTACAATTCGTCTCAGATTTAAAAAGTTAATATCAATTTATAATATAATATATCTATGAATCAACGGCATCTAACGGACTTTGTTCGTCGAACTTTCGATAGATATCCGAAGTTTTTCGAAGTACAACTGCCCAATTTTCAATTCCAAAAAAAATAGCGAGTAAATCGTTTGTTCTACAAAAGAACGAACGTCAATCGGAATCTTTTTGTAGTCGTATACGGATCAACACATCCGGCACGGTTTGAAAAAAACGGAATCGTGAGACATGGTCTCACTTTTATTTCTACGGATTTTTTCCCTTTGGCTGCGGTTGTTTCCCCTAAAATCAAAACGGAAATCTCATCTTCTTTTAAAAGGATTTAGTTCTATCAAATACATACTCCTTAAAATAAGAAAAGTTTTAGAAAGGATCCTTCTTTACAAAACCTTTTATCAAAAAGAAATAATTTCCAAAAAGTGACCGTTACTTTTAAAATGATAACTTGGAAGCTTATGATTCTATGCTAAACCGATAGAAGAATTCAAAGAAAAATCGAAAATTCTTTTCTATACTTACAGACCAGTTTTCAAAAACAGAGTTGACAATGATTCCGACCAACGGATCTGTAAAGTCAGAATGATTCAGCTTATAGGAATGCTGGATTCTCCATATGTTCGCCGAGTTGCAATCTCTTTGCGTCTGTTGGGGATTCCCTTTGAACATCGCGCCGTTTCGGTATTTAGTACATTTGAACAATTTCGCCAGATCAATCCGGTAGTCAAAGCGCCCTCTCTCGTTTGCGACAACAACGAGGTTTTGATGGATTCATCTTTAATCCTGGACTATGCAGAGGCAATTGCCTATCCGCGTAAAAGTTTGATGCCCTCAAATCTTTCCGAACGTCAGCACACATTACGTATCATCGGATTGGCATTGGCTGCTTGTGAAAAATCGATTCAGATCATCTACGAACGTAATCTAAGACCGAACGAAAAACAACACCAACCTTGGATCGATCGTGTTCGCGGTCAGGTTACCGCAGCCTATGCCGCTTTAGAAAAAGAATTCAAAAGCAATCCGCCCAAATCGGAGTCTCCAATTCTCATGCAATCCGATATCACCTCCGCGGTTGCGTGGCAATTTACGCAGATGATGCTACCGGAAATTATATCCGAGGACGAACACCCAACGTTACGAGCGTTTTCGGAAAAAGCGGAGTTGTTACCGGAATTTTTAGCCTTCCCTCCGATCGGACCCGGAGTTCCGACCCAAAACTGAAAGCTATCAGATTACGTTTCAATAACAATCAATTAAAGAACGTTCGTTCGTCATGAATTACATTGATCAAAGAACAATTCATTGCTTCAAATCATCGATAAGTCGATGACTCAAAATTCTATCCTGATACGAATTTTTTCTGTTTCAAAAGGATATTATCCAATGCGATCCTGACAACTCGGCAATCAATGTTATCTTTTTTTAGATTGATCGAAGAATACAAAGAAGAATCGGATCCACTTCGGAAACGAGGACTTCTCCTATCTTATTTTTGTTCCTGCGACACAGAAGACATCGATTCCGCATTTCAATTTTTGAGCGGCAGAAAAGAGAAAGCGATCGCAAACGAAGAAGAATTGGTCCTCTTTGTTTCGGAATATTCGAACCAACCTCTTTGGATGATTGCTTCTTCCATAAAAGAAGTCGGGAATTTTTCGGAAACCCTCGCTTTAATCACGGGCAATCCCAAAAAAGGACCCTTAATTAAAATCGAACCCGTCCTAAAAGAGATTCAAAAGATGCGATTCAGATCCGATTTGAAAAAGTCGATTTTGTTTTCGTTATGGGATGTTCTCCCGGTTCCCGAAAGAATATTTTTGCATCAGATCCTTCTCGGAAAACAAAACATAAAGATTCAAGAGACGATTTTGCTTTATATGATCGCGGATCTTTTCGATCTAAAAGTCGGAATTGTTTTGGAAAGATATAATCAAGAACTCCCGAATTTAAAATCGGTTTCCATTCTTTCTCTTTTACGAAAATGGTTTTCAAATCAAAAGCTCAAAAGACTTTCCCCATCCGAAATTTTAAAAAGAATCGATCCTTCGTTACCAAAAGATTGGAAAGATCCGGACCCGCTTTTTTTTAATTCGAATTCTTTTCTAAATCAAAATTCGACAATCAATGTTTTCAAAGATCAGGAAAACAAACAAACACGAGGTGATAAAAATGAGAACGTCTTAAATAAAAATCATTTTTTTCCGATTCCGGAAGGAATTTTAGTTCAAGCTGTTCTGAATTCTTTCGGAATTTTTATTTGGACCAAAGAAAAATTTTTAGATTCTCGTCAAATTTCCGAAATATACAAAGAACTTTTCAATATCAAAGAATCGATGATTCTTTTAGGTTGGATTCAAAATAAATCGGATAAATCAAGAATATTCAAAATTTATGATGTGATTCAATTTCAAGACGAAGACCTCAGTTCCCGCAGCATTGATTTTCGGAAAAAAATTTTAGATTCTTTTTTTCAGAATTTTTCAAAAATTATTTCAGTCATCGATTGGATTTCGATTTCAAAAGAAACAAGTTCCGACAAATTTCTAAATTCGATTCTCAAAAAAAATTGGGACGTTGTCTTATTTCATCCGGAAGAAACGAAGTTTTATCTTTTATCCAAGCCATTAAAAATCGTAAAAGCGGTTTTACTCTATGGAAGAAAAGCAATGAACGTAGAAGGAACTTTTTTTTGGGAATTGAGCTTCGGAGTTCCGACCTGCGATGCGACCCATAGGGAGCATCGCACTGAGTTCAGCGAAAGCGATGATGCGACCCATAGAGAGCATCGCATTGAGTTCAGCGAAAGCGATGATGCGACCCATAGAGAGCATCGCATTGAGTTCAGCGAAAGCGATGATGCGACCCATAGAGAGCATCGCATTGAGTTCAGCGAAAGCGATGATGCGACCCATAGGGAGCATCGCACTGAGTTCAGCGAAAGCGATGATGCGACCCATAGAGAGCATCGCATTGAGTTCAGCGAAAGCGATGATGCGACCCATAGAGAGCATCGCATTGAGTTCAGCGAAAGCGATGATGCGACCCATAGAGGGCATCGCACTGAGTTCAGCGAAAGCGACGATGCGACCCATAGAGAGCATCGCATTGAGTTCAGCGAAAGCGATGATGCGACCCATAGAGAGCATCGCATTGAGTTCAGCGAAAGCGATGATGCGACCCATAGAGAGCATCGCATTGAGTTCAGCGAAAGCGATGATGCGACCCATAGAGGGCATCGCACTGAGTTCAGCGAAAGCGACGATGCGACCCATAGAGAGCATCGCACTGAGTTCAGCGAAAGCGACGATGCGACCCATAGAGAGCATCGCACTGAGTTCAGCGAAAGCGACGATGCGACCCATAGAGAGCATCGCATTGAGTTCAGCGAAAGCGACGATGCAACCGGGGGAAAAATGAACTCTTCTCAGCAAATCAGCACCCAAGATACCGATTTAAAAACAATCGCAAGGATCCAAATCGATTCTAATCATTCTTTGTTTTCTGAAATCGATTCTTTTTTTAAGGAAAATACGATTGAGAAGAAAGGCCCGATCCGGGGAGTTCCCACAATTTGGAAAGCAGAGCTTTCTTTTCAGAACATTCTTCCATCAAAGAGACATAAGTCAGGATTCGTTTTGGAAGAAGTTCGAATTCACAAAAAAATTTCTTCCGATGAAATGATGGATTCTGTGGATTTGCTTTTAAATCTTTTGTATGAAATGTAGGAACTCCAACGTTGAGAAAACGGTGGTTTGTAGGAACTCCTACACACCGCTCTAAATGGGTAAAACATTCTCGAAACGAAATGTAGGATCTCACACAAATCAGAAGTTTTCGGCAAAATTCTGCGCCAGAGATCAAAGCAATGCGAAGCAGTCCGTAGGACCGAAACGAAGTGAAGTTGCGGCGAGCTCGGTCTTTCTGATTGCAAATCAGAAAGAGGCGCCCGGAATCCATTTCAAATTTGTGAGAACTACCGTATTCAACCGTTGCGAATCGAAAAAGTCGGAATTACAGCGAAATTGATTCAAGAACGGGATATCTCAAACTGAGTTGCTTGACAGAGACTCTGGATCCAGTTTTTTGGTCGATATGAACCAGAAAACTGCAAAACTTCTTAACAAATACGCAGAACTTAAGGGCGTAAGCTCGAAACAAATCAAAAGAGAATGGTTAGTTTTGAACGAACATCAGAAAGATCAAAAAAGACAGGAAATTCTGAAAGAGCTGGTTAAGTAAGCCGGCTTTTTCTCAAACATTTTCAACCTGATCCCGGCTAAACTTTAGATCTTCCGAATATATAGAACCGGAACCGGGCAGGACCTCATGGAAGAAATCGAACTCACCAAAGAATTTCGCTTCGACGCCGCTCATCTCCTTCCCAACGTACCCGACGGTCATAAATGCAAACGACTTCACGGTCACAGTTTTCGTTTTAAACTTCATCTCAAAGGAACAATCGATTCCAAAACGGGTTGGTTGATCGACTATGCGGAAGTCAGCAAAATCGTAAAACCTTTGATTGAAAATCATCTGGATCATTACTATCTAAACGATGTTCCCGGATTGGAAAATCCTACTTCGGAAAATATTTCGATCTGGCTTTGGAATCATCTCAAACCTCTTTTGCCCTTGCTCTATAAAATCACTCTCAACGAAACCTGTACAAGCGCTTGTATCTACGAAGGTCCGAAAGGATCTTTCTAAAAGGCCGGACATGAGTTCTGGAAAATCGAAAAAGCAGAATCAAAATTCTTCCAATCACAAAGCCGTCGTGCTCTTATCCGGCGGATTGGATTCTACCACCTGTCTTTATCAAGCCCTTGCGGATGGAAAACAAATCCAAGCGCTCTCTTTTGATTACGGACAAAGACACAGAATCGAATTGTCCTATGCAAAGAAAGTCACTCGTAAACTTGGAATCCCTCATACCATTCAAAAGTTAAAACCCGAATTGTTTTTAGGATCTTCTCTGACTCAGATGTCGATCCAGGTTCCGAAAAATTCTCTCGGAAAGGACGAGATTCCGAATACATACGTTCCGGGACGAAACATTTTATTTCTTTCTTTCGCGGTTTCCCTTGCGGAAGGCACCGGATCCGATTCCATCTATATCGGAGTTAACGCGATGGACTATTCCGGTTATCCGGATTGCAGACCTGAATTTATCAAAATGTATGAGATGGCGATTCAACTCGGGACTAAAAAAGGAAACCAAGGTTCGCCGATCAAAATCATCACCCCTCTACAAAATCTTTCTAAGAAAGAAATCGTACTTCTCGGCAACCAATTGCAGGTTCCGTTTCATCTTACATTCTCTTGTTATGACCCGCAAAACGGGAAGGCCTGTGGAAAATGCGATGCCTGTCTCTTGAGAAAAAAAGGTTTTCAGGAGACAGGAGTTTCTGAAAAGTGATTTCATCGGTTTACCCGGCCTTCCCATATTCTTCGGGAAGAATCTCTGATTAGGAAAAGTAATTATGGAACAGTTCGTAGGTTACCTGACGATCTTTTTATTAGCCGTATTCGTAGGTTTCGAGGTTATCACTAGAATTCCTCCTCTTTTACATACCCCTCTTATGTCAGGTTCCAACGCTATTTCCGGAATCACGATCATTGGGGCAATCCTTTCTCTTCATTCGGTGAACGGTCCTTTGATCAATATTATCGGCTTTATCGCGATGGTTGCCGCAACCATCAACGTTGTGGGTGGATTTTTAGTTACTCACAGAATGTTAGGAATGTTCAAGAAGAAAGAAAAGTAAGAATATGGAAAAATCGATTATCAATTTAGTTTATCTTCTCTCCTCCGTTCTTTTTATCGTAGGATTGAAACTTCTTTCTCACCCTAAGACCGCAGTTCGCGGTAACTTTATCGGAGCGGTGGGAATGTTCTTTGCGATCGCAGCAGCTCTTGTTGAAAAAGGCCTTGCATACGAATACATCTTAGCGGGGTTTATTGTTGGAACCGCAATCGGGGTTTATCTTTCCGTAAAAGTGGAAATGACTTCGATGCCCCAACTGGTTGCGGCTCTCAACGGATTCGGAGGTCTTGCTTCCTTTCTTGTTGCAGGCGCGGCGGTGATGGAAGTTCTTCATCAGGGAACCAACCTCGAAGTTTTAAATTCGTATCAGTTTACAATCTCAACCGCCGCATCCGGAATTATCGGAGCTGTAACTTTGACCGGAAGTTTTGTAGCCTACGGAAAACTCCAAGGACTTCTTTCTGAAAAAGCGGTTCGTTATCCGGGCGATCAACTCGTTAAAATCATCTTCTTTATCGGATCCATCGCACTCAGCTACTTCGTAGTCGTCGAACCTACAAAGATCGAATGGTATTGGTATGTTGTAGCAGTCGGTTCCATATTAGGAATTCTTCTCGTGATGCCGATCGGCGGAGCGGATATGCCGGTTGTGATCGCGCTTCTGAACTCTTATTCGGGAATTGCGGCTTCTGCCACCGGATTTGTTCTGGGGAACAACGTTCTTATCATTGCAGGCTCTCTCGTAGGAGCATCCGGAATCATTCTTACGCAGATCATGTGTAAGGCGATGAACCGTTCTCTTGCAAACGTTCTTTTCGGAGGACTCGGCGCCGCAGTCGATACTTCCAAAGGCGGAGAAGACATCTACGCTGGAAAAACCAAAAGCACTTCCGCAGAAGAAGTTGCGATGCTCTTGGATATGGCTCAAAGAGTTGTGATCGTTCCCGGATACGGAATGGCGGTTGCACAAGCGCAACACGCGGTTAGAGATCTTTACAATCTTCTTACGGAAAGAGGGATTGATGTGGAATTTGCGATTCACCCGGTTGCGGGAAGAATGCCAGGTCATATGAACGTTCTTCTTGCAGAAGCCGATATCCCTTATGACAAGATGAAGGAAATGGACGAAATCAATCCTTCTTTTGAGCAAGTGGATGTTGTGATCGTAAACGGAGCAAATGACGTGGTCAACCCGCTCGCAAAAACAGATCCAAGCAGCCCGATCGCAGGAATGCCGATTTTGGATGTGGACAAAGCAAAAACAGTGATCGTGATCAAACGTAGTTTGAGTCCGGGATTTGCTGGAGTTCCTAACCCGCTTTTTATCCAAGAAAATACTTTGATGTATTTTCAAGACGGTAAAAAAGCGACTCAAGAAATTGTTGCAGCTCTCAAAGAAACCTAATCATCCCCATTCTTTCTAAGAATGTTTTAAGCCGGACCGGAAAAGTCCGGCTTTTTTATTTTTGAAATTGCGGAGATTTTCCACATTCTTTTATTATCGATTCGTCATAAAACGATGACTTTTTTTCTCAAAAAACTTACACTTTACAATCGAAGCGAATTTTCGAACAAAACCAAATTCCTTTATAACTTAGAAAGAAACGTTAGTCTTACTGCCCCAGAGATTTTAGCATTTTTGAGAAAATTGAAAACTTTCGTTTTTAAACGCAAAGTGAAATTTGAATTCAATATTACATCAAACTCTAATTTGAATAAAATCTATTCTATTTTTATAAAATTCTTTGCAATCCCTGTATTATTCTACTATGAATCCTTTTCGTTTTTTTAAATTCGTCATTTTTATTTTCCTACTGATCGTGGGTTGAAAACTTCGAAAGAAAAATCTTTATTGGATCTCTCGAAGCTTGCTCAAGAAACTGATATTCCGTTTTTAACACTAGGCCGGATTTCGATTGATCCAGAAGATGTGAACTTCCTCTAACTTTCATCCATAAAGCGAGAATGTAGAAATCGATCCCATTGCAATCCAGGGATTTTTCTTCGGGAAGGATTTTTAAAACACCCTTTCGTTTGTTTGCGGTCGAAACCGACGGGATATGCAGGTCCTGGAAATACTCTCGAGTTAAATTTTGAAGATCGAAATCGATTCATTGGAAAAAGAACCTTATCAAATCATCCATCTAAAAATCAACTACCCCGAAAATCACCCTACATAGGTTTGTTTACCCGCCTTTTGTAGGAACTCCTGCATCGGGACAGCTATGTGAAAGCCGCCACCGATGTAGGAATTCATTTTGAAGATTTTGGCGGTGCACGATGCGATTATCGGCTTTTTCGGAATCAACAAAGACGGAGAAACCGATCCGAACAACAATCCGGAGGGAAGGCAATGCAGCTCAACTTTGGCCCGATTTTAGCATTTTTGTACAACACATTTTAGACATTGAGTATTTTTCAGCTGTATATTCGTAATTCTTTTTACCGTCAGATAGAAGGTAAAAAGAATAAAATAACTCAAAATGGGACTCAAACCTCCCAAAAAAAGAATCAAACTCTTGAAAGCTATTTTAAACCAAATTAGGAGCCCTCATGAAACTGGACTTTTCAGTGCATCTCGTTGACATGAATTTATCCGAGAATTTCTCGGGAGTTCTGGCAGTGGTTCCCGTTGAAGATCTAACCTCGCCGAAGCTTTGCGAGGTGGTCGATCGTTGGACTGAAATTCTTGAAAATGCGGAAGAACTCGTATTCTCCAATTCTATCTTTGAAGATTCGGAGCCTTGGTTCGGCTTCGGGGCCTCTGTCGGAAATCATATTTTGGACGAACAGAGTTTATTTTCCAGCGCTGAAACTTGGGATTCTTCTTTTGAAAATGCAACGATAAAATACATAAAAACGCTAACTCGATACAATACGATCAACAACAACGGCGGACTGATCACTCACGAAGAAATGGAAACCGGAACCTTTGCGGTTCTTTGGCTTCTTCAAAAAGATCTCAAATATTTGTCCTTGTATCTGGAGTATTTGAATTCTTTAGACTTGGATCTCACCGTCGCACAATTGGATGTTTTATTCAGCCTTGCAAAACAGTATTCCCCGCTTCAACTTGCACCTCTCAAAAGATTTGCAATGGAAAAGGATGCACAGCTTTTAAACGATTGGTTGGTCGCAGATCGAATGTGGCAGAAATGAATTTTTTTTAAAATATTCCTCCGCGGCGATTTTAGAAATTCACTGTTTTTATCCCCAGGCCGAAGTTCGGAATCATTTTAGCCAAAGAACAATCGGCGGTTAAATGCGGATTCCGGAAAAGTTTAGAGTGAAAAGAATTGAATTGTCTTCAATAGTTTTCATTCTATCAAATATGGAACACAAAGACTATAGCGACGAAGTTCGTTTACATCGATCCAAAATCATTCGTGTTTTACTTTTTATCGCCGGTTCTATTTCGTTGGTACTGGGAATCATCGGAATTTTCACTCCCATTCTGCCTACCACTCCTTTTTTACTTTTATCCGCCGCTTGTTATGCGAGAACTTCGCATCGATTTTACAATTGGCTTATGAACAATCAGTATTTCGGATCTTACATCCGAGATTGGAGAATTCATAAAATGATTCCACTTAGAGCTAAAATCATCGCGATCTCGATGATTTTTATAACGATCGGAACCACTGTGTTCTTTTTTATCCCGATATTGGCCGTGAAAATTCTGGTTTCTTTGATCGGAATTTTAGTGGTGATTTATCTGATTCGAATTCCTACGAAACGTTCGACCTGAAATTAGAATTTCAGGAAATCGCAGAATTTTCATTTGCTCCGACAAACAAATTCGATAGAAATTCTTCTTGAAATCGGACTTCAAGTCCGTTCGATCGTATCACGGAAAAATACGCGATTTTAAAAAGGATAGTAGCGGTTTGATCGCTCAATAAGGTGATTTGGAAGGAAACATATGAAACACTTTTGATTCGTTATCCTTTAAAAGCTCCGCGATATCCAAGGCTTCTTGAACTTTTCTTCTTTTATCCGGTTCTTCCTGAATCCAGGCAGTAACAAAAGATTCCAATTTTCTATAATCTTTGATAAAAGAAAGAGATCGAATGTATTCAATTTTGTCTTCTTCCTCGGCGATTCTAAATTGAATTACTTGCTGATAAGTCGCAGCGGCGGCTCGGTAATTGGCGGTATTGTAATAAGCGCGAGCTAAAAAGCGCTTCTCCTGAAATGGAAGTTCACCGTACAGATTGTAGATCTTGATCGCTTTTCTATAATTCTGATGAATGTCCATCACAAGTCTCGCATGCATGAGCATATATTCCCTGGAAACAAAACCCTCTTTTACAAAATCAACACACTGAGCGTACGCATCCGCTTTGTTTCCTAAAAGAAAATTGGACTTTAGAAGTAAAAGTTTAGCAGCTCTAAAATTCGGCTTTAACTCGATCGCTCTTTCCGCTTCCGCTTTTGCCCGAAGATAATTTCCGGTTTCGAAATAAGCAAGCGCCAAATTGATTCTATAAAACGGATTGTAATTGGATAACTCTACCGCTTTCTGAAAATACTCCAAAGATCTCGACCACTTATTTCTTTGAACAAAGATCATTCCCAACTGATAGTAGGAAGGGTCGTGTCCGGGGTGAATTTGAATCGCTCTGAGAAGCGCATTTTTTGCCTGGGGATATCTTCCTTGAGCATAGAGATAAGAACCTTTGAGATAATGATATTCTACTGTGTTTTCATCTAACTTTTTGATTTTATCAATATTGATCGCCGCTCTTGCGAGATTATTTCCGCGGATTAAATTGACTGTTTCGGTATTCAGAGCGGTAATTTGCACCCTTCTGCGTGCGACTTCAGTCGGAGAACCCGGAGCAATTTCCACATTTTGAGCGGGGGGGGCATTTCCGGGAAAATTTTCATCCTCATCTTCGGAATCAAGAAGCCCGGAGAATAAAATAAGAATCGCAACAAATTGGAAAAGACGGTTCATTCTTGTTTGTGTTTCAACGAATCAGAGGATTCATTGTCTTTCGAAATACTCCACCATGTTTTCTTTTTTGTTCAGAAGATGAAGGTTTTTATCATCCAAAATAAGTATTTGATACTCCAAATTAAAGTTCAAATCCGCTAAATTAAAATTGATATCGTCATCCTTCAATTTATACGTTAGATGAAATTCTTTATCGTTTAAAGCGTTGTCCTTGTATTTCGCATAGTTTTCGGGAAGAATGATCAGATGACTTCCTTTTCCTTTATCCGGCTTTGGACATTCCCCCGTTTGAGGGCATTCTTTTACTTTGATCCAATCTCCAATAACGAGCTCTTCCTTTTTTTTACAAGACGAGATACAAAAAAAAATCATTAGCAAAATTAAAACAAATTTTTTCATAGATTCAAACATAGAGATCCGGTTCTTGTTGTCCAATGAAAATCGATTTCATCTTATGAGCGATTCAAGTTTCGAATGTAAAAATCGAAGGAAAATCGAAAACGTTACTGCTGATCTAGATATTCTTTTAGGTTCAAAACATCGAAGGTATTGAGAAGATCCGGATGAATCGCACTGATACTGCAATGAATTCCCTCAGACCGGGCGTTTTTTAGAAACCATACAAGAGAACTGATTGAAATCGAATTCATTACTGGGATATCGCCAAGATTTAGGATGATTTGTTTCGGCTTCTTGGCGATCGCATCCATGAGCATCGTCCGAAAGGCATAGTAGTCGTTAAAGATGATGGTAAGATCCGGAGTGATTTCGATGATTTCTGAGTTTTCTGACATTTCAAGATTCGCTTTTCGGTTTCTCCAGTTCTTCTATAACTTCGGACAAAAAAACTTTTACAGTAAAAAAATCTCTCTCGAAAATCACAAATTCAACCGATTTTTTGGAGGGGAGAAAAATAATGTTTGAGAAAACCCATTTCATGAAAACCCAGGATCTACTGGAAAGAGGAATGAATAACTCTATTTTTAAAAGAAAGATAATTTCAGACAATATTGCGAATGCGGATGTTCCTCATTTTAAAAGATCTGAAGTCATTTTTGAATCCATGATCAAAAGGGCCATAGAATCCGAAAAAATCGAAGCAGAGAAAACAGTTCCGACTCAGATTTCAGACAATCGTCATATTCAATTCTTCAAACCCTTGGATTATAGAGAAGTAAATCCAAAAGCAAATATTGATTACTTAACTACTATGAGAGCGGACGGCAACAATGTAGATGTGGAAAAGGAAGTTGTGGACGCATCCAATTCTCAAATGCAATATATGATGATGTCCGAGAGAATCAATCAAAACTACAGAGACATCAAACAAGTCATGAGAATGGCTTAAAGTATCGTTTTTTATTTTCTTGAACTTTTAGTAATGAGACATAATTTTAACATTTAGGAAGTAGCCATGGGACTCTTTTCATCGATCAACATATCTGCTACAGGCTTATCCGCTCAGAGATTGAGAATGGATGTTATTTCCAACAACATCGCAAACTCTACCACAACTCGGAATACGAACGGAGACGGCCCGTTCCGGAGAGATCGAGTTGTAATGACTCCGATCAATCTTAGAACCCGTCACAATAGTCCTGTGTATCCTTTTGGAATCGCTCCCGGCGAAGGAAAAGGTGTGAAGGTAATGAAGATCGAAAAGGATATGACTCCTCTTCGATTGGTTTACGATCCCACTCATCCGGATTCGATTCAGATCGGTCCCAAAAAAGGATATGTGGAAATGCCAAACGTAAACATAGTCACCGAGATGACGGATATGATTTCGGCATCCAGATCTTATGAGGCGAATGTACAAATGATCAACGGATCCAAGGCGATGTTTAACAAGGCGCTGGAAATAGGTAGGGCATAATCAACATGGAAATCAACTCTAATTCTTCTCTTTGGAATTCTTATAATTCCGGTTATAACGGAAACAAACCTCATCCTCTAACTCCGAAAGGTGATAAGGTGAACGTATTTACAACAGAAGACAGACATTACAAAGATGTAAAACAACCGGTTTCTCCCGATTACGTAGCGGAAAGTTTTTCAGAAGCGATGAAAAACGCGCTGACATCCGTAAATGATCTCCAGGTAGATGCAGACGAACTCACACAAAAAATGGTATTCGATCCGAATTCCGTAGATGCTCACGAAGTGATGATTGCATCCGAAAAAGCAAGAGTAGCTCTGACCTTTACCAAAACGATCGCAGATGGAGTCGTTCGCGCTTACAGAGAACTCACCTCTCTCAGATAAAACTAAATTTTTAAATTTTCGGGCGATTTTACGAATCGCTCGCAAGAAGAAATTTTTTCCTCCTTTTATAAAACCTGACTTATTTTAGATCCATCGTCAAAGATGCATTGTGTTGATCTACGAAGTGTTGCAGTTCCTACATTCGAAAAAAAGGAATCCTGTGGAATCTGCAAAGTGTTGCAGTTCCTACATTCGAAAAAAGGAATCCTGTGGAATCTGCAAAGTGTTGCAGTTCCTACATTCGAAAAAAAGGAATCCTGAAATCTACAAAGTGTTGCAGTTCCTACATTCGAAAAAAGGAATCCTGTGGAATCTGCAAAGTGTTGCAGTTCCTACATTCAAAAAAAGGAATCCTGTGGAATCTGCAAAGTGTTGCAGTTCCTACATTCGAAAAAAGGAATCCTGTGGAATCTGCAAAGTGTTGCAGTTCCTACATTCGAAAAAAGGAATCCTGTGGAATCTGCAAAGTGTTGCAGTTCCTACATTCGAAAAAAGGAATCCTGTGGAATCTGCAAAGTGTTGCAGTTCCTACATTCGAAAAAAGGAATCCTGTGGAATCTGCAAAGTGTTGCAGTTCCTACATTCGAAAAAAGGAATCCTGTGGAATCTGCAAAGTGTTGCAGTTCCTACATTCGAAAAAAGGGAATTACAGCAGATAGACTTTCTCTGAAAATCTATTAAAAATCCGGGGTTACACCCGGATTTTTACATTTGTCGCTCGGGAAACTCAATGCAATGCTCTTGAACGCTGATCCGTAGAGAAGCATTCATTGAGTTCGGCGCTCGGGAAACTCAGCATCTCGCTCCCTGAAGGCCGACAATAGGAAGGCATTCATTGAGTTCGTCGCTCGGGAAACTCAGCATCTCGCTCCCTGAAGGCCGACAATAGGAAGGCATTCATTGAGTTCGTCGCTCGGGAAACTCAGCATCTCGCTCCCTGAAGGCCGACAATAGGAAGGCATTCATTGAGTTCGTCGCTCGGGAAACTCAGCATCTCGCTCCCTGAAGGCCGACAATAGGAAGGCATTCATTGAGTTCGTCGCTCGGGAAACTCAGCATCTCGCTCCCTGAAGGCCGACAATAGGAAGGCATTCATTGAGTTCGTCGCTCGGGAAACTCAGCATCTCGCTCCCTGAAGGCCGACAATAGGAAGGCATTCATTGAGTTCGTCGCTCGGGAAACTCAGCATCTCGCTCCCTGAAGGCCGACAATAGGAAGGCATTCATTGAGTTCGTCGCTCGGGAAACTCAGCATCTCGCTCCCTGAAGGCCGACAATAGGAAGGCATTCATTGAGTTCGTCGCTCGGGAAACTCAGCATCTCGCTCCCTACGGGTCGCTCGATGGGTCCGAACTACGGCATAATCTTTTTAATCAGCTTCAGATCTGCCTTGTTAAAAACGGTAATTTGAATATTGCCCGAACCTTCTTCCTTTCCTGTAACGTAGATTTTTTCTCCATAGAAAGTCACGTTCGAATTTGGACTGATTTCGTCTGATGATTTGGCCTGTTTTTTGAGATCCTTTCCAAAACGAGAAAGATAGTATTTTTCCTCAACTTCTTCAAACGCATAAATCTCGTCTCCTTTCACGATCATCGGAGAACGCCAAAAAATATTGTCCTCCGCGGAAATCGTCGGTTTGAGAGTTTCCTGATCGATCAAGATAAGTTTGTGATTAGAAGAGTGGCCGTCTTCGAAGCCGATCACAAGCGCCTTTCCATCCACAATCTCGAAGGTTCTTCCGCAGATTTTGTTAAAATCACCTCGAAAAATCGTATCGTCGTTTGTGGGATCTAAGACTTGAAGTTCGTTATTATAATGTCCCTTGTCCAGATACTTCAAAGTTTTTAAAAAAAGAATTTTACCGCCGACAACATTCTTATCAAATTCTTCTTTTTTCTTCTCTTCTTCCTTTTTTGTTTCCAGTTCCTTTTTGGTATCGGCGAGTTCCTTTTTCAATTCGGCTTCGCTTTTTTTATCGTCGGGAGAATTTTTGCTACCGCTGTCACCGGATTTACCACCGGATGAATCGTTCGATTTTGAACTGGAACTCGAAGAGCTGGAGCTGGACGAACCGCCGTCGCTTTTTCTGGTTTCATCCTTCTTAACTACTTCTTTCTCTTTTTCTTTTAATTTCTGTTCTTCTTTTTTAGCGACTTCCTGATCTTTTTTGATCTGGTCTTTTTCTTTTTTCTTCTCTGAAATTTGGGATTTATTTTTGACAGGATCTTTGTTCAATTCCTGAAGTTCTTTGTCGGTTTTTGTTTCCTTATCCGAAAGTTCCTTCTGTTTATTGACATTCTCTTCCTTTCTTTTCTTCAATTCTTCCAATTCTTTTTTGTTTTTTTCGTTTTGAAGATCACCGAACTTTTCCTTCTCCGCTTTTCCTTCCTTCTTTTTATCCAAGTCATGATTGACTTCGTTCTCTAACTCGTCCGTATGAACGTCCTTACCGTCCGCTGATAAAATATTGGAAACGAGAGGAATGATGATCTGAGTTTTGCCCGGCCATTCGGAATATTTTTTGGAAATCCCGATCGAACCAACATTCAAAACCTTAATTACAGAATTGGAATATTTTTTTCCTACATAGGTCTTGTCTTTTCTATGAATCGCATTGTAATACAAAATGTATGTTGCGAGAATGTCCGAGTTCTTATCGTCATAACCGAAATTCGATTTTACAAAGCCGGCTAAAATTCTCTGGATCGAATTGATATGACCGTAGTCCGAATCTTCGGAAATCGCAAAAATATCCGCTCCGAATTTCTTTTCCTCGGGTGCGATTCGCGAAACACTGATGGCTCCGGAAGTATGTGATTTATCTGGTTCTTTTTTGAGCGCTTCGGCTAAACCAAATCCGGCTTTTTCATTGGTTCCACGAACTTCCTCGCCTGCTCTCGCGGAGGAACGATTGATAAACTGAACCCTACCGGAAGAACGAACTTCTTTTTCCCCTAACTTTGAATTGTCCTGAGAAAATAATGAAAAAGAAAAACCAACGGATACGATGATTATCAAAATTTTAAACATTCTAAAATACTCCTTTAAATCTTAGGCGGAAGGGGAACCGGTTTTTGGCCAGGGGATATCCTATCCTCAAGCATTCTATTGAGACAAGGATTTTTCCCGATCCGGAGTCCTCTTTGTTGGAAGAAAGTTGATTCCCAACCTCCCCTCTGCAACCCTAGCCTAATATGTATCAATTCCAGGAAAGAATTTACAATTTTGGCGCTGGTCCCGCTATGCTTCCCAACGAGGTCATGGAGATCGCGGCGGCTGAGTTCTTAAATTATAAGGGCTCCGGAATGTCCATCATGGAAGTCAGTCACAGAGAACCTCTTTTTGAAAACGTACTCAAAGAAGCCGAATCGCTACTGCGTACGTTATTGAATATCGGAGACGATTATTCCATCGCTTTTTTTTCGGGAGGGGCCACCCTTCATTTTTCCGCTCTTCCGCTCAATCTTCTCAAAGACGGAGAGAGTTTCGACATTGCGCATACAGGAATCTGGACAAAAAGGGCCTGGGAGGAAGGTCTTAAGTTCAACGGAGTAAACGTTATCTACGATGCGACGGAAAATCAATTCACGGACACTCCGATTTTAACGGACGCAAGTCTTTCCGAAAAAGGAAAGTATCTTCATATCACTTCCAACAATACGATCTACGGAAGCCAGTATCTCGAACTTCCGAAAATCAAAAGTATTCCCCTCGTGGCGGATATGACGAGCGAACTCCTCTCCCGTAAGATCGAAGTAAAGGATTTCGGCGTGATCTTCGCGGGCGCTCAGAAGAATATCGGACCATCCGGACTCAGTTTGTTGATCATCCGAAACGATCTGATCGGAATTTCCAAAAGAAAAATTCCGGTTCTTCTCGATTATGCGGTGATGACAAAAAACAAATCTTTGTACAATACTCCGGCCACGTATTCCATCTATATCGCCAAACTCGTTTTCGAATGGCTTTTAAAACTCGGAGGAGTTTCCGAGATCGAAAAAGTCAACGAAGAAAAGGCGAAATTGTTATACGACTTTATCGATTCTTCCTCTTTATACGACTGCCCGGTTCAAAAAAGATCCCGTTCCGTAATGAATATAGTCTTCCTTCTCAAAGATAAGAATTTGGATTCTCAATTTTTAGATGAAGCGGAGAAAAACGGTCTTCATGGATTGGGAGGACACAGACTTGTGGGCGGTTTCCGTGCTTCCATTTACAATTCAATGCCTTTGGCGGGAGTGCAAAAACTTATCTCATTTATGAAAGAATTCGAATCCAAAGCATAATGAAATTTTTCTGTTTTAGAAGATTCGTATTTTCCTTGATCGGAATCGGTTTCGTATCCGGAAGCCTCTTTGCCTCCGGATTGAATTTCAACACCCAGCTTGTGGTTCAGGATTGTTTCACAAACGAGCCGTCTTCCGAACTCGCAAGTCTTTTCAAATCCACTCAATCCTTAGAAGAGAAGAAACGACTTGCTGAAATCATCGCTTACAAGGAAGGCAAAGCGAGATACCAAGCGCTTTCTTGTCTTCAAAGTAAAAATCTAAACGAAGAAGATTTTGCAAAACTTCTTTTGGATTGGAATCGGCATCTCGCGCTATTTGCCGAATTGAATACGTATTATGAGAATTATATTCTTTCGGATGAAAAGACCCGTTCTCTAAATTCCATAGAATGGGAACTTCTCAATCTTCATCTCAAACAAAAAAAAGAACTTATAGCCAGACTCAACGACGCAACCACATTCTCTCTCAAAGGCGAAAAGATTTCGGAAGAAAATTTTTCGATGATCTATCTTTCGCTCTTTGTTCTCCAAGTGGAATTTTGGGATGCAATGCCCAAAACATACAGAGACTCCGCTCTTTAAAAGAATTATTTGCTTGAAACCTAGGTAAAGCCGGGACATAACCAAATATAGATCATGAAAAAAATCGGAATCGCCTCGGATCACGGAGGCTTTGAGCTTAAGGAGTTTCTCCGCACCTCTCTCGCGGGGGAGTTGGAAATTGTGGATTATGGCACTAAGGACGAAACGTCCGTAGATTATCCTATCGTCATTTCGAACGCCTGTAAAAAGGTGCTTTCTAAAGATGTGGAGGGTTTGATCGCACTTTGCGGAACCGGGATCGGCGCCTCTATCGCGGCAAATCGTTTGAGCGGAATTCGCGCCGCTCTTTGTCACGATCAATTCACAGCAGAAATGTCCAAACGTCACAACAACGCTAACGTTCTTGTTTTGGGCGGAAGAATCATCGGTAAAGAACTCGCCCTCAATATCGTTCGCACCTGGGTGAAAACCGCATTTGAAGGCGGGCGTCACGAAAGAAGAGTCGATCAACTCGAAACCCTAAATTCTTAAAAATAAAGCCGGATGGGATTGATCACAAAATCTAAAATCTCGACAGTCCCCGCTCTGGCCTGTCTTTTATTCATACCGTTTCATATCGTTTTTTCAGAAACGAAAATTCTTCCTCTTGGAGACTTACAAAAAAACGGTCTCGAGCTAAGCGGAGAAGATCAAAGTCTCAAAATTAAAATCAAAGAAAGAAATTCGGGCTCCAATCTGTATCTGAACTTTGATTCCGGCGATCCTTCAAGCCTCCGAGATCTATCAGGAAATTATAAAGTTCTTTCTTCTGCGTATCTTCCCGATTCCGAAAACGTATTTCATGCAAAAAGAAGCGCGAGATTCTCCGGAAAAAGAACCGGGATCCGAATCGCCCACTCCAATACCGGGGTATTGACCTCAAAGGATCTTACCGAAGAATTTTTTATCGGATTCACCATTCTCCCCGGAACCGTGGAAAAAGACGCGACCTTAGTTTCCAAACTTTATGAAACTTCGGGAAACACATTCGGCTGGGATCTTAAAATAGCGGACGACAAACTCAAGGCGGGATTTTACTCTTTTTTTGAAACCGAAGAAAAACGTTATCTGTCACTTCAGTTGACTTCCAATACGACTCTCAAAAAAAATCAATGGAACCGGATTCTTCTCTATTTCAATCCGGCTGAAAGAGAAATTGTTCTTTATCTCAACGGAAAGGAAGCAGCCCGCGCATCGATCCCCGCAAACAAGAATTTGACTCGGATCGGTTTTCATCCGGAGGATACAACTTCGTTTCGAATCGCAAGTTCCTATTACGGTTGGATGGAAAACTTCGGAGTTTTTAAAGGAAAACCGGATCCGAGTGCGGAAGACGTTCCTTATCCAAAACAGGAATTCGATCCGGAGACCCACACTTCCGATTCCAAATTCGGAATCGGGGTTTCACCGGTTTACAAAAGCAAATACTCCAGTTCTTTTTTAGAAGAAATCCAGCTAAAAGCTTCCGTCCCGCAGTCTTCGGCAATGGAATTGTATTTACGAGTTTCTCCGACTCCGTTTCACATTGCATCCGAATTTCCCGCTTGGATCGGAGTGGACATCCGAAAATTAGAATCTTATAAAATAGATTCCTTGGATCCGAACATTTATCGAGTTCCTCTAAAAAATTCCGTAAAAAAATTTCTAGGATTGAACGAAAACAAGGAAGATCTTTTGCCCTTTCGTTATTATCAATGGAGAATCAAACTAAAACCGGATCCCGCCGGAAACCATTCTCCCGAATTGAAAAATATTTCTTTGACATTTCGGGAAACAAATCCCCCCGTTCGACCTTTGGGATTAAAAGTCGTAGAAAATTCTGTGGATGACGAGGGATCTGCGGTTTGTTTAAATTGGAAATCAAATCCCGAAAGAGACGTCATCCATGGAGGAGGATATTTCATTCATTACGGGATTCATCCGGATCGCATGGTGGGAATTATCCGAGGAACGTTTTCGGAAACTGCGATAGCTCCCGATAAAAAAAACCGCCCCAAACATCCCGCCTCCGATTATTTGGATCCGATCACCGGTCTTCCCGCCGGAAAAACCGCAAACAATATTCAAGAATACTACAACAAGCTTTCTGCATGTGTTGACAATCGAATCATTTCTTTGAATTCGGAAATTCTTTTGGAAAAAAATCAGTTATTTTTTAAAAAGGGAACGACTTACTTTTTTAGAATCAGCGCTTATAATAAATTTTATCATTCGCAAACGGGCAAGGATCAGATCTCTTCTCTAAGCGATCCCGTTGAAGTTTATTTCTTGAGCGAGTAGAACTTTGATCATCTTTTGATCGGGTAGATTTTTATCTACGGTGATAAATCCGTCAAAGTCTCTTTCGATCGCGATCGCGATTTCATTCCAAACCCATTCTACGGTTCCGAACTCCTTGGAAAGTTTCTGAGCCAAAGAAAGATTTTCGGATCGAAATTCCAAAATTTCCAAACAAAGCCGTTTCAGCTGACTCCAAATAATTTCCCTTTTGACGAGATCGTTTTCCTTTTCGAGCAAAGGTAGAATTGAAATCGTTCCCGTATAAAATAGATGCTGATTTTTTACAAGATCGCTGACCGCTTCCAAAATGATCGACTTTTCTTTTGACGGACCTGAAATCAAAGTTTCTAACAATGATTTTGAAAGATAATACTTCATTCTTCTTTGAGTCCGGAAAGAATTCGAAGCGCTTCCAGTCTTTCATAAGAATCGGATCGGTAGACTTCGTTTCTCAAAGAGAGTCTCAACATTTCTCCCGCGGAAAGATTCCTTTTTTCCGCTTCGTTTTTGAGTAACTCCAATTCTTCTTCCGTCATGAGGAGCTGAAATCGTTTGTCCACTTTCGCCATCAGTTCTCCTCTCTCATTTCCTTATCATTCTTGAGATACGTTCTAAAATAAATATCGGCATCCTTGAGTTGACCCATCGTTTGATAAATCGCTGCGATATTGTAATTTGCTTCATTGAGTCTAAAATCATACTTGAAAGACTTCTTAAAAATTTGAACCGCGCGATCTTCCCTTCCGCCATACCACTCGCACATCGCCCAAAGAAAATGCCATTTTCCGAGATTGGGATCTCGCGGAGTCGCCATCGCTAGATATTCCAAAACCTCTTCGAATATCCGTGAAGCATGAAGATAATTTTCCCGAATCTTTTTGAGTTTTTCCATTCTCGAAAAAATATCCTCGGAGTGTCCAGGTAATTCCAAATCCTGACGATAGAAGAGAGCTCTCGCATACCAAAGTTTTACGGTCAGATCGGACGGATTTTTTTCCACAAACTTTTCGAGATAAGGAATCGATTCCGTCTCTTCCTGTTTTGTGTTCATCTTGAGAATTTTTTCTTTAACCGCTCGATTCCATTCTTTTCGATTTTCCTCACTAGTGGAAGAAATCGAAACAAAACTCGAAAAGAAAAGTAGAATTAAAATGAAGTGCCGTACCAAAATCATAACTTTAAAAAACGGATTAAAGATACGTGAATAGATTTTTTCCGTTTCCAGGATAACGATCCACCGTAAAATCATAACCATGACTCGTTTGGTCCAAGTACCCTCGAATTAAAGATTCCAAATCCTTTCTCGAATATAAACCGAAAGCACCGACTCCGATTCCGAAACACATATCTTCGGGACCCAGATTTTCGGAAATTTCAGTCATGACTTTTTTTCGAAGTGTTTCCAATTTATGAAAATCCTTTCCGTGAAATTCAATTCGATACGAATTTGTAATTCCTCTTTCACCATCGGTTGCAATTCTCATGAGATGAACTCGAGAAGAAACGATATCCCTTTTATCTCGAAACAATTCTCCCAAAATTTTTCTATCATATTCTTCAAAGGCCGGAATGACCGGCTCCAAAGAATGAAAGATTAAATTTTCAATTTCCAAAGCGGTGGACTCGGTAGGAGGGTCCTTGAAAAAAAGAAAAAATCGAAACGGAATTCCAAAATTAGACAGGGGAATCGTTAAGATGGAAATACAGGATTCCAAATCGGCCGGATCAAATTTCTTTCGGAAAAAACGATCATTCTTTCTTTCTTCGGTGATTCCTATGAGAGAATAACTTCCCGATTCCTTTCCTATGTATTGATCATCATAGAGAAAGATCATATTTTCGATTGTTTTTTCCTTTAAACCGAAAGTAACAAAAGGACTGTAACTTCCGTTTCTTCTATCGTAGTAATGAATCGAAAATCCAGAGAGTTTGAGATGAGAAAAAACTGAAATATAGTATTTTAGAATAAATGAATATTCCGATTCCAATCCATAACTCAACTCGTCCAAAACTTCCAATATTTTTCTTCGGTCCCGAATCGTGAGCGAAGCCAGCCACTTCATATAACCGGGACCGAGTTCCATCTTGTGCGATTGAGCAACGGATTCGATCGGATATTTTTTTGGTATTTCCAGAGATTGCGGCTTTTCCTGGGTCGGAGGTGAAGATGAGTCCGAAACCGATTCAAAAGATTCTTTTTGCAAAGCAAATGAGGTTGAAATAGAAGACGAAGGAGTTTCGGTTACTTTTGAAATCAAGGATTCGAGCTCCGGATTGAAAATCTCGGATCGTTTTTTTTCTATCTCGGGCGTAACCAAGATCGGCGGCTTGTATTTTTCCGGGTCTCGCAAATACGCCGGAGAAATATAACCTTCTCCTTTGAGTTCGAACGGAAGTACAAAGATGGACGAACCTTCCTCTCGTTTTACTTCTTTCAGATCTATAAGAGGGGCGCTGCTTTGTAAATCGAAGTCCACTTCTCCAGAAGTCAGGGTTTGAACTTCGTGTTTATCATCTTCGATCATCTCCATCGCTTTTTGTTTTGCGATTTGAAGCCCGTTGACCCCTTTCGATATCTGATTTACGATTTCCTGAATATCTTTTCCTTGTTTATCCGAAAACAGATCTTTTTTGATTCTTAAAAATCGAATCATAAGATCGATTAAAAATAGTAACGCGAGAAATCCGGATAAAAATAAAAAGGGCAAGCCGTCGCTCCCCGGTTTTAAAATCAAAATCCCTTTTAAAAACCCGTATGAATTTTCCGGTGTCGCATAATAATATCCGATAAACGGGGATTTCCCGATATGAATTCGACTCACTTCGCTTTTAGAATGGTCCAATCCGGAAATCAATAAGGACGAAATTTGATCTCCGCTGATTCCATGATATTGTTTTCCGGGTTCGATATAACCCCCGAACTTCAGATCGGGAATCAACATGGATTCAACGCCCGAAACGGAAACACCCAATCGATCCTCACCGAGTTCAGCGAGGATCAGCTTTTTTTCCTGAATATTCGGAAGACAAAACACCAGAAAGGGTTTTAGAAAAAATAGTCTACTTGTTCCTTCCTTAAAGGTTTCGTCCATAAGTTTTCCGTCAGCATCCTTTCGAGCAGCAAGATCCGATTCGGACAGGATTTTCAATCCGGAAACCATTGGAAATTCCAATTGCAAATTTTCCAAATCGGAAGGGGATTTTACATTTCTCAATCCAGATTCCAAACGATTCAATTCTTCATTAAAGTTCACAAAGATGGAATGAATTCTATTTTTATAATATATCCCTTCCGGAAAATAGGGAATCAGCGTATAATAAAAAAATGAAATTACGGAAAGAGTCAAGATGGAGACTCTAAGTTTCGATCCGATCATCAGCTTTCCCTCCGCAACAGAAGAAGAATTCTTAAAAATGCATCTCTGACTCTGAGAATTTTTTCTTTTTCGTCGAATTCCTTTTCAACTATAATTGAATGTACTAAAGTGGAAAGAATGATTCCCAATCCACAAAACCCGAACAAAAAGCAAAAAAATATAAAAATTTGAAACAACTGTTTTGATCGAGAAGTTCTTTCGTAAAAAAGATAAATCGTATAGTTTCCGATCTTGTTTTTCTCCCAAAATGGTCGGTCCTTCCATTCGACGGTGGATTTATTCAATTCCGCTAAAATCTCTTCGATATTATCAGGATATACGAGAGATCTGAGATCGTTTGATCCGATCAAGGAATCGCTTCCTTTTTTACTTGAATCGAAAATCCAATAGACTTGTTTGTCTCGAATGTTGAAAGGCATGGAAATTTGTTTTCCCAACGCAAAACCTTTGAGCCAAAGAAACCATTCTCCATTCTTACTTCGATAGATAGGAATTCCAGAACCGTCAAAATTGATTTCGGAAGGGGCAATTTTTAAATCACCTAATCGCAAATCTCCATTAAAGATTTCTTTTGTTTCAACGCTGGAATAAAGAAGACGAAAGGAAGAATCATAGATTTTAATCGATTTTAGTTCGAGAATTTTTAACAGAGTTTCCCCGAGAAGTTTTGCGTCCTTTGGCATTTGAACGTTTCTGATTCCGTATTCTATTTTGGAACCGGCTTCATAAAGAGGAGCTTTTTGCGCTTCTTTCCAAATTTTTAAAAAATGATCCCGTTTGATAAAACTTTCGTTTCCTGCAGGATTCAGAGGAAAAGACACAGACGCCTCTTTCCATTCTTCCTTGAAAAAAGGGATGGAAACGAGAATCAGCCCTAATAGAATGAGTGTTAGGGCAAAGGCAATTTTTCTGTAAAGGTTGGACGTCACTGTTCTTAGTATCGGTCCTTTTTGTCTAACCTGATAGAAGAAAACCAAATAGAAAACTATGATCTTTTATATGTTCATCGATGGAATCGGGTTTGGTCCTAATGATCCGAAAACCAACCCGTTTTCCAGGTATGCAAAATCTGTTTTTTTGCCTTTGGCCGACAAACCGATTCCGGAACAATCGACAGACGCGCTGAAAAATACGGTTTTTCTAAAAACAGACGCTTCTCTAGGCATCAAAGGTCTTCCGCAAAGCGCGACCGGACAAACGTCTTTGTGGACGGGAATCAACGCGTGCAAGGTGCTCCAAAGACATTTGAGCGGATTTCCAACCTTTACTCTGAAAAAAATCATCAGTAAATATTCCATCATTCGCGTTTTGGAGGAGCACGGTTTTAAAGCCGATTTGTTAAACTGCTATTCTCCCGCTTTCGCGGAACACGTAAAAAAAAATCCGCGTCATGTGTCGGCGTCCACGTTGATTCAAATGGCAAGTGACAAACCTCTCAAGGGGATGGACGACCTTCGTCAAGGCAAGGGTCTATATATGGACATCACACACGAGTATTTGAGAGAATTTTCAAAAGATCATTTGGACGAATCGGACGAGCTTTTTACGATCCGAGATCCGTATGAAACCGGAAAGTCCATCATTCGAAATTGTAAGGCCGACGATTATACACTTTGTATCTATGAATTTTTTCTAACCGATAAGATCGGTCATAAAATGAACTGGGAAGCCGCTCAAAAATATATCGGAGAGCTGGAATCCTTTATCACGGGTGTTTTGGAAGAATTGGATCCGAACGAAGACCAACTGATCATCACTTCCGATCACGGAAATCTAGAAGATCTAAGCGTGGACGTTCACACGATCAACAAAGTTCCAACGATCCTTTACGGAAAATACACTCCAATCTTTGCGGAAAAAATCGGTGCGATCGTGGATATTCCGGTCGCGATTTATGATATTCTTGGAGTCCAGATCGAACTCAGAGAAGAGGAATTTATTAAAACCGAAGTTTAGTCAAATCTTTCCGTCTCCAAGTCTTCCTTACTCTTTTCCTTATCGGAATTTTTGTAATGAAGATTGTCTTCCACTTGATCCAAAGATTCTTTTTTCCAAGCGCTTGCTTTTCTTCCCACTGGAGAATCAGGATACTTGTCGGTGGCTTCTTGAAAGAGACCGGCGGCTTTTTCATACTTTCCGCTTTTAAAATAAATCGTTCCCTTTCTAAAAAGCGCCGTTTGATCCAGAGAACCGTCTTGGTTTGCGAGAACTCGGTTTAGATATTGCAAAGCGGAATCGAACTTGCCAACCGCCTCATAACTTTCGGCGAGATAAAAGAAAGCTTGTTCTTCGGCTTTAGGACTGATTCCCATTTCCAAAGCCTTTTTGAACGTATCGATCGCTCCGTAATACTGTTTGCGAACGTAGAGTTGTCTCGCCTTTTCCAAAATTCCGCTTCTAAATTCGGTACTTACTTTTTCTTTTTCAGGATCAAAGTAAAAACCGGCTTGCGCATAGTCATCATATACATCGTATGCGGACCAATCCTTACCCATTCTGCGTAGCGATTTCCCCCAGCGAACCCTTGCTTTTACGTTTTCAGGATCTTCTTGAAGAGCAAGAACGTAGTTTTTTCGGGAAAGATCGTAATTCCCTTTTTTCATATAATAGTCTGCAATGGCGGATAACGCGTTAGAACGTAATTTAGAATCGGCAGAAATTCTGAGAACCTCTTCCAGATGACCTTTTCCTTCTTCATCCCGATTGAGCTGCAAAAGAAGATTTCCCATCGAATAAGCGACCTTGGATCGTTCGTCTCTAGGTAGTCCTTCCTTTTGATTTAGTTCTCTGTAGATCCCCAATGCGAGAAGGCTGTCTTGATTTCTTTCCAAGGCTCTTCCCATATTGTATTTTACACGAAAGGAATGTTCATCGGGAATTTCCCGCGCAGACAGTTCCGAAAAAATATCAACTGCCTTTTCCGCGGCTTTTACGTTGGATTGTTTGAGATATTCTTCGCCTTCTTTGATCCTTTCCAGAACGTTCTTTCGTTTTGAATCTTCGTCTTGAACGGTCGTCTGATAAACCCCGGTCAAAAGTCCCGCACAAATAAATAAGAACCCAGTGATTAAAATGATGGAGCGATTCATGGATTTCCTCCGGAGATCCGAGACAGACAACGCTTTGACCAAAATTCGGAGCGTTCTGAATTGTAAAATTTACTATCTTTATTGATCAAATGCTTTAGCGCTTCCTTATAATTGCCTTTTCTATACTCCGAGAGTCCAGTGAAAAATTTCGCTTTTCCTCTGACTCCGACGGGATTTCCGCGTCCCGTATAAGGTTTTAATTTCTGGATCGCATCGGAATATTCTTTTTTCCAAAATGTCTTCTTTAAGATCCGATCCAACTCGTCCTCGTTTCCGGAAAACTCATCCTCTTTGTTCTCGGAAGACTCTTCGTTTTTTTCATCCTGAACTTTTGGCTTTTCTTTCTTTTTGTTTTTGGGGTCAAAACTGCTGTCTTCGTTTTTACCCTCGCCTTCCGTGTTTTCATCTTCCGTATTTTTATCGGGGTTGATGACGACATAGGATTCGTTTTCAACGAGTTTGAATTCTTCCTGATCCTGACGTTTTACGGTAACCCCGAAATAAATTTTTGTTCCGGCAGATTTCAGTTTAATTTGCGCGGAAGTATCCGGATGATTCACCTCCCCCAATTTACGAACATCTCCTCCGAGAAAAGTCGCGGTGCCACCGCTCAAAGGTTTCTTAGCTTGATAAACCGTATAAACAACGTTATCGTCCGGCTTATCGGGGGGGCTCCATTGCAATTTAACGTTTAAATCATCCAAAACTGCGGTAAGATCTTTAACGTGCATTTCATCGTAAGAATATTCTGGTTTCTTAATATCCTCGGAGCTTTCTTTATCGGGACCTCCAATATAAAAAAATCGCGTAAATGACTGACCGTTGATTAAAGGTAAAATTTCTTTTGGACCGGATCTAACGCTTACTCCGTAATACAATGTTTGCGACTTTCCTAAATCTTGATCTAAAAAAGTAGATTCAGGATGACTTAACTCCGTCAATTTCTCCGACTTTCTCATTAAGGATAAAGAGGACATGGGCTCCAAAGATTTGTAGACCGTATAAACCGTCGCATTGGGAATTGCCCTATCGTAAGGAGTCCAGTTCAATCTTAAATTCTTTCCTTCTTTTTTGACACTGAGGTCGGTAATTCTTGCGTCATCAGGCAATTCAGGGGCTTTATTTTCAGTGGTTGTGTTTCCCGGTGTAAGAGGTTGTTCAATGATCACCGGAATCGTAGTAAAATTTTTGCCCGGTTCAAGCGTAAGGGTATTCTTCTTAACGTGATGCGCCAAGATCACTGCATAATAGTAAGTTCCGGGTTTTAGATTGTAATCAAATATGTGAGTGACTCCGCCCGCAATGCCGCTCGGATATTTACCCAGAGAATCCGCCACCATACATTTTTCAGCGGTATCGATCATACTAGCGGAACGAGCAATGATGATTTCTCCCGTTTCTCTCGGAGGAACCCAAGAGATTCGAATGGAATTTTCATCCTTTTTAAGAATCTCCGCATGAATCGAATTTGCTACGCTATAATTATCCGTCTGAGTATTATTGTATAGATTAGAGTTCTGGGCTTCCGGAAAGGAAACTAACGCCAGAAACGAAAATGATAGCAAGATTCTGTTACGAATTTTCATAAAAAGAGAGTCTTGGTAACTATATCGACATCCCAAACCTCGTAATTTAATACAAGTTTCCTGCGAAAATGGCTTTTATGACATGCTTAAATTCAGGATTGCGATTTCCGGTTTGACTTTTCGCGGATCATAAATTAGACATAATTCAGGGAAAAAACGATGAGCGATCTGGATTATTATGAAAACCCTGAATATCAGAATTTTCTGATTTCCAGCAAACGTAGAGAGCTGACGCCTCCCGAAATCATTTTTAAACACTTTAGTTTTAAAGACGTTACTCACCTTGTAGACTTCGGTATGGGTCTTGGCTTTTTTACCTTAGAATTAAAAAAACAAATTCCAAAAGATGCATGGATCTGGGGGGGGGAATGTCAGCAGGACCTGATCGACGAAGTTCTTCATTGGAAAAATCGGGAAGAAATTTCTAACTTTACTCCATTCTTTATCGAAAAATCGGACCACCCTTTGCTTCCGGAATGGATTCCTTCACCGGATATAGTATTTGCATCTCTTGTATTGTCCACGTTTCCGGATCCAGGACTTGCAATGGACGGTTTGATTCGCTCTATGAAAAAAGGCGGGAAACTCATTGTATTAGATTGGGTAAAGAATGAATACACGATCGGCCCTAAGATCAATGATAAGATTTCTTTGGATAAAATGAAATTTTTAGCGGAACTGTATCATCTCGATATTACAAAGAATATCCGTGTCTCCGAACACGTCTATGGTATCGAAGTCGTTGCGGGAAAAGAATTTGAATACGGCTTTTATGATCTCAAAGAGGAAGAAGATACAACGGATGAATTTATAAGATCATAATATTTTCCATCGAAGATCGATTGTTTGATCTGAAAAAAAGTATTCGCTCTTCTTCCAAAATAAAAATGTTCGAATATTTACCGCTTCGCTTTTTTGATTCCTTCCATTTCAATCATCAGTGTGATTTCAGTCTTAGGGTTTGCTTCTAAGCGCGAACATTTACGATTTGATATCCCTTCGATTTTAACTTTTTCAAGTTTGTTTTGTTTTATATCCGAAGTGAGTCTGGTCCCGCTTGTTGTTTTCGTTTGATCGATTCGGAAAAAATAAACGCCCCCCCAAAAAAAAATGAAATCAGACTTTAAGTCATACGTCGATTCAGTTTCCAAATTAGACCTTCTAAAATAAAATCCTCTGTGGAACGAGCGATTTCTTGAAATTTTTGGAATGTCTTCCAATTTGAAATTCCAAGAATCTGGAACGTTTTTCGATGATCTAAAATCACAGTGATACAGGCGGCAAAAGCGATAGCTCTCCAGAGAGTTTTGAAAATAAATTTAGTAAATATATTTTTGACTCGAACTTTGAAAAATTCACTGTGAAATCTTAGATGTTTTTCCTCATCCTTGACAACATCCAGTAAGGCGGATTTTACAAAGCCGTTTGGAATTTTTTCGGCGATCTTTTTATAAAAACAAATTCCGATGACTTCCGCAGCCAAAAGCACCATCAGTTTTAAACGAACACCCATCAATCGTCTTCCAAAGTGAAACAGACGTTCCGTCCAGTTGGATTCGATCAATTCTCCCTTAAGAGCTCGAACACATTCGCCTAAAATTCTCGCATGTCTGCCTTCTTCTTTTACAAAAAGCTTTAAAGCTTCTCTATAAAAATCGTCAATTCCGAAGATAATTGTTTTATCGATTTGTTTTGCGATTCTACCTTCACCCGATTCCCCTAACTGAAAGATTGCGAGAGAATAAGCAATAGAACTCATCTCATTCGGACTCAGCGCAAGAGTTTCGGAATCGATCTTTGGAAGAGGCCGAGTTTCATTCTTCCGAAAATGATCTGTCCATTTTTTCCAAGAAACGTTTTTCTTTCTGCTTTTGAGTTTCGTCTTTAATATCATACGAACTCGACTCTTACCGAACACATTGATCACAAACGTCAACAAAACGATTTGAATATCTAAACCCATGTTTTTCGAATTCAAATACGATCTTTCAAAACAAAACGAAACTCTGGCCCCCATTCCGCAATACAGCTGTGCAAGTCCGGTGATTCCCGGCAAAACGCTCCAGCGATTCTCATAAAATTTCCGATTCCATCCGAGCCTATCAATATCGTCTTGAGTGAGCGGTCTCGGTCCTACGATGCTCATATCTCCGATCAATATATTCCAGATTTGAGGAAGTTCGTCGATTCCGGTTTTGCGAAGCCAAAACCCGAGACCGGTAATAATCCCGTTCTCCATCGTACGAAATTTGAGAATTCGGAAAGGCTTCTTTCTCAAACCGATTCTTTCTTGTAAGAAAAAAATCGGATAACCGTCGATGATTAAGACTAAAACACTCACACAAATCAATATGGGTGAGAAAAAGGCAATGGCGATTGCAGATAAAACGACTTCGAAAATTCTTTTCATGCTGAAAAATATACCCGAACTTCAAAATGAAATCGCCCTTCTGCGTGCTCATATCGAAACACTCAAGTGCTTGACAGATAGGTGCTGAAAGACTTAAAATCTGCTCGTTCCTATGAATCAGCCTCCTATCAAACTATTGATCGTCGAAGATAATGAAAAACTGAGAAAAGCTTTTATGTCCGGGCTGAAAGAATCCGGCCAATTTATGATCGTTTACGATTGTGCAAACGGAGAAGAAGCGATCGACTTTTCGTTAAGGGAAGAATTCGACGTTTTACTTACCGATGTTCGGTTAGCGGGAACGTTAAACGGCATTGAAACTGTTGTGACAATTCGTAAAGAGTTTCCGAGAAAGCCGGTCGTAATCTATTCGATACAAGATAGCGACGAATACTTCCGCTCCTTTCGTAAAGCCGGAATCTTAAGTCATTACGCTTATGTCCGAAAATCAAATTATCTCCTGCCTCACATGATCGTTCCACTGATCGAGTTAGCTTACGAAGGAAAAAGTTTTATCGATCCGGAAATCGAATCCAGAATCGTAGAAGTCAAAGACTTGGATGAAAATTCTCCAATGGCAATTTTAGAACCGAATGAAATGATCGTCGCAAAAATGTTGGCATCCGGAATGAGCAACGAACAAATCGCAATTCGTTTGGGTTTTAAAGACAAACGAACGATTAGCAGAATCAACGGACAAATCTATGCGGCCTGGGATTTAAACGAATCCAGCTCCGATGAAAAGGTAGCAAGAACAAGAGCGGCATTGATCGTGAGAGAAAATCGATTTCTTCAGTGGGAAGAGGACGGAAAAGCCTATTACAGAAATGGGTCCGGAGAATGGATCCACTGGGAAAACGAGTCTTGATTTCTGAACCCGAAATTTTTATCTGCTCTCTGTTTTTGTTTTTATCCTCCGTATTACTTTGGTTAGGTTCTACAACCATTGTAAACCTGGAAAAAAAAGATCGGTCCGCCACGTTTACGATCACCATCTTAACACTGGCCTCCGTGTTATTCGGATTTTTTTCTTGGATCGGCCAATCGGGGCTGTTGAATGTTTCCGGAAACCCTGCGATCTATTTTTTTCCGGGAATTTTTTGTCTGATCTTGATTCCGTTCGGATGGTATTTTATCGTAATTTGGTTTCTCGGATTTTTGGGAAAAAAAATCTACAAAACCATTTTGATACTTTTAATTTTCTCTCAATTGATTGCCGTTATTTCCCTATCGATTTGGAGCCAGAAATTTCACTTCCACACTTCCTTATTCTATTTTTGGAATTTTGTACCGTTCTCCTTTCGTCTGTCTTATCTCATTTATATTTTTGTCTGTATTCTCGTTCCGGTCCTTGCATTGTATTCGTATCGAATTTCAAAAAATATTCTGCCCGAAGTCGCAAGAATCAAAGCGGTTCCTTATTTAAAGGTGATTTCATTTTTACTTTTTGGAGTATTCATCCTCGTATTTCTATTATTCGTCGGCGGAAGTTTGGGAATCTTAAAAGATCCGGTTTTACAATCCGACAACAATCCAATTCCGTTTTACGGAATTCTCATCGGAATTCAGTGTTTTGTAGGAGCGGCGATTTTAGTCTTAGGAAAAGCGCTCATCTCCTATGAAATCTTTACGGGAAGAATCCTACCCAAAATCAGTCTTCGCAAAGAATGGAGAAACGCAGTTCTTGGCTTTTCGATTTTTTCCACAATCTATCTTTTGTCGGCCTTAACAGGGATCAAAAAGATAGAACTTTTTTTAACAGCAAGCTTAGTCTACATTCTTTCAAGAACCTTACTTTTACAAAAGAATAAGAATTTAAGAATCGAAGGAAACGCGGTATTAAGATCGATTCTGACCTCGGATGAAATTTCAGTGAATTTTTCGGGAGATTTTCAAAATATCAAAGAACGATTTCAAAAACCGTTTTATACTCTTTGCTCGGAAATTCTGGAAACCTCAAAGGCAGTGTTTATCAACGAGAGCAGAATTCCATTTATCACCGATCTTTCTTTACAATATCCTAATGGCGCGGGTGACACACTTCAAATTACTTTCAATTCTTTGCATGTTCTTTTCGAAAACGAAGAGATAGTTTATCTAAATGAAGAATCATTCGACGGTTATGTTCTGTGTATAAAAACGCAAGACGATCAGTCCGGAGTCGGCTTTCTTTTGTTGGGTCCAAAAATAGACGGCGGATTATACGCGGAAGAAGAAATCGAAATCGCAAAGGCGACTTCTTCTTGGATTTTACATTCTCTTTTTGTGGAAAGTAATTCGCAAACGTTAAGTTCCTTACAAAGAAAACATATGGAGGAGCAGAGGATCCTAGACTATAAAACCAGACAAATTCTTCACGATGAAATTCTTCCGGAAATTCATTCTTCCATACTCACTCTTTCTCAGGAGAGAAACGAACAAAATATCGCGGAACAGGTTCAAATATTGACAAATCTTCACAAAAAAGTCTCCGGATTTTTGAGAGAGCTGCCGGATACAGGTTTGGAAATTCAGAGACTCGGATTGATCGAGTCTCTGATTCGCCTCACTTCTTCCGAATTCGATTCATCCTGGTTTGACTGGAATTATGACCCAGGACTAAAAATTCGATTTCCGATCACAAAACCGGAAACTCTGGAAATTCTTTTTTATGCGTGTAGGGAATCTATTCGAAACGCCGTAAGATATTCCAGAGATGAAAACAGGAAAAAAATCTCAGTCTCGTTTGAAGAGAAAAATGGGATCCGGATTCGGATTCAAAATCGAATCGAAAAAAATCGAACTCCTTCCTTGGAATCGGCTGGCCAGGGACTTAAAATCCACAGCGCTTTGTTGAAAATTTTCGGAGGATTTCTTACTTTAGACTTTCTGAATGTGGATGAGGCTTTGGTGGAAATCTATCTACCTGACTCGCGTATAAATGATCCGTGATTCAATCTAAAATAGGACATCAAATCATTTTGATACGAGTCGGTATAAAATCGAAATCAGAACGCTCAATCAGAATACAGGAGTTTTGAAAAAATCGTTTTCTTTCTTTGTCACACCGGAGCACAATAAATATTCTGTTTTTATAATGCATTTTAACAAATAATAAACGAATCCATTAAACTGTATCGTCTTTTTATTTGTATAAAATAAAAGCAGGCCGTATATCATCCCTATCATTACAAATATAATGACGTATTACAATTAGTTTTTAATACTTCCATAAACGATCCCCTTCAACAATAAAAACATACAATCAATTCTTTTTGAATCGATTGTATTCTATCGTATCGTAAACTCTATCGCGTTCCATCTTATGCGCAGTTTCTAAAATATGAATATAATGATCTAAATATATTTTTTTCGTAATATATTTTTCATCTATAGAACTCAAATACTTACAAATAGAATCATACAAAGCGATATCGCTCTCCAAATTTAACAATTCTTCGTTTAATACAATGTTCGGAAACACGACCCAACCTTTTTGCCCTCCTTTTCGAATCGAATCAGGATGAGTCGGATCATATTTTAGACGTGGTTTCGATTTGCGATCTTCATTGATAACAGGCAATCCATCTTTATCGACGGACAGATATTTTTTTCTATAATGTTTTTCGAGCGTGCCCGTTGAATTTATATTGTTTATATTTTGAATATCGATTTCCACCCTAACGATTTGAATCCTCGCCAATTTCTGTAAAACTCGAAGAGATTCCTTATTTTCGGTTATTTCGAAATAACCGTCTTGAGATTTATAGAGAATATTATGATTGTCTAAATAGTTTTTTAAAAAATCATTTTGATACGAGTCGGTAATTATAACTATATTGGATTGATTGCAGCTTGCGAAAAGAGGACAGAAAACTATTAATACAAGACAAATCTGTTTTATTAAAAACGCCTGGGATGATCTTATTTTTCGAAACAATACTTTATGTTTTCTTCCAAGAATCTCGAACATAGGGATAATTTTTTCCAGAATTTTTTTAGAATTTACAATTCGATTGAGTGGGACTTAAGCCCCATGATCTTCCCCACAAAACTTCCTTCCTTATCGTCTTCGGTCTGATACCGCAAAAGTTCAACGTTCAAGAACTGGCCCGTTTTTAGACTTTTCAGTTCAACTTCCGGGATTCTCACTTTGAGATAATTATCGGTAACTGCGGTTCCACCTTGTTCCAAAATAGCCTCGCGGGTTTTTCCGGTTTCGCCGATCGCATAATTTTTGTGTAATTCTCTAGAAAGAGAATTGAGAACATGAACCCGTTCCTTTTTGGTTTCTTTGCTGATCGAATCGGGAAATGTTTCGGCTAATGTGTTTCTTCTGATTGAAAATGGAAAAGCGTGGATCTTTGCAAACCCGAGTTCTTTAACCATCTTCACACTATCTTGAAACATTTCCTCGGTTTCGCCCGGAAATCCCACGATCACGTCGGTTCCCAAAAATAAGCCGGGAATTTTTTCCTTAGCGATTTCCACTCGTTTCCAAAACGTTTCCGGAGTATAAGTCCGTTTCATTCTTTTGAGAATTTCCGCATTTCCGCTCTGAAGAGGAATGTGAAGAAACGGAGTAAAACGGGGATGAGTCATCAATTCTGCGAGCTCGTTGCCTACATCGGGAGGTTCGATCGAAGAAATTCGAATTCTAGAATATTCTAAAATTCTTAATATGTCTTCGAGTATTTTATTGAACGCCTTTTTGTTCTCGGAATCGCGATACCATCCGAGATTGACTCCGGTGAGAATGATTTCACCCACTCCATGATCCTGCAAAAATCGAACCTGATCGAGAACATCCCGGTAATCTCTGCTGACTCCGAGTCCGCGGGCCTGAGGAATTTTGCAATAAGAACATTTCCGGTTACAACCGTCTTGAATTTTCAAATATGCCCGAGTGTGTCCGTTCGGTAAAACGTCGGAATAGGAAAAACGATCGAACGTCTGATCGTTGATCGCCATTTTGTCGAGTAGGCCTTTTTTTTCCAGAATGAGCGAAGGAAGTCTCGACTTTTCCGTATTTCCGACCACTCCTGCGATTCCGGGAATCGCTTCGATCGATTCACGATCCGTTTCCGCGTAACAACCGGTGACCCAGATCTGGGAACCCGGAAATTTTTTGATCGCGTTTCGGATCGTATTTCGATTTCGAGAATCGGCTTTATTGGTTACGGTACAGGTATTGATGATTACCACCTCAGGATGTTCCGAGGCTTCCGCAGAACGATATCCGTGTTTTGTGAGGGAGGAAAATAATCCATCCGACTCAAAAAAATTGAGTCTGCATCCAAGCGTGTTGAATAGAACGGTTTGTTCAGCTATTGGAAAGGGCATTGAGTTTTGCTTCGATTCTTCTGAGATTGTCTTTAAAATGAGGATTTTCCGGATCCAGTCTGAGAGCGGATTCGATCTGTTCCTTTGCGGAATTGAGATAATTCTTCGCGTTACTCAGCTTGCCCTTTTTATTTTCCTGATTGGATGCCTTTTCATAAACCAGAGCCAAGTTGTTAAGGATGTTTGCGTTATTCGGAACGAGGGAGTTCGCCCATTTTAAACTGACTTCCGCTTTTTCGATACTTCCGAGATAATAATAAATTTGTCCTTCTAATACAAGCGGCCGATAATCGTTGGAATCTTCAGCTTTTAACTTTTCGGTAATGCTAAGCGCGTCCTTTGCTTTTCCGTTATAAAGTAACGCGGTTCCAAAAAGAAGACGAACATCCTTGTTTCTCGGATTGAGTTCATAAGCTCGTGCAATGATTTCCAACCCGTCGTCCTCTCGCCCGTTGTTTAAAAGATATTTTGAAAAATCCAGACTGACCGCAGCGTCTCCCGGTTTGATAGAAAGCGCCTCGGACCAATGACTTCCCGCAGACTTAGTTCTACCGAGCGCAAAGTGACAATGCCCAGCGAGATAGTGAGATTCGTATGATCTTCCTCCCTTTTCATGAAGGACTCGGATGATCTCGAGAGATTTTTCGTAATTCTTATTTTCAAACTCTTTGAGAGCTAAGGAATAATCCTCTCCGGCTTGAGCGGATACGGAAGAAGATAAAATGGAAATACAAAGACTCAATACGAATAGAACGGATTGTAACTTTCGATTTGGCATAAATACACTCTTTTAATTCTTTAGGCGGTCATGCTCATGGATTTTGCATTGATGCAGTCGATCAGAGAATGAAAGGGTTCTACCGGATCGATATAAACGATGATGCTTGGATACTTTTGCATTAGAAAATGCTCGATCTGTTCTTCCGAAAGAACAACCTGATCCTCCATTTCAAGAACGGGAAGACCATCCGTATTTCTAAAGATGGAATATTCTTCCTGACCAAGAAAATCGGTTAAAAGCATGTATCCGGAGCCATAGTAAACCCCGCCCTGAAAGTAATACTTGTAGAATACCCGTACCTCGGGAAGAAATAAATCGGGGTGAAAAACGCAGAGGGAAATTTTCTCGATCCCTGCAATGGTTCTGATTTTCCTGAGGTGAAACCAAATCTTCCGGATTAGAAGATAGGAAACCAGAATCAATACAGGGATGAGGATCGGCATCCTTAGACTAAGGCAATCTCTTCCGACCTTTCGGGATTACCGGAAGAATTGTCGTCTCCTCCGGCTTTTGCATCAGCCGGCTTATAGTCTGTCCACGGAGTTTCCACAAAGTCAAGTTTACCTTCGCTAAAGCCGATCTCGATTTTAGTAGGTTCCTTGTAAGCGCCTTTGAGGGTTTGAACCGCCATATGATCTTCGAGTTCTCTTTGGAAAACTCTCCGAAGCGGTCTCGCACCGAACTTCTCGTCGTAACCGATATCCATGATATGATCTTTGGCCGCGCCTGTAATCGAAACATGGATGGCCTTTTCGCGGAATCTTTTGTTCGTGTCGATCACCATAATATCGATGATATCCATGATGTTCTCTTTGGTGAGAGATCCGAAATAGATCACTTCATCCACACGGTTTAAGAATTCAGGATTGAAGTATTTCTTCAACTGATCGCGGGTCTGATCGGATTTGTATTTCGCCGCTTCGTCCTTACGATCTTCAAAACCGAGTCTTCCTCCGGATTGAATTTCTTTCGCTCCGATATTGGAGGTCATGATGATGATCGTATCTCTGAAGTTTACTTTGCGGCCTTTTGTATCCGTCAAGTTTCCTTCTTCCATGATCTGAAGGAGAATGTTGAAAATGTCGTGATGCGCCTTTTCAATCTCGTCCAAGAGAATGATAGAATAAGGTCTTTTTCTGACAAACTCGGTCAACTGACCTCCGTCATCATAACCCACATAACCGGGAGGAGCTCCGATCAAACGGCTGACAGCGTGCGGTTCCATATATTCGGACATGTCCACACGAAGCATCGCGTCGTCGTTTCCAAAAAGAAAGTTCGCGAGAGCTTTTGCGAGCTCGGTTTTACCAACTCCGGTAGGCCCGAGGAAGATAAACGATCCCGTAGGACGTCTTTCACTTTTGAATCCGGTTCTTGCACGCCGAACCGCTTTCGCGATTTTCTCGATTGCGTCTCCCTGACCAACGACTCTTTTCTTGAGTTCGTCTTCCAGTCTGAGAAGTTTATCGGATTCGGATTCTTCCATTTTTTCCAAGGGGATTCCGGTCCATAAAGAGATCACGGAAAGGATATCGTCTTCTTCGATGTTGACCGCGAAGTCTTCCATCTTCTCCTGCCAAGAACGAATCTTTTCTTCCATAGCCTGTTTTTTCCGGTTCACTTCGTCGCGAACTCCGGCGGCCTTTTCGTATTCTTGAGCGCGGACCAATTCTTCTTTTTTGGTCGCGAGAGATTTGATTTCTTCTTCCAGATCCTTGATCGTCTGAGGACGGGCACAATTAGCCAAACGAGCCTTTGCACCCGCTTCGTCGATGATATCAATCGCCTTGTCAGGTAGATATCGATCGTTGATATATCTGTGAGAAAGTTTTACGGATTGTTCCAAAGCCTTATCGGAATACCTCACTTTGTGGTGGGCTTCGTATGCTTTTTTGAGTCCTTGCAGAATCTGAATCGCGTCGTCTACCGAAGGTTCCGCAACTTTTACGACCTGGAATCTTCTTTCCAACGCGGAATCTTTTTCGATATACTTACGATATTCTGCGCTTGTGGTAGCGCCGATACACTGGAGTTCCCCTCTTGCTAAAGCAGGTTTGAGAATGTTGGCGGCATCGACCGCACCTTCCGCAGCACCCGCTCCGATCAGAGTATGAAGCTCGTCGATAAAGATGATGATGTTTGTAGAAGAAGTGATCTCCTTCATGATCTTTTTCAGACGTTCTTCAAATTCTCCTCTGTATTTGGTTCCTGCGATCAGAGACGCAAGATCCAAGGAAAGAACTCTCTTTTCGAATAAAAGATCCGGAACACTTTTTTCAACGATCGCAAGAGCAAGCCCTTCTACGATTGCGGTTTTACCCACACCGGATTCTCCCACGAGAACCGGGTTGTTTTTTGTTTTCCGAGATAGAATTTGAATGACTCTTTGAATCTCAATCGCTCTTCCCACAACCGGATCCAACTTTTTATCCTTTGCAAGCTGAGTGAGGTCGCGTGCGAACTCATCCAAGATCGGAGTTTTTGTTTTTTCCTGACGAGGTTGAGTTCCTTGCGGACCAGATTGAGCGGCGGAGCTGACTCCGACCGAACTAGTCGGCGGAGCTCCAAGTAAACGGAGAATTTCACTCTTTATAACATTATAATTTACGCTAAAAGAATAAAGCGCACCGCCCGCGATATTATTATTATCTCTCAATAGTGCGAGAAGGATATGCTCCGTTCCCACATAATTGTGTTTAAGACGTTTTGCTTCTTCTTTGGATAGTTCGATAATTTTTTGATATCGATCCTGACCGCCGGCTACGTCCATAAGCAATGCTCCGGATGCTTCGCGCGTTCTTCTTTCTACCTCTTTACGCAATTCGTTGAGGTTGATGTTGAGGTTGTTCAGGATTTTGATAGCAACCGAATCCTCTTCCTTGAGGAGACCGAGTAGGATATGCTCCGGCCCGATATAGTCGCTACCAAGACGCTTCGCCTCATCCTGAGCAATCTCGTTGATGACTCTTTTGGCTCTTTTTGTAAATTCCAGCATAACAGCGCCTTGTGTTTTATTTGTAATGATTAGACTGAATTCGCTTCTAAATTCCCACCTCAAATGCGGGAGTTTGCTTTCATTTCAGTATCGGAACGTTTTCAAAATAGGAACGGAAGTTAGAGTTAAAATTCCGGGCTAAAACCCCGGTTCCACCTGTAAGGCTAAATAATAAACTAAATTTAAAAAGGAATTTTTTTGAGAATGAGCAAAATTTTTCAGATAAAAAACGGCAAATTCCGAAGAATTTTCAAGATAAAACTCTAAAAAACCGGGAACCTTAAAAGAAGAGACATATTGTTTCTTCCAGACGTTTTTAGATATTTTAAGACTGATTTTTGTTCCTAATTCTGCGTTTGTAGGGCAGGCAGTGACATAACCGATCTGTTCATCCCAGTCAAAAAGTTTTGGATTTTGGAATTTTTCCAATGGGGAATTTTCTATTTTCCCGAAAAATTCCGAGATGGAACCGGAAATAACCTCCCAACGAATGTGCTCTTCGTCTCCTAAAAAAAGATTTCCCTCTCCCCAAGGGATGCGAAGCGGCAATTCTTTGGGAGCGAGAAAGATAGAATCGACTTTCATCGATGTTAAGAGAAATTCTTTTAAGATTTGGGTCGGAACTCCGGACGCAGTCGGATAGATTCTGCCTGCCAAGTTTCTTCCGATCCGAAACCGATAGGTGAAAGGAGGGGAAATCCGATCCAATTCTTCCAACTTTTGGGATTCTGAGAGGGATTCAAATTTTGAAAATCGTTTCGATTCGTTTTCGCCGAGATATCTGGATGAGAATTCAAAACTTCCATTTCTAAGATGAGCTTGGTATTCTTTCCGAAACAGTTTGAGACAGTGAATGCAGCCGATCTTTCCCTTTTCGTTCCAGATCGATCGGTCGGTTCCGCAATACAAACAGATTTCTGAGGACATGATTGACGGCTCCCGTGACTCCTTCCAAATCCGATCAAACGTTTACGAGATTTGGAAACGATCTTTTGTTTTTGAAAATGTTCCAATTTAAAAATCAGAATCAAAAGTAAATTTGGTTAAAAGGCTGACTTTTCCGATTTTACTTGGTGCGGGACTTCAAGTCCGTTTCAAGCATTTTTTAGATTCAAGCTTTTGTCGGAACAAAAGATAAAAAATTCTCCTTTGCCTTCTAAGAGATCGGTTGTAGTTTGCCGCCGGCCATCTGGTTTCTTTTATGCGCCAAGGCTGCAAGTTCCATATCGTGAGTTACGATCACCATGGAAAATTTCAATTCTCTTTGAAGCTCCAAAATTAAGGCCATCAAATTACGGGAATTCTCACGGTCTAAATTTCCGGTCGGTTCGTCGGCAAGTACGAGTTTTTTTCCCGCGACCAAGGCCCTTGCAACGCCCACACGAGCGCTTTCTCCTCCGGACAACTGAGAAGGAAAGTTATCGTTGCGATCCTTAAGTCCGACACGATCCAACATATCGATGGAAAGTTGTCTTGCTTTGCCGGGCTGAACTCCATTGATCAAAAGAGGTATGCTTACATTCTCCAAAGCAGTAAAGTCGGGAAGAAGAAGATGATGTTGAAAGATAAAGGAAACTTTCTCTGCTCTGAACTTTTCCTTCCCGGTTTCGGTGATATGATCCAAAAAAACTCCGCAGACATTCACTTCGCCCGAGTCATACGCATCCATCGATCCGAGAATGTTGAGTAACGTGGATTTTCCGATTCCGGATTTTCCTTCCACGGAAACGATTTCGCCTTCTTCCACGTCCAAATCCAAATGATCGAGAATCTTAAATTCCTTATCCAGAATATGATAATTTTTTACTAGGTTTCTTACTTGTATCAGACTCACGTTAGTCGTTCCTTATTGTGTCTACAGGATTGAGTCCGGCGGCCCATCTTGCCGGAAAATAACCCGCAATTCCGGATAAAATCGTCGCCGCAGTTGTCACCATAAAAATAAATGATATGTCTATATCGACCGGAATATGATCGAAATAATAAACGTCTTTGGGAACCAGTTCCACGTTAGTCCATTCGGAACGGTTAAAATAAAATCCCACCATATTGATGAGTTCCGAAATCGCATTGACGATCGTTTCCAAATTGCTCGCGATAAAAATTCCGGAAACTCCGCCTACAATCGAAGCAAGAATTCCGACAACCATCGCATTGAGCGTAAAGATCAACAAAATCCCGGAAGAAGGTAATCCGAGAGCCTTTAGAACACCTATGGATTTTCTTTTTGCCCTCACCAAACTGTAAACGCTCGCAACCATTCCCAGCGCCGCAAGGATGATAAATAAGAAAACGATTATGGAAATGATCGTTTTTTCCAGCTTCAATGCGGTAAAAAAGTTTTCCTGTTCTTCAGCGATCGTTCTCACAGCGAAAGAAGCCGAGTAACCGATTTGACTTTCAAACTCGGGGTCTCTAAATTCCTGTAGAATTTCTCTTTTACAATTTTGTAAATCATCTAACGACTTTACCTTGATCGCGATTTGATTTACGGAATCCTTTAAGTTAAAAAATTTCTGAGCAACGGGTAATGAAAGAAAAACATAATGTGTATCGTAGTTATAATATCCCGTTTTAAAAAATCCTACGGTGCGAAATGTTTTGATAGAAACATCGACCCCCTTTCCGAGAGAAAATCTCCCGCCCGGAACCGCCATCGTAAGATTGGCTCCAAGATCAAAGTTATAAAGACCAGCCATTTCTTTTCCGATCAATACTTGATTTTGCAAATTATAGTTCGCGATCTCTTCGCGATTGTGATGAACGATTCTTGGAAAATTTGGAAGACGATTTCCGATTAAATTTTGGATGTTTTCCACGGGAAGAGCGCGAACCATTATCGGTATAAACGAATTGCTGTTTTGAATCAGTCCGTGGCTTGTAATACTTCCGCCGATCGATACGATTCTTTCTTTGAGATAAGGATTTTTGCCGATCCAAGCAATTACTTTATTATAATTTTTTATATCACCCGAATCAAAATTATTTTCAATCGTGATATGCGGACCACCTTGCCAAAGCGATTCTTTTACCTGTCTTTGAAACCCGTTGAAGATCGATAAGACAACGATCAAAAGAGAAACGCCTACGGCCATCACGATAAACGAGAGTCTGGACTTTAAAGATAGGAGACCAGCTACCCGGGACCCCCGAATGTAACGGGAGGTTACGAGAAATATCAGCGAACCCCGGAATAAATTTGACTTCATCAAAAAACTCTTAAAATTAGAAGGGGAAATCCTTCCTTAGTTTGACAATTCTCTGAATCCGAACCAGAATGTCAAAAATAAAGAAGAAAGTTTCCCTAACGGAGGCTTCTTAAATTAAAAATACATGAGCTCCAATCAGGTCTATTCGTTTCAATTTATATCCAGAGATAGTAGCTCTTCCATTCATATCTTATTTTCCGGCGTAGTCGATATTCAGCAAGCAAAGATGGACAAGCTGGAAGTGATCGCAGTAGGACAACCGGAAAACATTTCTTCCATTCAACTTTCGGTTTCAAGTCATAAAGACATAGTCAATCTTTGCCAAAAACTGAAATATGATGGTAAACAGCTTAAGAATCTTACAAATAAATTAAGCGAGCTCTTCCATTCAAACGGGAAATCGGATGATTTTATGGAACAGCTCATGCATTATTTCAAAAATAAAGACAACGAAAAGATATCGTATCTTCTCAATCAGATCGTCAATCAAGCTGCGGGAAATTCCAAACCGGAGATTCAAATTTTTTATATGATTTTAGATCGATCTCGATTGGACGAAGAAAATCAAAGCCTGCCTATCTCTTCTCCGGAAGAAGAATCTTCGGAAGCGAACGAAGGAGAAGATGCAGAGCTTCCGAGTTTTGACCCGCCACTTCCGATCGATACAAGCGGGCAAACTCAAAGTGTAGAGCAGTTTATTCCGAACGGCTCCAGAGTGATCCCGATGAAATACGTTCTTTCTCCCGTATCCGGTGTTCAAATCAACACTCTGAAAACGGGAGACAAGATCCTGGTCCAACTTTTAAAATCGGACACGTCCTCTCAGAGTATCATCGAATCCATGAAACTGGAGACACCCGAAGGACAAATCCGTCCCGTCCCGGGCACCGTTGTCGCTTCCAAAAATAGCGGAGTTGAAAACGAAACGTTGGTTCAAATCGGATCCGATATATTCGGAAAAATTTATGAGGAAGAAAATTCCATCAAAGTAAAACCGTATTTAGGCGAAAAAACAATTTCAACCGGAAAACCGACCTCAAAAAATTCCCAACCATCTTCGCAAACATCCGAAGATTCAGGATTGCTGATTACCATACTCATCGCTTTAGGTGTATTGGGAATCGCAATGACCACGATCTTTGTATACCTTCTTTGACAAATTATGAAAACAAAACTCTCTAAGATTCTCCCATTTATCATTCTATTCTTTTGTATCTTAAACATTTCAATCGAACCAATCTTTTATGATCCGAAAGATTCGGAGTCGATGGAAGCATTGTTGGAAGGCTCCGGAAGAGAATTCGAACCTCAATGGGGAATCGAAAGAGGATTGATCTCAAAAATTCGACTTACTTCCCAAGTAATGGATGAGTTAAACGAAAAATCGCTTCCGATTGACGCACAGTTAGAAGCAACCGTAGACAGGATGAGCAGAATCCTTTTGGGGCAAAAGAGTATGCTCTTTATTTACGGATTTTTAATATTCCTTTCCGTAACCTCTTTTTTAAGTTTGTATTATAGGGCCTGGTTTTACGTATTTTTAAATCGAAGTCTATATCTCATTTCCATACTTCCTGTTTTGATGGCCGTTCAACATCCTTTGAGAAGTATTCCACAAACTCCCGTAATCGGAGTGGTTTTTACGTTATTCTTGTTAGGTCTAACAGGAACTCTAATTTATATGCTTTTTGCAATTTCAAAGGTATATGGAAATTTGGCGGACCGCTTTACCGTTTTACAAACGGTACAAAACGGAGAAGAAGGAGAATTCAAATCCAATTCAACATCGAAGATTTCGTGGATGCCTTTCTTATTTCACTTTGCAACGATTATGATTGCGGGAATTCTACTCGGAAATCTTGTCTATATTCCGATATTTCTTCTTCAAAAACACTATTCCTTCGAATTCGGAATTCTGCTTTTAGTGCTCATCGTTTTTCTTATGTTTTTTTATATTCGCAACTATTACAGAATAGGAAAAAGCGAAGAACTAGGTTCCAGCGGAAACGTCACTCTGTCCATCAGTTATCTTCAGTTTAGAATTATACGAAATACGATCTTTATCACTCTCGCGATTTTTGGGATCACGCTTTTTATAGGCCTTTTATTCAGCATTCTATCGATAAATATACGAGTTTTAGATTTTTCTTCCGGAAAAGGAATCTGAAAAAAAAATTATTTTAGAAGAATTGAATATTCTTACTTGGTCCGACAAAGAATCTTTCTGAAAAAAGTCTTGATGCCGGACTTGAAGTCCGTTTTAAAGTAAAATCCTCGGGCAGATTCGGATTTTGTCACGGGCGGGTGCTTTCAAATCAACCCGCATGATTCACTCGATAGACTTTTTGATTTTTTTTAGAAAAACTTTTCCTCAAACTTCCAGTGTTTGTTTGAAATAAAGGTTCATCGCCAGGATCGAGGCGATATGAAGTATAGAACAAAAAAAATAAATTTTCGGATTTAGGATTTCCCGATATGCTTGAAACAAACCGATGTGAACGATCGAAAAGATAGAAAGCAAAATCCAAACATTGGAAACGGTGAGAGAAAAGTAAAAGCTGACATACAAAATTACGATTAAAAAAAATCCGAACGCAATCTTCACAGATCTATTTTTTGGAAGGGCTTAAAGATAAGGACTGACAAACAGGTTCGGCGCCCTTTACCACTTCGCAATTTTTAGTTCCGTCAGGAAGATATATAGTTCTGGAAATCAATCCACCATTCTCGTCAAAAACTTCGATTGCTTCCGTTTTATGATTTGGAAAATAATAAAACCAGGTTCTCACTTTCGTTCCATTCTTATAATAACCGGAGTATTCCAACTCTCCATCCGGAAAGTATTTTTGCCAAAGATTGTTACGATATCCCGCCGAATACGTTCCCTTGAGTTCCAGTTGACCGTTCTGATAAAATCGTTCATAAGAACCTTCTTCGTTTCCTTCCGCTCCGTTAATCGCAACTTCCGGTTTATGCGGACCGTTCCCAAAAGATTGGCGTATATAAAGACTGCCGTCTTCAAAGTTCCAGATCCATTGACCTCTTCGAACTCCATTATCTAACTTTCCATAAGATAAAACAAGATCGCTGTATTTCGAATAAAATTTGCAAGATCCGTGCGGTTTCCCAGATTCATTCATAAAACAATCTTGATAGATCCGTCCGTTATCGTAATAAACTCTGACTCTTCCGGGTTCCTTAAATACAAAAGTATTGAGTTTTTTTTCAAACTTCGCGCCTACGGGAATGTTTGGTGGAAGCGGTTCCTCGACACAATTCTCAAAAGATAAAAACAACAAACAAAGGACAAGACCTTTGAAAGCAAAGTCAGTCATTTTTCTAAGAACGGTTTTAGATTCTAAATTCATTCAATTTATATTATATACTCGATCGACTTTGAAACTCAGTCGATGGTAAACTTTTTAGTTACAAGCAATTCCCCGTCTTCGTCTCGGATCTCAACCTCATAAGACCCCTGCTGATCGAAAAAGGTATCGTCGTAATAAGTCTGGAATTTTTCAAAACTCTTGCGGAAGTCTTTTTCTTGAACCGAAAACTCTTCCTTTCCGCCGTCGGTGCGGTAAATGGTGACTCGAACTCTTTTGGGAGTGCTCCAGCCTTTTTTATAATAAATAAAAAAATCCTGTCCATGAGAGAAATGGTATTCTTTTTGAGAACTCATTCCGGAAACCTTTTCGGGAGTCATCTTATCGATATCCATATAGATTTCGTGCTTTGCAGGCCAGAAAAACCAAATTGCGAGCGCCAGGAGAATCACTCCTGCTATTTTTAAAAAACGCGAAGAGCCTTGGCTTTCGGGGGTTTCCGGTCTGGTATAATCTTCCAATCTCATGACACTGCTTATCCTGTGAAGGTGGTTCTTTTTGGGCAAATGTTTTTCCTCTCTTGCCTCGGAAGAGGAAGAATTCCGGAACGTGGAATCCTCGGTTTTATCGGCCTCCTTGGAAGAATCGACTTCTTCTCGGGATACCTCTGATGACGTATTTTCAAGTTTAGAACTGAATTCTTCTTTAAAAGATTCAGGAGCGACTGGCGACTCCGATTCTATAACATCCTGTTCGACTAGAGTTTCGCCACCCAAGGTCTTTCGAACGTGAGCCCCCGCGGCTTGTTTTAAAAGATCTTTTTTAGCCAAGTGCAAGAACCTCTTCTACAAAACCTTGATAGGATTTCGCCGCCTTCCCTTTGGGCTGATATTCGAAAAGGGTCTGCTTCATCATATGCGCTTCTTCCACGCTTACGGAGGGGGGAATTCGAGATGTGAATAATTTCAGATACGGTTCGATCATCGGCTCCAAAGTTTGAGAAAGGGTGGTCCTCGGATTGAACATCGTCAAAATCGCACCTAAAACTTTTAAGGAAGGATTGAATCGTTTTACGGTATTTTTATGAGCTTCTAAGATCGCTTCGATCCCATCCAAGGAGAATTTGGAAACCTGCAACGGAACTAAAAGTCCTGTAGAAGCGACAAAGGCGTTTAAAGTGATCATGGAAAGGCTAGGAGGGCAATCGATGACTGCGTAATCAAAATCTTCTTTGATCGTTTCCAAAGAATCTCGAAGATGAAAAAATCCGTCGATCTTACCGGCGAGCATTACATCCACTTCCGCAAGAGAAGAATGCGAGGGACCGAGTTTCAGTCCGGAAATCCTCGTCGAGATTAAAACATCTCTCGGATTGCCGCCGTCTCTAAAAATTCTATATAAACTTTTTTCTCTTCCTTCTTCCAGGTTGGAAACGGAGTGAGAATTTCCTTCTGGAAAAACGGAGGTAGCATTTCCCTGCGCATCCAGATCCAGGAGAATTACACGTTCTCCTTTGAGTGCAAGCCCGTAAGCAAGATGTACAGCGGTAGTCGTTTTGCCGACTCCACCTTTTTGATTTGCTATACAGAGGACCTGTTTCATAAAAAATCCGTTGCCCGTAGATTCCGCTTTCCCGAGACTACATTTAGAGATCGTTTATCCGCGGATTAAGGATAGAATCCCCAATCGGTTTTGGATGACAATCCGGAAAAGGAGATACAGTTGGCAGAATTTGAAACGGTCATCGGACTGGAAGTGCACGCACAACTCAATACGGAATCTAAAATATTCTCGACCAGCGCAACTAAGTTCGGCGCTCCTCCGAACTCACAGACAAATCCCGTCTGTTTGGGCTTGCCGGGGGCTCTTCCCGTACTCAACGAATCCGCTTTAGAAAAAGCGATCATGGCGGGTCTTGCTTTCGGATGTGATATCACCCTATTTACAAAATTCGATCGGAAGAATTATTTTTATCCGGATCTTCCGAAAGGGTATCAAATCTCTCAATTTGATAAACCGATCTGCACTGGCGGCGGTGTAACGTTTACGATCAAAGGCGAAGAATCTCCCCGTTACGTACGTCTTACTCGAATTCATATGGAAGAGGACGCGGGAAAGCTGATTCACTCCGCGGATCCGAATGTTCCTCAATCCTACGTCGATTTAAACAGAGCCGGAACTCCTCTGATCGAAATCGTATCCGAACCGGATATGCGTTCTTCGGACGAGGCTTACTATTATCTGAATTCCTTAAAGTCGGTTCTGAAATACATTCGAGTTTCGGATTGCAACATGGAAGAAGGATCGCTTCGCTGTGACGCTAACGTGTCGATTCGTCCCAAAGGATCTGAAAAATTCGGAACCAGGGTCGAGATTAAGAATTTAAATTCTTTCAAAGCGGTCAAAGCGGCGATCGACTACGAAGTGGAATGGCAAAAAGAAATGGCGCTGGAAGGAAAAACATTTCAACAGCAAACCAAACTCTGGGACTCGGTCGCTAACAAAACCGTAACGATGAGAACCAAAGAAATGAGTCATGACTATCGCTACTTTCCGGATCCGGATCTACCCGTAATCATTCTTCAAAAAGAAACCGTAGAATCGGTTCGTTCCAAATTACCGGAACTTCCGAACGAAAGAAAGAATCGTTTTATTGAAAAGTTAGGACTTCCCAAATATGATGCTGAAGTATTGACCGCGGAAAGAGAAATCGCGGATTACTTTGAAGACGCACTTACCATTTCGGGAGACGCCAAAAAAACTTCCAACTGGGTTAAAGACGAGGTTCTCGGAATCGTAAACAAAGAAAGCATTACAATTTCTGAATTTTCTGTTTCAGCAAAAAGAATCGGCGGTCTTGTAAAGCTGATCGCGGACGGAAAGATTTCCGGAAAAATCGCGAAAACCGTTTTCGAGGAATTGCTGACGTCGGACAAGGAAGCCGAAACCATCGTCACCGAAAAAAACCTAATCGTGGTTCGGGACGACAAGGAAATCGAAAGAATCGTAGACGAAGCCATCGCGAATAACGAAGACGCGGTTAGCAAATATAAAAGCGGTAAGGATCGTGCGTTAGGCGCAATCGTCGGTTACGTGATGAAAGTTTCCAAAGGAAAAGCGGATCCGGAATTGGTCAATCAGATGCTTTTGGAAAAGTTAGGTCCTTTGCCTCCGAAAGGCTGAAAACCTTCGGATCCTTCCCGAAAACGCCGGTCTTGCTAAAAAACAAGGTCGGAACTCCGAATTTCTCTTTTTTGAAAGCGGATTTTTCCGTAATTTTACTTTGAACGGGACTTCAAGTCCGCCCTCAAGCAAAATTTCACAGAAATTCTTTGTAGGAACTACTACAGATAAAAAAGAATAGGAATCGATCCGGATTTTTTACGGAGATAAAACCGCAAAGGGACCCGAAAATCTCCGTGATTATCGATCCCAAAAGATCGAAAGTCTTTCTCGGATTTGAACAACATATAGGTTTCTCTCGGCCGTATGACCGCCTGTTTTTTGATCAAAATCAGCGCTTCCATTTTCTAGGTCAGTATCGAAATTTCTCTTCTTATAAAAGTTTCAGAATTCTGTCTAACCAATAGATTTCCGACGATTAGACTCTTGACGGCGGCTTTGCCGAAATTCTATTATGTCCCTTACAATGCAGGATTTCGCCCACCTACATCTGCACACGAACTACTCCATGCTGGACGGAGCGATCCGTATCAAAGAGCTGATGCAACACGTTAAAGAACTTGGCATGACTTCCGTTGCCATGACCGATCACGGAAACATGTTCGGGGCTGTTGAATTTTACAATGAAGCGACCAAACAGGGCGTTAAGCCGATCATCGGAAGTGAATTTTACGTTTCTCCCAATCGCAAACAGGAAACCGAAGTCGTTAAGATCGCGGATGGAAGCGCATATCACCTCATTCTTCTTGCCAAAAACGAAGAAGGTTATAAAAATCTAATACGTCTTTCCAGCAAATCCTATACCGAAGGATTTTATAAAAAAGCCAGAATCGACTATGATCTTTTGGACAGACATAGCGAGGGCTTGGTTTGTTTGACCGCTTGTCTTGCGGGTGAGGTCAACAGAAAAATTCTCGAAGGAAAAGTCGACGAATCCTTTCAGCTTGCCGGCAAGCTGCACGAAATCTTCCGCAAAGAAGATTTCTATATGGAGATCCAAAATCACGGAATTCCGGAACAGATGACTGTCGCAAAACAGATCTATGAGTTCGGTAAAAAAACCGGAATCCCTCTCGTGGTCACCAACGATTCACACTTCCTCAAAAAGAACGACCAGGAAGCTCAGGACATTCTTCTCAGAATCGGGATGCAAAAAAGAATCACCGATCCTATGGAATTCGGATTCAACGGAGAATTTTACGTCAAAAGTCCGGACGAAATGGCGAGAATCTTTCCCGAAATTCCGGAGGCGTTTCACAATACATTAGAAATTAGTAATAAAGTAAATCTAAAACTTCAATTCGGAAATTATCTACTTCCGGAATTCGAAGTTCCTGAAGGATACGACGCCGATTCCTATCTCGAAAAATTGATCTGGGAAGGAATCGAAAGAAAATATCCTAATATAGATTCCACGATCAAAGAAAGAGTGATCTTCGAACTCAACACAATCAAGAATATGAAGTTTGCCGGTTATTTCTTGATCGTTCAGGATTATATCAATTACGCAAAAAGAAACGGAATTCCCGTCGGTCCGGGAAGAGGCTCCGCCGCAGGTTCAATCGTCGCTTACGCACTTGGAATCACGAACGTAGAACCTTTACAACACAATCTTCTTTTTGAAAGATTCTTAAATCCCGATCGAAAGGACATGCCCGATATCGATACCGACTTTTGTGTGGAGCGCCGTGAAGAAGTGATCAATTACATTCGCAGAAAATACGGCGAAGAAAGGGTCGGTCAGATCATCACGTTCAATTCCCTCGCGGCAAAGGCGGCCCTAAAGGACGTTGCAAGAGTTCTCAATCTTCCTTTCGGAGAAGCAAACGATATGACAAAGGCATTCCCGAACAAACTCGGGATGTCGATCGCGGAGGCTCTCCACACTTCCACGGAACTGAAAAACTTTTCGGAGAAAGACGATATCAATCACAAGATCTTTGCAATCGCGCAAAGATTAGAAGGAAACTATCGCCAACCGGGAAGACATGCCGCCGGTGTGGTAATTTCTCCGTATCCTTTGGAAGAAGTGGTCCCTCTCTCCACGGTTGCTGAAAAAGAAAGACCGGGATTTCGATCCATCGTAACTCAGTATGATAAGAACAACCTAGAAAGTATCGGTCTGATCAAGATGGATATCTTGGGTTTGAAAAACTTAACAACCCTGGATCATGCAATCAAACTGATCGAAAAGAGAAGAGGAAACAGAATCAATCTGGATGAAATCTCATACGATGATCAGAATACATATGCGCTTCTCCGAAAAGCGAACACGCTTGGGATTTTCCAGTTAGAATCCACAGGTATCACGGATCTCGTCGCCAAAAGTCAGGTTAGTAACTTTGACGAAATCGTAGCCCTCATCGCCTTATACCGCCCCGGTCCGATGGGAGAAGGGATGTTGGACGAATACTTGGATCGAAAATCAGGCAAAAAACAGGTCACGTATCCGCATCCCGCCTGTGAACCCATTTTGAAAGAAACATTCGGTGTTCCCGTTTACCAAGAACAGGTAATGAGTATTTCCCGTGTTGTCGGCGGATTTTCAGTCGGAGATTCGGACATGCTTCGTAAGGCAATGGCGAAGAAAAAAGCCGATCTCATGGAAAAGCTGAAAGGCCAGTTTGTGGAAGGAGCCGTAAAACAAGGGACTCAAGAAAAAGTTGCCAAAGATATTTTCGAACAACTGGAGCGATTCGGTGGTTACGGGTTTAACAAATCCCACTCCGTTGCATACGCGATCATCACGTATCAGACCGCGTTCTTAAAAGCTAACTATACGATCGAATATCTCACCGCGCTTCTGGCATCGGATCACGGAAAGACGACCGATATCGTAAAGTATATCAATAATGCAAGGGAAATGGGAATCCGAATTCTCAACCCGGACGTTTCCGAGTCTCAGACCTCCTTTAGCGTGATCGACGATACGACGATCCGTTTCGGACTTTCTGCGATGAAAGGAGTCGGAGAATCCGCCGGAGACAGTATCATTCAAGCCAGAACCAAAGCCGGAGGATTCAAATCGATCCAGGACTTTGCTCTCAATTTGGATACAAGACTGATCAATAAAAAAGTCTTTGAAGCCCTTGTTCAGGCAGGTGCGTTAGACTCCTTTGGTTATACAAGAAAATGTCTTTTTGAATCCGTGGATTCCATTCTTTCCTTTGCTCAAAAAGAACAGGAACGCGCCAACGAAGGACAGTTCTCGCTTTTTGGAGGAACGGAAAGTTCCTTCACTCTCAATCTTCCGAAAGAGGCTCTCGAATGGGAAATCGACGAAAAGCTCAAACGGGAAAAATTGGTAGCCGGTCTTTATCTTTCAGGCCATCCTTTGGATAAGTATGAAAAGCAACTCAAAAGTTTGAAAACGATTCCGATCGAAAAATTCGACGATCTCAAATCGGGAACCAAAGTGGAAGTGGCTGGAGTCATTTCCTCCAAAAACATAAAATTAAGTAAACGGAATGAAGAGTTTGCCAACTTCAAATTGGAAGACAGAACCGGCGAAATCGAATGTGTGGCCTTCGCAAAAACCTATCAGAAATATAAGGATTTTATAAAGGAAGATCAGGCGATTTTTATCAAAGGCGATCTGGATAAGATCGAAGTCGGAGACACCGAACTCCGCGGACAAATCAAAGTCAACAGTATCGAAATTTTAGACGACGCGAGCATCGAGGACAAACTCGAAAAATCCCTTCATCTCCGATTGGAAGAAAGACATACGGAAGATCCTGAGCTCATTCCCAAACTCTATTCTCTCCTTGCCTGCTACAAAGGGGAATCTTCCGTTTACTTTCATATCGTGGAAGATCAAGAAGAGAAGCAGGTCATCCGTGCTCACGACGCATATTCGATCCAACCGATTCCAGAACTGTTCAATCGACTCGCGGATATACTCGGTGATAAGGCGGTTTTTTATTCGGTCGGAGAACAACTCAAAGTATTCAACAAAGTGATTGCGAGCAATCACGGATGACTCAAAGCCGACTTACATAAAAAGTAAAACTTCTTTCGTTTACGTTTCCTTTAAAATCCCAAGCGACTACTTTGACCGTATTTTCACCTGATTTCAAATTGAGATTTCCGATCAGATATTGATCTTTATGATAAAGGCTTGTGAAAGCGAATCCGTCCGGATTCTTCCATTCCGCCCTGGAATATTGTAAGGATCCGAAATCGGCCGAACGGAGCGCTTCCCCATTCAAAAAATACTGAACCTTGGTAATTCCCCTTCTTTGGGATTTTTTTTCACCAGCATCGACGATAGAAACCGTAAACGGAAACTCTTTGGAAAGATTGATATTGTCCCCGTCATTGATATTCGTAAATTTGCCGTTTACGTGAACTAACAAACTGGAAATCTCCGGAGCGGCACCGTCCGGAATCGGAGAAAGAAATTTTTGGGGATCCAGAATCTCCAATCCGAATTTACGAAGTACAACAAAGTGGAGGTGAGCTCCGCTTGAGTGACCGGAGTTTCCCGTAACCCCGATTTTTTCACCCGCCTTGACGGGATCCGGTTTTAATAATTTCGAAATTCTACCGTCTTTCAAATGGTAATAAGCGGTGAAATTTCCGGAACCGTGATCCAACCAAACCGAGTTCCCGGTTCCCAATTCGTCCTCGAAAGGATGATCTTCCGCATAACGACTGTACAAAACCTTTCCGTCCGCCATCGCAAGAACAGGCTCGTTCATCGAGGAAATGTCCATTCCATTGTGAAAATGATCCCCTCGAGATTCTCCAAAAGTAGAGGTGATTTTGTTTTCGAGTTGATCGGTTTTGACTGGGATAAGATAATTTATTACTTTATTATTTTCCGCTTCCATGCTCAGATGGAACGCGGTCCAGAGGACGACAAAGGTAATTCTTTTCATTCGGACCCAAACCTAGTGCAAGTAACTCATACAAAATGAATTTGTCAAAAGATAAAACAATCGATCTTGTTTCTCGCTGTGGGGAAGGGGATGAAGAAGCCCTCAAACAGTTTTTCGAATTGTATTCGGAAGATATTTATAATTTTCCAATGAAGATTTTTCATCTGAGCGAGGATGATGCGGGTGATTTTTTCATTTACGCTTTTGAAAGATTGAAAACCGGATCCCGCTTTGGAAGTTTTAAAGGAAAATCCAGTTTTAGAACCTGGTTTTATTCCGTACTGAGAAATATGCTGATCGACTGGCAGCGAACCAAACGAGAACTGAAGGTCACAAATCTCGGAAAAATCAGTAAAGAAGGAAAAGAATATGCTACCATCGAGGACGAGCCCGACACACGTCCCGATATGCAGGAAGAAGCAATCGAACTTTCCGACCGATTCAATCAGGCGCTGGAAGAGATCGGTGTCGACAAACGGGTTATTTTTAAACTTTCTTATATCTATTATTTGAATCTAAACGATGACGAGGTTCGATATCTCCTGGAAAAGACGGGACTCACTCAAGAGGGTCTCAAAGAAAAGATTCTCAATCTTCGTTCCGAACTTTCCAATCGGGAAGAAGAGAATATCCGGATGGAGGACAAAATTACGTCCCTTTATCTGAATATCCTCGATCTCAAAGAAAAACAACAGAATACGGCGAAGATAGCGCCCATTCTTCCTATGGAAGTGGATAAAACCTCGCACGCCTTGAAAAAGAAGTATGAACAGAGAAAAAAACTTTTGGAAAAGAAAAAGAAAGGCCATTTTCTCGCTCGGACTCCCTACAGAGAGGTGGCGGACCTAATTGGAATTTCTGAAGGGAATGTAAGTGTAACTCTTTTGCGTTTAATTGAAAAAATTCAGAAAAAGCTAGATTTTAGTGATTTAGATTTTTAAAAAATTCCGTCTTTTTATGCTATTGGAGAACCAAAATGGATTCGGGATCTGAAATGAATCAAAAAAACGAGCTTCTGCTCTCACTTTTAAACGGAGAGGAAGCCACTGCAGCAACAGATAAAAATCTGCAGAATCAACTTATCCAAATGGAGGAATCGATCCAAGCTGGGATCAATTCCGCCACCCTATCGTATTTAAACCAAGCCAGTCAGAATGGAACTTTTTCCGAATTTCAAGAAGCGATCGATCTGCAAAAAGCGGATCTTAGCGGCTACTTGACAAAAAATGTTCCTGAGTACTTGAAACGTTATGTCTCTCTTGAATTAGCGAGAAAGACTCCCGCCAAGGAATCCATTGTGGTGAAATTGGGGAAGTCCGGAGCCCGTATTTTTGATAGTTTGATAGAATCTCTTCAAATCAATACACGGGTTGATTACGCACCTTCCATGCGTTCCGCTCTGGCGAAAGACCCATCTGAGTTTGTGGTTTTTGAAGAGAAGATTTTAGATAATTCTAAATTTACATATCAATTGGTTCAAGAAACGCCGGAAACGGCATTTTTGAGCGTAAAGATAGAATCTCCTGACGCAAATTCCTTTCAAAGAGTCAATCTTTACAAAGATACTCGGTTCATTCTTTCGAATCAGTTTAACAATGAGGGAATCGCAAATTTTTCAGGGCTCAGAGAAGGCAAATATACGGTTGAATTTCAAGGAAAAGATCATTCCAAATCCTTGGATCTGTTCATCCTACTCGAAGCTTAATCGACGAACGTTTTTTCTCTATCAAGATGTCTCACTGTGAAGAAATTCCAATTCGCAGTGAGACGACACGGTTGTTTTATTTCCGATAAAAAGAAAGAATTTCTGGAAAAAACACTACCCTGTTATAATTTGATCCTGAATTCACCATGCTAAACCTGATCATAGACAGAGTTGGAACAGTAAACGTATTTAACATCTTAGATACGTCCGGAAGCGGATCCGAATCCCATTTACAATCTACGATCGACGAAGATCTCATCTTAGAATATATTAAAGAAATTGAAAATCTTGTACGAGTTTCCAATGCACTCAACTCAAAAGGAATGAGTCATAAGACTCTGGAAACCGAAATTCTTCATGAATTAAAAATCCTTGGAGAAACCTTTTACGACCAATTTTTTCCCGCACCGATCCAGGAAAAACTCCGTCTTACGACCGAAAAGTATCTTCACCTGAATATCGATCCGAAACTCGGAGTAATTCCATGGGAATTACTCCACGACGGAACCTGTTTTTTATCGGATAAATTTTTTATCGGAAAAACAGTAAGGGGAGAATCCAGTCAGAGTTCTTATAAAGAAAAAGAAAAATTAAGAATGCTCATTATCGCAGATCCGACAGAAGATTTGGAATGGGCGCAAAAAGAAGGGGAGCAATTATTTAGGGTGCTCAGCGAAAAGGTTTCCTCCTCCAGACTCGAGATCGAATTTATCGGCGGAAAACAAGTCACAAAGTTAAAGCTACTTTCCTTGATCAAAGGGAAAAATATCATTCACTACTCCGGACATCTTTATTTTTCGGACGATCCATTGGAAAACGGGTGGCTGATCTCGGAAGGAAAAGTATTAAAAGCGAGAGAGATTAAAAACTCCGGATTTAATACGGACTTGGTTTTTTCAAACTCTTGCCAATCGAACTCCAACGCATCGAACACTCTCAATTCCGATTTGATGAATAATTTTGCAGGTTCCTTTTTGATGTCCGGGATCAAAAGTTTTATCGGAACGAACTGGGAAATTATCGATAATCAAAACACAATCGACTTTACGATTCAATTTTATTCCTATCTATTCAGTGATCGCAGTATCGGCGAATCGTTGTTTTTAGCAAAAGAATATGCAAGAAGGATTTTCGATACAAACGATCTTACCTGGACGAACTATTCGCTGCATGGAATTCCAAATCAACAGGTAATGACGGATCCGACCAAAGGTAAACCGATCCAAAAGATCATCAATCCGTCCTTGATTTTTAAGTTTTATCCTTCTTCCATCTCCGGATCGTATTTCAATTTTACACAAAAACAAAAAGAAGAAACCGAATCGCCTTTCGAACTCATCCAATCTTTGATCCTATCTTTTGAAGAATTTTCCAAGATCGTAGGCGGAATCATTTTTAGCGATCATCAACATCATTCCTTGGGAAAATACATCCCAAACAACCCGGATGACGCAGTCGAAATCAAAAAATGGTGGGATTTAATTTATCAATGTTTGAGTGATTTTAGAAAACTGGAAATCAGTCCTTTGATCAGCAACATTCAGGAAGTGCTTCAAATCAATAAAGATACGATCCAGAAGATGCTACAATGGATCGATCTCTATAAACGTGGTCAGATTCTCAAAGACTCCGCCGACGGATATCTGATTTCCTTTCAGTATTATTACGAAAACCTGCTGATGGAATTGGAAGAATTGGAAAAAACGAGTATTTTTCTCGTATCCACAAATTCCAACAATCATCTTTTTTTCAGAGGTTTAAAACCGGAAACTTCCTTAGTAGTGGCTCCTGTAGTTAAACAGGATTATATCGGAGAACAAATCGAAAAATTCCGTGGAAAGGTGATCGTGTTTAACGAAAATAGGATGACCATCATTCCGATGCTTTGTAGTGTTATAGAAAATTCGGAAACAAAGGATTTGGAACTCAGCTTTCCGGGTTTTAAATCCGAAAAAAATTCTATTCAAAATATTTAATGTATTGAGTCTTTGCCAACCTGACAAGGGTAATTTTTCCTGTGGATCCTGCTGCGGCGTTTTTAATCTAGATCTGCCTCCCGATGAAATTCGAAAACTAATTTTGGAACGAACCGAAGAATTCAAGAATTCGGTGGATTTTAAAAAGCCTTGGACCATGGCGGACTTTCGAAAAGTCAGAGAAAGAAAAGAAAAATCCATACCTAAAAAAGACGAATTCACATACAATTGCCCGTTTCTCGGTGCCTTTGATAAAAAAATAGGATGTATGATTCATCCTATTTTTAGCGGAGATCCCTTAAGCCAAAATTATTCCTTTTACGGATCTTCTATTTGTCAAGGTTACGAATGTAGAAACATGGAACGTAAAAGTTCAAAACTCTGGGAAAAACTTCTCGGAGAGATGGAATTGGATTCGTTTACTTATTCTGCGATCGTATCCGATTACAAAACGTTTGATTTGATAGAGAAAACGTTTTCAGATCAGGGAATTTCACCGGAAGAATTATTTCAAAAACGAAAAAATCTACTAAAAAAATTAATTCATAGAAAGATCGATCAAAACGTAGCAATGATGAATACTTCTTTCGAAATACCGATAGAAGTGGAAAAAGATTTACCTAAAAACAAATTGATTCAAAGATTAAATCTGAATGCCGCACCCGACTTAATTGCGGAAATCGAAACTTCAAAATAGGCAGATTGATTCCGCGATTGTATCCTGGATCGGACTTCAAGTCCAGGACTCAATCCATTTTTAAAAATAAGCAATTTGTCGGAACAATTAAAATCGAATTTTTCAAAATTGACTTTTTATGATAGGAACAAGACGGAGAGAGGACAAAATCCTTCCCGTATCGGAAGACACAGGAAGGAAAACGATTAGTTTTTAATAGTAGAGTCTGCTTTTGATTTTGAAGCACCGTTCAAAGTTGCTTTTGCAGATGAAACACCTTGACCCACTTTGGATTTGACTTCCTCTACCTTAGAGTTGACTTGACCTGCAACGCCCTCAACCGAGTGAAGAGCCTCTTCGATATACTTTCTGAGATTGTTGGCAACCTCGGATTGATCTTGAGCCCCCTTTGATGCAAGTTCTTTGAATTCTTTTTCAACTTTAAGGAGAATGCTGTCTGCCTGCTCACGGAGTGATTTAGCTGCCCCAATTGCAAAATTAAGCGCTTCCTTGATTTCTTTTTCCATAGTTTTTTTCCTCTGTCTTCTCACTGAGAATAAACCAATTTTATGCAGCGCACAAAAACCTGTCAAGTGTGAATTGAGCTGTTGATAAAACCTTAGAAACTTCCGATTTTTTTCTAAAAAATCAAATTCGAATGAACTTTTATAAATCGATTTTCTTATTCTTTCAATTCGAAAGCAAAAGTTAAAGCAGTTAGAGACATAATATTACTTTTAGAACCGAATTAGCACTCTCAGCAAATCTTTAGTCGAAGTTCCGACCCAAACTTAGTTAAGCTGTAAAACTTTCGAATGTAGGAGTTCCTACATTTTAAATCTATAATTTATAGTTGCTTAAAATGAATTTTTGTGCTAAGAAAAATCTTCCGTCTTCCTCCCACAAGCCCACCACCTCCACCCTAACTCCATAACCTTACCCACAAGTTAAAAAAACTAGCTTTTTTAGGCCATTGTTGCTTTTCTTTCCTTGGGCCTAAAGATGATCACTAAACATTGGAGTAGTACGCTCGAAACGGATTTAGATTGGATTGAAGAAGAATTTCTGTCTCTTAGCTTGGGGGACAAGAGACTTAATAAACGATTAAAGAAAATTATCGGATCGATGTGTAACCAAACGGGCTCAAGCCTACCTGATGTTTTTGGTAATTGGTCGGGAACAAAAGCCGCCTATCGTTTTTTCTCGAACCCGAAAGTATCTCCGGATGAAATTATTGCTCCACATTCCAGAGCGACTAAAAAGCGTCTTGAAAAACAAGAAACGATTTTGGTGTTAAGCGACACAACGGAAATTTATTATCGAAATAGAAACCGAATCGAAGGTTTAGGGCCGATGAATTCCAACTTGGATCAGGGGCTTCTTTTACATCCTTCAATTGCATTTACCACAGACGGAATCCCTTTAGGAATTTTAGATTTTAAAATGTGGACTCGCTTGAAATTAGGCTCTAAACATTTACCAAGAGATGTAAGAAAGAGAACTCCTATTGAAAATAAGGAAAGTATAAAGTGGATTCAAGGCTACAGAACAACATGCGAATTTTCTAAAGAATCCGATGCAAAATACATATTCATCTGTGATAGAGAAGCAGATATTTTCGAACTATTTCAGGAACATATAGAGGTAGGAGAAAACGCTCCAGATCTGCTTATACGTGCGGTTTATGACAGAAAGATCGAGGGCGGTGATTATTCTTGGTCCTATCTTGAAACCTTAGAGCCGGTTGATATATATACAATCTCTGTTCCAAGAAAGAAAGGAAAGAAAGCAAGAGACGCTAAAATCGAGCTTCGATTTGAAAAATTATCAATAAAGCCCCTCGATATAAAAAATTGGAAAATATAGATATGTATGCGGTATCCGCAACTGAGATTGACGGATCAGAAGACGAAACAATTCAGTGGAAATTTTTAACAACAATTCCAATTAGAACTTCTGAAGATGCGAAGAACGTAATCTCTTACTATAAAAGTCGTTGGGGAATCGAAGTCTATTTCAAGATATTAAAATCTGGATGTGCAATCGAATCCACTCAATTCAAATTTGGCGATCGATTCAAGGCTTGTATTGCCATTAGCGCAATCGTCTCTTGGCGCGTAATGATGTTAACATTCTTAGGAAGGAATGTCCCCGGATTAAAAGCTTCCATCATGTTTGAACCATTTGAATGGAAAGGCGCTTACTGCCGACTTTACGAAACTCCTCAACCACCAAAACAAGAACCTGATTTAGGCACTGTTTTAGAATGGATTGCAAAGTTAGGCGGACACTTAGGGCGGAAATCAGACTCACCGCTTGGACCTCTCACAATATTCAAAGGATTAATGAGAGCTATAGATCTCGGATTTATCTTTAAATTACTCACGCAGGATTTAACTTGTGGGTAAGGTTATGCCCAAACGCGGGAGGGGCCGAATTTTTCACGGCAAGATTGTCGTAGATCCGACAAATCGAATCGTTATACATTCCCCTAAAAAACAAAAACACCCAGAGAAAAAACATAGAGTTCGAATCTAACTTGCGATATTCAAAGATTCGAAGAACATTCTAATCCATCGATTAGAATTGTTTGTATTGAGAAAAAAGGAAGGAGAAAATCGCAGGAAACCGAGTGGCCCCTGCGTCGTAAATCTAAGTGTTAGATCTTTGGTCCAAATGCAGTGAAGTCAAAGTCTTTAGAACCTTCGGCATACTGTTTGAAGTTGTTGATGAACATTCCACCTAATTTTTTAGCGGTTTCATCATACGCAGATTTATCAACCCAGGCTTCTCTTGGATCCAGAATTGCTGTATCCACACCACTGATGGTTTTTGGATATTGAACTTGGAAAACAGGATGGGTCACGAACTCGGATTTCTCGATGTTTCCGTTGAGAATCTCATCGATAATCTTACGAGTCGAGGGAAGATTCATACGTTTTCCAACTCCATAAGATCCGCCGACAAGACCAGTGTTCATCAAATAAGCTCTTACATTGTGTTTTTTCATTTTTTCACCGAGCAGCTTTGCGTATGAAGTCGGGTGAAGAGTCATAAATGCCGCTCCAAAACAAGCGGAGAAGGTCGCAGTCGGTTCTTTGATTCCTCTTTCTGTTCCGGCAACTTTTGCGGTATATCCGGAGAGGAAATGATACATCGCTTGTTCGATGCTCAATTTAGAAACCGGAGGAAGTACTCCAAACGCATCATAAGTTAGGAATATAATGGTTTTAGGATGTCCGCCTTTGGAAGGTGTTTGAATGTTATTGATGTGAAAAATCGGATAAGAAACACGGGTATTTTCCGTTTTCGCAGCGGATGTATAATCCACAACCTTGGTCTGCGGATCATAAACTACGTTTTCAAGAAGAGCATCCCTACGAATCGCCTCGTAAATATCAGGCTCGGTTTGGCGATCGAGGTTGATTACTTTCGCGTAACAACCGCCTTCGATATTGAAAATTCCGTTATCATCCCAGCCATGTTCGTCGTCCCCGATCAGCTTTCTGTTCGGATCGGTCGAAAGAGTCGTTTTACCGGTTCCGGAAAGTCCGAAGAAAAGAGCCGTGTCCCCATCTTTACCAACATTTGCGGAACAGTGCATGCTGAGAATTCCCTGTAGAGGAAGCTTATAATTCATAACAGAGAAAATCCCTTTTTTCATTTCTCCGCCATATTCAGTTCCACCGATGATACAAAGCTTTTTAGCAAGATGAAAAATCACAAAAACTTCGGAATTCATTCCGTGTTTTTTGAAATCTTCATTCTTAATTCCGCAAGCGTTGATGATCGTAAATTCAGGATCCAAGCCGACCAGTTCTTCTTTGCTTGGGCGAAGAAACATATTTGTGCAAAAGTGATGTTGCCAAGCCTTCTCGGAAACAACGCGCAGACCCATCCTGGTTTCAGGATTTGCTCCCGCAAAACCATCAAAGACATAGAGTTTTTTCTGGCTCAGATAGTTGATACATTTTTTGTAAAGCTCGTCAAAGATCGATTCCGAAACCTTAAAATTGATATGACTCCACCAAATGTTTCCACTGGAAGAAGGCTCATCTACAAAGTACTTATCTTTTGGAGATCTACCGGTAAAGATTCCGGTGTCTACCATCATGGTTCCATTGCTGGAAAGAACGGTTTCTCCGTTTTTTTTCTCATGTTCATAAATTTCGTCATAGGAAAGGTTATGGAAAATTTCAGAAGGTTCGAGTCCGAGTTCCTTCAAGCCTTTTACCTGAGTCTGGGCCTGCATTTGATTGCTCCTTGGGAATTCTATTTCAATTATTTTTCTCTAAACCGGAAAGTCAACCGATTCAAGAGGAATGCTGCTGGCGATTTCCCTTCTCAGAAGCCCCGTTTGAATTCGCTTTTGTAAAGATCATCTTTCCTGCCGCAGTTTGAATGATGGAAGTTACTGTCACTTTGACCTCTTTTCCAACGAGATGACCGCCGTTTTCAATCACGACCATCGTTCCATCCTCAAGATAACCGATTCCTTGGTTTTCGTCCTTCCCTTCTTTGATCACCTGGATTCCAAGTTCTTCTCCTGGAAGAACGACGGGTTTGAGTGCGTTGGCAAGGGTGTTTAAATTGAGCACCTTTACACCTTGCAATTCCGCAACTTTATTTAAGTTAAAATCGTTCGTAACGATTTTACCGCCGGTATCTCTTGCTAACTTGATCAGCTTTGCGTCGACTTCACGCGTATCGGAATAGTCTTTATAGGTAATTTTTACTTCGATCGATCCCTTTCGTTGAAGTTTATTCAACATCTCAAGACCTCTTCTTCCTCTCGCTCTTTTGATCGGATCGGAAGAATCGCTGATCAATTGGATCTCTCTCAACACGAAGTTGGGGAGAATCAGAGGACCGTCCAAAAAATGTGTATCAGCAATGTCTAAAATTCTTCCGTCGATGACCACGGAAGTATCCAGAATCTTATCACGAACTTCTTCTTTTTCAATTCCTACCCCAAATGTTCCGCCGGCCCCACCGCCACCGAAAATTCCCAAACCGGGTTCTTTTGCGAAAGAAACACCGGAAAGAATTCCAAAGAGAGCGAACAAAAAGTAGAGCGCCGTATTCAATTCTTCAAAACGAACTACGGTTCCCACAAACCAAGCGATTGCGAGTCCGAGCAGCGCTCCTAGACCTGCGCAAAAGAGTATGTCAGCTTTGAGTTTTGGAAAAAGACTGGATTCTCCATAAAGAAGAATTAAGGAAATTACCAGAACAACTCCGGCGATCGGACCGGATAAGAAAAGATCTCCAGTTTGCTTTTGAGTAACTGCAAATGTAATTCCGGAGAGGAAGAGAGACGTGAGTACTTTATAGAGATGAATCATAACTCAAATCCTTAATTGTATTTGAGTTTTTGCGGAATTATTCTTCTTCTGACTTTCTTTCCCCTGGAGAGAGCGTGCTAGCAAGCACATCGGAAACTAAATTTCCGGCTTCTTCCTGGGTAACACCTTTGCTTAAAGCAACTTCCATTTTCACAAGATTATAGGCGCTTTCATAGAGCTTTCTCTCCATAATGGAGAGTTCTTTTCCATTGGCTCTACGAAATAGGTTTCTGCAGACTTCTCCGACCTCATAAATCGATCCGGATTTGATCTTGTTGAGGTTATTTTGGTAGCGGATCTTCCAGTCTTCTTCTGTATCAACTTCGTCCTTTTTTAGGAGAGCGATGACTTTCTTGATCTCTTTTTTGTCGATGATAGGGCGAATCCGAACCTGTTCTGCTTTATCAACAGGTATCATAACCTTCATCTTACTACCCTGGATTTCGAGAACGTAGCAATCCTTCTTTTTACCAAGGATGTTCTTCTTGGAGATTTCCAGAATCTCTCCAACTCCATGGATGGGATAGACTACGTAGTCGCCTACCTTGTGTTCGATATCGGAATTTTTCTTTTTGGTGGCCAAGTAAGTATGATAACTTCCGTTAAAACTCTGCTTAGAAATCTAGCATAAATTTGACGAAAGTCAACAAAATAATCGAAAAAGAGAGTTAAAGTTGAAGAGAACGAACTTTTGCAGAATGAAATGCGGGATCATTGAGCGGTTGAATCTTTTCTAACGCTTCTTTTGCCTCTTCTTCCGAGTAAAAATAACCTAAGAAAAGCTCTCCTTTAGAAGATCGGAAAATTCTTCCTTTAAATTCGTTTCTCGCCATCAAAAGTCGCTTTCCCAGCTCCACTGCTCGAAGCGAATCTGCAGTTCCAATAACGACAAGATAGTTGGTCTCTCCTTGTTGAGGAGGATACAAAATCTTAGAATCGTGGGCTGAGGTTGATTCTTGTTTTTTGATGTGAGTTAGAGTCTCGGAATTTTTTAAAGACCCCGCTCCATCGTCTTTCTCTTTTGAGGAGAATAAGGAACGAAATCCGCGGGATTCATTTTTGTTTTCGTGAGAGAAAGAGGAAACGTTGCGAAACGTTTGAAGTTCGTTTTGAGCAAACGTGTCTTCCTTTTGATCCAGTTTTAAGCCGACGACAAGACCCGCGGTAAAAAGAGAAATAGATCCCAACAATAAGATAAAAACCGTACGAGTGGATGAGAAGATTTGAATAGGAGATCCTGATTTTTTATGATGCTGAACCATCTGAATCGTTCGATCAAAATCAACCGGTTCCCGTATCGGAGTTCGGATCGAGGATTGTTTGAGTTTTCTGGAATAGTCTATATTCTGCATTTAGGAATCCTAAATTCTACCTATAAAATCGGCCTAAATGACCAAATTCCGTCGAAAAAAATTGAAACCATCGAAAAATGTCCGCAACTCTCGCTTTCTCTGATTCATTCTTTGGCAAAAATCGATTATCTTTTCCAATTTTTAACTGGAAGAGGTTTGAATACCGGAGGATGATCGTTCAAGTTAAATCCAATTCTATTAAGTTCTTATTTTTATTTTTCAAATAGGATTTGATCGCCAAAAAATCAGATTTAAAAGATTCAATCTTTTTTTGTTTTCATTTTATATGCATAACCTCAATAACATCGACGATGAACTTCAAAATTTTTATCGAGAAAAGGGTTTTGGAAATACAATCGGAAAGCGAATCCGATTTGTAAAAGTCTACACCGGTTGTTTGCTCGTACCATTTCCAAATATCGAAACGCGCAATCGTTATTTGAAGTTCCACGATTTACATCATATTATTACCGGTTATTCCGTTGGTAGAATTGGTGAAGGAGAAATGAGTGCTTGGGAATTAGGTTCCGGATCCATGCATAGAAACCCGCTCATCGGAGTAATGAATTTGATTGCAATATCCACAGGTTGGCTTTTGGATCGGAGGAAAATCTGGGAAGCGTTTTGCAGCGGAAATCGCTCTAAAAATCTTTATTCTCGAGAAATTCGTATGTCCATCGAAAACGGCCAATGGTCCTCTATTGAAGAAATATCCGATCAAGTATTGGAATACAATCCTACAAAAAAAATAAATTTCCTGAAACGATTGGAATACGGCTTTTATATTGCGATCAGTTTATTCATTCACTTTACGGTGGCAATACCGGCAGTAGTATTACGATATTTTTCCGACGTAAAATCGGGTCATGGTTTGATTGGCTCGTTGAAGCCAGAAATTCGAAAAGATATTTATTAATTCCTAAAAGATCAAAAGACTTCGACATGACTTGCTGATCATCATTTGCATTTATCCACAAATCTTTCCAATCAAAAGAGCCTCTTTTTTAAAAGAGGAAACTTTCTGCCAAAAAAAATGGAATCTCTTTTCTATCTTTGTCTAAAATTTGAATTTTCATCGCATCGAACAAAACAAATTTTTTTACAAAAGAATCGATTGATAAGAATCAAATTCAAGACAAAATTAAGAATAGAAACGATCATTATTAGATAAATATGAATTTCTAATACAATATAATCAATGATAAGTAACGTTACCATTCCTAAGTGAAGACCAATTGTGATCTCCGATAAGAAAGTATCTGTGTCATATAAGGCTCTGTCCCAAAGGCAACTCAACACCTCGCTCCCTGAAGGCCGACCCATAGGGAGGCATTCATTGAGTTCATCGTTCTTTGACTTCATACTTAAGAGACACGTTAAATCACATTTTTATATTTTAACAAAAGAACCTTTGTCTTTAGAAATCCATTCGGAATTAGATAGGAAACTTCAGGTTTTTTAGTAGCCTGCAATCTTTTCGAAGAGTTATCAATTTAAAACAAAAAACCCCGAAAGAATCCGGGGTTTTCGTCTGTTCCGGAAAATCCGGATCAGAATTCTAAGCTAAAAAAACTCAGCCCACTAAGTAAAGAAGCGGGAAGAGATAAATCCAAATTAAGTCGACTACGTGCCAGAAAAGACCCACACCTTCTAACGGAGTGTAATAAGAAGAATTCAATTCTCCTTTGATCACCTTGATCATCACCCAGATGATGAGTCCGGCTCCGATCAATACGTGTGATCCGTGAATCCCGGTCATTACAAAGTAAAAACCGAAAAACATAGCCAAGTTCTTAATCTCCGGCATTTCGGTGTTTGTAAAGAATTTACCGGGAAGAAGTCCGTGATGAATCTTCGCAGTATATTCAAAATACTTTACAACCATAAACGTAAGAGCACAAAGAACGGTAATGACCAATGCGATCACGGCTTCTTTCTTTTTATCAACCTGAACGTAATGAATCCCGAGGGCCATCGTAAAGGAACTAAAAAGAAGCACAACTGTGTTGAATGCTCCCATCGGAACGGACAAGTGATGACTTCCCGCATGGAAAACTTCCGGATACAGAGAATGATAGATGGTATAACCCACAAAGAGGGCGCCAAACATTAGAATTTCAGTAACAAGGAATAACCAAATTCCTTGTTTAGAAGCGTCATACTGATGCTCAGCACTGTCAAAGTGATGAGCATGGTGGAATTCCGCGTGCTTAGCGGTACTCATAAGGCCCTCCGGTTACTGTTGGAGTTTTTTCAAAATTTTCGTGAGTCGGTGGAGAAGGAATGGTCCACTCGAGAGTTTTTCCACCCCAAGGATTGTCTCCTGCCACTTTTCCTGCGATCAAACCGTGAATCACGGCCGCAAGACCTATCAAGAATCCGGTTCCAATCAACCAAGATCCTATCGTAGAAATTTGGTTCAAACTTGTGAACTCTGGTAAATAATCATAGTATCTTCTCGGCATTCCCATCGATCCAAGAATGAACTGTGGAAAGAAAGTTACGTTAAATCCGGTGAAAATAAAGACCCAGGAAATTCTTCCCAAAAGATCAGAAGTCATTTTACCGGTAACTTTTGGAAACCAGTAGATAATCGCTCCCATCACAGCCATCAGAGTTCCACCCACCATTACGTAATGGAAGTGTGCCACTACGAAATAGGTATCGTGAAAGTGAACGTCCATACCGGTGGAAGCGAGGAACACTCCGGTCAAACCGCCGATCGTAAAGAGAAACATAAATCCGATCGCAAACAACATAGGAGCGTCCAGACGAACGGACCCTTTATACATCGTCGAAATCCAGTTGAAGAGTTTGATCGCAGTAGGAACTCCCACGAGCATCGTGATAAAGGAGAATAAAACCCCGGCAAACTCGGACTGACCGGATACGAACATGTGGTGTCCCCAAACTAAAAAGGAAACCGCAGCAATCGCAAGAGAAGAATACGCAATCGCGGTATATCCGAAGATGATCTTTCTGGAGAAAGTCGCCACCAATTCGGAGATCACACCCATCGCTGGGAGAATCATGATATACACCGCAGGATGAGAATAGAACCAGAAGAAGTGTTGGAACAGGACCGGATCTCCACCGAGAGTCGGATCAAAAATTCCCACACCCAAAGTTCTTTCCGCAACGAGCAGAAGAAGAGTGATCGCTAAAACCGGAGTTGCCAAAACCTGAATGATGGAAGTCGCGTAAAGCGCCCAGACCATCAATGGAATTCGGTTCATCGTCATTCCGGGTGCTCTCAACTTATGAGTGGTGACGATAAAGTTCAACCCGGTCAGAATGGAGGAAAATCCCATCACAAACGCACCCATTACCAGCATAATCACACCGTTGGAAACGGAGTTCGAGATGGAATACGGGGTGTAAAAGGTCCAACCGGTATCCACTTTTTGAGTAAAAAGAGAGAATGCCGCGATCGCAGCGCCGGACATAAAGATATACCAGCTCGCTAAGTTCAGTCTTGGAAATGCAACGTCCTTCGCACCCAATTGGATCGGAAGAATAAAGTTTCCAAAAATCGCGGGAATTCCCGGAACGATCACCATGAACACCATAATGGCGCCGTGATACGTCATCATTCTGTTGTAGATGTCCGGAGTTACGAATCCGAGAGTTTGTCCCGGAGTGAAAAGTTCGATACGAACCAGAAGTGCGAAAATTCCTCCCAAAAGAAAGAATGACATAATCGCAAAGAAATACATGATCCCGATCCGCTTGTGATCGATTGTAGTGAGCCAGGACCAGATTCCCTTTTCGTGGTTGAGGTAGTTGTCAGTATGACTTGCAGTTGCTGTAGACATATTCCTCTCCTATTTAAGGGTTTTAATATATTCGATCAGAGCGTTGACTTCGTCGTCGGAAAGCTGTCCTTGATACGGAGGCATCGCAGGCGGATAACCTTTTACGACCTGAGCGGTCGGTTGCAAAATGGATTTGCGAATGTAGTTTTCATCCGCAGTCGCACCGGGACCGGACTCAAATTCTCTCACACTTCCAAAAAGACCTTTGTAAGAAGGTCCGACCAGACGAGAACCGTCGATCGAGTGACAGCCGGCACAAGCCTTTTCAGCGTAGAGTTTTTTTCCAAGTTCCACCGGGGGAAGTTTTGCGCTCCCCGCATTTCCAGCCGCGGCATACCATTTATCATAAGTCTCGGAATCCACCACACGAATCGCGGAAAGCATATTCGAGTGAGAGGTTCCGCAAAACTCAGTACAATAAACTATGAAGTCGCCTTTTTCAGTCGGAGTAAACGTAAAGGTCGTATAACGTCCAGGAATCGCATCCATTTTGTTCCGGAAGGCGGGAACAAAAAAGGAGTGAAGAACATCCTGAGAAGTCATTACAAGACGAATCGTCTTACCGACGGGAACGTAAATTCCATTCGGCTGAAACAAGGTGTCTAACTTTTCGGTTGCGTTAGGAGAAACCACAGTCACTCCGTTTGCATACTTGAAAGTCCACTGCCATTGTCTTGCGGTTACGTGAATTTCGATATCACCTTTATCATGAACTTTTCTGAGGTCTGCGAAAATCACCCAGCCCCACCAGAAAATCACAATCATGATTACTAAAGGGATAAAGGACCAAAGAAATTCTGCCAAAGTATTATGTGTAATATAGGCAGTCTTGTCAGTGTCGGTCTTTCTCCTGTATTTAAAAATAAACCATGTCATTCCACCAATGAGAATAACAAAGGAGATCAGACTGGACACGAGCAGAAAGATATAGAGGTTATCTACGTTCTTTGCTACTTCGGAAGCCTGAACCGGCATGAAACTTGTTGCCGTAATGAGGTTCAACCAGGTCATTTTTTTGAAGTTACTCCTTCCTAATGAGTTCGGAATTTCTGTTATGCCTGATCCAGAATGGGATCAAGAACGCCGCCAGAATGAGAAGAGTGAAGAATCCACCCAGCTTCATCATATTATAAGCGTACAAAGTATAAGTATTTTTTCCTGGGTCAAATTGAAAGCAAAAAAGGGCGAATTGATCGGTGAAATCCCCTATTTTACCATCTGAAGCTTCCAAAAGAGAAAGTTTCAACGTTCTTTCATCGAACGTAATGCCATGAAGGTATCTGGAAATTTTTCCGGAAGGTGTGATGACATAGGCAACGGAAGAATGAATCCACTGTTCGTTCTCAGGATTCCATTTATAAGAAAATCCAACCGAGTCCGCCAATGCAGTGATCTCTTTTTGATCTCCTGTTAAAAAATGCCATCCGTCACCGTTACCACGAGCATAGTCTCTAACGTAAGCGTTCTTTTTTGCCTGCGCCAAATCCGAAGTTTCTTTTGGGTCAAAAGAGACCGTAACGTATTCGAACTCGTTCCCTACTTGCCAGTTGAGTCGCTTAAGAGTGTCCGTAATTCCGTTGAGATGAAAGTTACACAAAGTCGGACATTTGTAGTAAACGAGAGAAAGAAGAACGGGCTTTTCTTTTTTAAAAAAAGAACTCAGCAAGATTGGCTTACCGGTTTCATCACGAAACGACAGAGAAAGATCGAGTTGGTTTCCTAACTTCTCTTTTACTCCCACTCCTTCCAGCTCTTTCGGTTTTTCATTTTTATCAAACCTTGCTGAAGGATCGTAAGAATAAAGAGAAGTCGTTAAGAAAAGTAAAATCCCTGTTATCAGGGAAGTTCTAAAAACCAAGGTTATCTCCTGGGAATTTCCCAGATATATTATTTAGCCTGTGTATTCGCAGGAAGATTGAGAGAGTGTTCTTTTACTCCCGGATGATAGAAAGAAATATATGTAAAAAATACTAAATTTCCTATGAGAACGATTATAAAAGTCCAGAATCCTGGTTTATTGTAGTCGTGTTGTGCCATTGAAAGTCGGGCTCCTGTATTTGATTCTCATTCTCTTGTCAGAAGAAAATCGGAAGATTCAAGGACAGGATCGGATGAATCTGTTTTTTTGGAAGTAATATTTAAATTTTACTTTCATTGCCCTTGAGATCGAATTTTCGAGTATGGTAAATTCAGGAACCTCTTTCGAGGGTCTTAAGGAAAGAATGAACTCTAACTTGGACCTTTCTTCTAAATTTCGCTTATTCTATAAAATCTCGCTATTCCTGAGCATTCTCATTTTTTTAAATCTGCTCTACGGGCCTTTAGTGAGAGCTACCGGATCCGGTTTGGCGTGTCCGGATTGGCCTTTTTGTTTTGGAAAAATTTTTCCTACTTTCGATTTCCAGATTTTTATGGAGGTCTCGCATCGATACTATTCCGGATTTTTGGGATTGATTTTGTTAGGACTTACGATTTGGACTTTTATCGATAAAATTCTCAGAAAAGAATTCGGAATCTATCTTGGTTTGGCGGTCCTTCTTCTGATCTCTCAAATCAACCTGGGAAGACTGACCGTAACTCTCAAACTCGATCCGACCTCCGTAAACTTGCATTTACTCAACGCAATCGCTTTCTTTTTGGTCATTCTTACGGTTTCGATTTCCGCTCGGGAAAAATCCGAAAAAGAAAATTCAAAATTCATCGTTTCCTCAAGTTTATTCAGAAAAGATAATATTTTGCTTTTTATCCTGATCATCGGAATCGTAGTTCAGATCGTTCTTGGCGGAAGAGTCAGTTCCCATTATGCAGGATTGGCCTGTCCGGACTTTCCAACTTGTTGGGGAGAATGGATTCCGAATCATCCGTTAGAGATCGTTAAAATTCAAGTGTTTCATCGTTTTGGGGCTTATACCGTCGCATTATTGCTTGCAATTTCTCTTGCGTTCTCGATTTGGAAACGATTTCCGATTACCACTCGCAGACTTTTGCAAATGTCCATGTATCTTCTCGTCGCCCAAATCATTTTAGGAATTTTGAATGTATTTTTTGGACTTCCGAAACTTGTGACAGTGCTTCATACCGGATTTGCCGTGCTTTTGCTTACGTTTTCCTATCTTTCTCTTATTTCCAGGGCAGTTTTCTTAACTTCGGAGAACGAACGGAGGCCTGGAAATTAATTTCAGGAAATCAATCGATGGTAAGCTCAACTTTTTTTTCTGATTGGAATCAAATGATCAAGCCGAGGGTCACCACCTTGGTTTTAGCGACCATCCTCCCTGGAATGTATCTCGCCGCAGAGCAACCTCCTTCCGGCTTTTTGATCGCGCTTACTTTGTTCGGAACCTTTCTGATGTCTTCGGCATCGTTTATCTTTAATCAGATCATTGAAAAAGACAGAGACGCAAAGATGAAACGGACCTCCAATCGTCCGATTCCGGCGGGAAGAATCGGAAGTCTTCAGGCAACATTAGTCGGCCTTGTTATGACGGGAATGTCCTTTTATTTACTTACGGTTTATGTAAATTTTCTCACCGCACTTTGCGCGTTTGCCGCGCTTGTTTCCTATGTGTTTTTGTACACCATTCTTCTCAAACCGAGAACACCGCAAAACATCGTGATCGGGGGCGTGGCGGGTTGTGTCGGACCGTTGATCGGATACGCTGCAATCGGCAATTCTCTTCCGATTCAAGCCTGGATTCTGTTCACAATGATTTTCTTATGGACCCCGGCTCATTTTTGGGCCTTGGCGATTTTTCTAAAAGAGGATTATTCGGATGCGGATTTTCCGATGTTGCCCGTCGTAAAAGGCGTCGATCAAACCGCAAAGTCCATCTTTTTTTATACGATTTTATATTCTATCTCTTGTATCAGCTTTTATTTTTTCGAATCTTCGATGAGTTTTTTGTATCTGATCTCTTCAATTCTAATTTGTGTTTGGATGGGAATCCTCTCCTTTCGTCTGATAAAAAATCCGGAGCGTCAAGCCGCGAGAAGTTTGTTTTTCTTTTCCATCCTTCATCTTTTTCTAATCAACATCTTGATTTTAATCGATCACAATCTGTAAATCAGAAGCACAATTTTTCTAAGCGGTTCTTGTTTTAAAAACAATACACAGCTGTATTCGGTTATCGATTTTCCGATCGAAACATAGAAGGAGAACAGCCAAATCGTTCCTGAAATAATTTGTGAAACGCAGATTTGGAGTTGAATCCGGAAGCATAGACAATCGAAAGAACGGATCGTTCCGGTTCTTCTCTCAAAAGTTTTATAGCTTCGTCCAATCGAAATTGAGTCACATAATCCCTAAAACTTCGATGCAGACGATTGTTCAAAATTTCGGAAAGCTGATGCGTTTGAATATTCAAGATTTTTGATAATCCGGATAAGGTTAGATTTTCATCCAAATACAATCGTTTTGTTTTCATCAATTCGTCGAGGCGAATTATAACGGCGTCTACATCCAATCCCATAACCCGGCTTTCCTTGTAGCGAGCTTCCCGAGATTCCTGTCGAAAATTTTCAATTATACCGGAATTGGTGGCGCCGATCAAAAAAACGGCGCAGATCAAAATCGTAAGTCCGCTTGCGGCGATCGGAAACAAAGACAGAAAAAATATCTGCGCGATCACAAACAAAAATAAAACAAAAAGGGTTCCCGCAAACAAAGCTAAAAAGGGAGAAAAAGAAATTCGACGATCGGAATTGGTTTGCTTTCTCCATTTCCAAACATTTCGAAATAAACTCGCGGGGTATAGAAAATTGGAAACCGTTCCGCAAATCAACATCAACAAAACGATGAGATGAAACGGATCGTCCGGATTCTTATTCTCAATAAAGTTTTGTTTCTGGTCCGAACCTTGTAAATAGAATGGAAGGAGTATAATCCAAGAAAACAAACTCGGAAGCAGATGAAAAAGCCGGAATCGAGTTGGCTTGGCTCCACTCAAACTTTCAAAATAAAGATAGATAAGAGGTCCGATCAAAAAAATCGCGGGAATATGAATTTCAGCAAACCAAGAAACGTTTTTCAGTTCTCCGGATAATTCCAAATAAACGTGAAATTGAACGACTCCTATCATAAGAAAAAGAATCGCTGCAGCTTTGCGATAGAGAGATTGAAACCAAGGAAATTCATCCGTTCGCTCAGCTTTCGTATGAGCGATCTTTTTCGGATTCTTAGAATGAATTTCTGTTTGATTGTTTAAAAAATTTGCGATGGAAAGCAGAAAAGCCAATCCGGCTCCAAAAACCACGAAAGTAAGCATGGAATGAGTGAAGAGAGTCTTCGATCTCTGTCCAGATTTTTTTCGATTTTAAAAATATCAGTCCGTCCGGATACGGAAGGACGATCCTTTTGGAAAGTCGTGCGAAAATCATATCATGAAACAAAACAATATTCCCGTTCCGAAATTAAAAAAATCGCATTCAACAAAAATCATCTGTTTCCTTGTAATCTTACAATTATTCGGAAGTCTCTCCTTTACAAATTGCACAAAGAATTCCGAAAAAATTCCGGATCCGATTTCCGAAGTTGGCATCGAAGAAAAAATCGAAACCTTTCGATCCAGATTCAATCGGAAACGTCCGGTCATTGCTGTGATCGGAGAAAATAAATACACCGAGCTTTCCGACTTTGTTGTGCCTTATGGAGTTTTAACTCGCGCAAAGATCGCAGATGTGTATGCATTGTCCACGGATGCGGGAACCATGCAAATGTATCCCGCGTTGCAGATTCAAATTCAAACCGCACTTTCCGACTTTGATCGATCCTTTCCGGAAGGTGCGGATTACGTGATCGTACCTGCGGTTCATAATTCCGAAAATCCGAAATTGATCGGATGGATCCAAAAGCAATCTTCCAAAGGTGCGATCATCGTTGGAATTTGCGACGGTGTTTGGTTGGTTGCAAATGCGGGTTTGTTAAAAGGAAAACGCGCAACCGGACACTGGTATTCGCTTAACAAATTGGAAGAACAATTCGAAGATACAAAATGGATTCGGAATAAACACTATGTCTCCGATAAAAAAATCGTCACCACCACGGGTGTAACCGCATCGATTCCTGTTTCCTTGGCTCTCATCGAATCGATCGCGGGAAAAGAAAAAGCGAATTCAATCGCAAAGGAATTCGGAGTCGATTATTGGGGAACCGAGCACAAGAGTTCCGATTTTAAATTCGAAAGCAAACATATCTGGATCGCGGCTAAAAATCTTTTATCCTTTTGGTCGTATGAAGATATAGGCATTCTTGCATCGCCAGAAATCGACGAGGTAACTCTTGCTCTTGTTGCCGATTCTTACTCCCGCACCTATCGAACGAATGTTTTTACGATTTCAAATTCCGACCGACCGATTTATACCAAAGGAGGATTGATTCTTTTACCCGAAAAATATTTGAGCGGAAAAGACGTTCCGAAAATAATATTAGAAAATATTGATACTATGACTGCCCTCCCTGCGCTCAACAACGCCCTCTCTCAGATTTCATCCTTGTATGGAGAGGCTACATCGGCATTTGTTGCGCTTCAGATCGAATATTCGATTCGATAGGAAATCGTTCTGAAATGTCCCGTATTTCTTTTGCTGTAGTATTTGACTATGGCCTCTTTATCTCCGTATCGACTTACGAATACGCTTCCCCCGATATTTTTTTGTTTATGATCCAGCCAACTCGGCAAAGTTTCGGTTCCCTTCTGGGAAACGACGCCGATATAAATTCTATCTTTTTCCGGCAGCATCGTGTTGCAATCGGCGAGGAAGAACAACCCAAGAATAAAAATTCGAATTCGTATCTGAATATTTTTGTTCATACTTTCTCGTTCTTAGAATGTGATAATTCCTCCTCCGCCATGTCCACCGCCTCCGTGACCTCCACCACCACTGCTACCTCCGTCGCCGCTTCCGCCTCCGCTACTTCTTCCACCTCCGCCGCTGCCTCCGCGCGAGCTTGTCCTGCTTGAACTTCTCGAAGTTCCCGTTCCGCAGTTATCTTTACAACCCTCGCAAAGTTGGTAACAGAGAAAAGAAATCGCGACAGAGGATTGATTGGTATCTCCGCTGTTTGCGGCAACCAAAAGACAAATGGAAAGATCTTGATTACAATTTTTTTCGCAACGTTCGGTGTCCATCGTACAACTTTCGAAAAGAATCACGATCATTCCTGGTAAAATATATTTTAAAGTTTTCATTGTTTTTTTCCCGCTCCTGCCTGGAGCAAAAGTTCTTGAACTATCTTAGAATCCTCTAATGTGGATTCCGACCAAGCAGTGTGCCCCTGAACGCTTGTAGCTCGCACATCGGCTCCGGCGCGAATGAGTAATTTTACGATTTCGGGATATCGGTTAAAAGCCGCCATCATCAATGCGGTATGGCCGTCCCTAGTCCTAGCGTTTACATCCGCACCGTTTCGAATTAGAAAATCCGCGATCAAATATTCGCCCTCTCTGGCCGCGACCATAAGAGGAGTATAATTTCTAAAAAACGGATCTCTTTGATTGATTCCCTGTCCTGCACGCAACGAGTTTTCGAGACCTTGTAAATCGCCTTTATAAACGTAATCTGTCGGACTCAAGTTGGGAACGTAATTGTTTAACTGCGGCGAAATACAACCGATCAGTCCGAATATGAAAATCGATACACAAACGATCTTGTATCTTTTTTTCTGAAAAAAAATTTCTCCAAATAGAATTAGAATTGGCCCTGAAAGTTTCATAACGTTCGTCCCTGATAAATTTCAGAACAGCTTATCAAAATGATCGGACTCCGCAATAGGTGGAGTCAGCAACTGCGGTAAACACCTATCGATACTTCGGAAATTAGTGGTTTTTACCCAAAGAAATTTCAGAGGTTTTATCCCGCTTGACTCTTTAGGGCTTTGGTTTCTTCTTTTCAATTGATTCTTTAAGAATTCTTTAGTAATAAGAATTTTGTAAACGTTGAGATTATAACATTTGAAATCGGCTTTGGACAATCTTAGAAGGTAAAATGAAATTCTGGCTTCCTCAAGAAAAACGATTCTACTTTTTTTTAATTTACGTTCTATTAGTCTTACTCTGGATTATGGAAGAGATTCTTACCTTTGCTTTTGATATCGTTTGGATCGAAAGATCTCAGGCGTATTTTACGACGATCGAAGCGGCGTTCGGATTCTTATCCATCATAGGTCTTTACTTTCTTTTTATAGAGATCAAACATACTCAAAACGATATCGAATCCGCAAAAGTTGTAATCGAAGGTCTTAGAAATAAGAATCAACTCCTCACTCATACCAATCAATCGTTTTGGGAATCTTTTCAAAAACAACTTGAGGAATGGGATTTATCGGATAAGGAAAAGGAAATTTCAATGCTTCTTTTGAGAGGAATGTCCAATCATCAAATCGCGGCGATTCGTGGAAAAAGTCTAAAGACGATCGAAAATCAGACCTTTTCCATTTATCAGAAATCGGGAACGACTGGAAAATTGGAATTCATCGCTTATTTTATTTCACCTCTTCTTCCGGAAGAAGACTGACTTTTAGAATGGAATCGGTTTTAGATTCCAAACATTCAATTTTAATCGTTATGTATGGATTTTGAAGAATCATTTTTATCCACTGATTATTTGCGAACGGGAAATCCAAAACAAAAACTCTTCAAATTTTTATTACGAAATTTTCGCTCAGGAGATTCCCGTTTTCAAACAAATGGGTTATCTTCATTTGCAGGTGGAGAATCGAATTCTCTCCATTGCAGGATCGGAAATTTAAAGAAAAAATCAAAGACTTAAAACGAAAGGGTTGGAAAACCGAGCCGGCTTTTTGTAATCTTCTGCACATCCGAGAAGATCCGTATCAATTCTTATATGATCTTAGACTCTTGTCCGATAATGAGCTTGAACGTCTCATTTTTCATTTCGATTTTTTTACACATACAAGAACCCTTAAATGTAAAATACGGATTCAAATTTAATTCATTCGTTTGTGGTAAAGGCCGTCCTCCGATCGGAGGACGGCCTTTGCGGTTTTGATCTTTCTCTTAAAACGAAAAACTTTACGATTTTCCTTTTAAAGATCCCTTAGAAAGCTTTTTGGTGTGTGTAGAAATACGATTGGAATTTCAAGCTTGACAATTCCCTTTTTATAACGATCTTAGATGTCCCAATCAAATTTTAACTTTGCAAGGTTGTAAGAATATGTTTAGAACTCATAATTTTTTTTCTTTCTATTTAGCAATCGGAATTTTCTTTCCAATCGCAGCTCAAAAAAGTCAGCCTATCAATTTCGACGCGGAACTCTACGCTCAAATTATACGCCAAAGCTCCTATCAATACACCGCCATTCTTAAATCTCGAAAGGTTCTTAAAGATCATAACGATTGGAAAAAACCGATCGACACCGCATTCCGAAAGTTGGCCGATTCCTCAGGAAACCCCGCATTTCCGATCGTTTACAATTTGGTTCAAGATAACTCGTTTAATGCATTCGCAATGGCGGGAGGACAGTTTTGTATTAATTCAGGAACTTTGGATATTTTAGATCAAGTAATCGCCAGATCGGAACCGGACTCTAAAGATAAATTAAACTTTTATAGAGAAAGATACATCGCCGGTGTAATATCACACGAATTATCCCATTACTATAATAAACATACATTTAATTCGGTCAAAAAATTCTATCAACTGAAAGATAACCCAACCGGAGAAGCGATTTTAGACAATTTGAAATTTTCGCAAGAACAAGAAGTGGATGCGGATCAAACCGGTTTTCAACTTTTAAACAAGGCCGGCTATGGTGGAGAATATATGATTCGCACTCTCGAACTCATGAGCGATATCGACAATCAATATAAGGAATATATTTCCAGTAAAAAATTGGATAAAGTCAGCCCTGAATCCATGACTTCTGTCTATTTTACAAGTCATCCTTCCGCAAACGATCGTCTTTCAAGATTCAGCGGAGACAAACAAGAACTCTATTCTCTTTTGGCAACATTAGAAAAAACGTATGACGATATTCAGTTTGGCAAAAATCTCGATCAGGCAAAGTCAAATCTGGAAAAGTCACTTTCCAAATTTCCTGGAAATACTCATTTAGAAAAATCTTATGCGGTTTGCCTTCATAAAATTTGGATGGCAACCGCGAGTAACGAAGATTTAAAATTAAAACCTGTCATCGACATGCCTTCTTTTCGAGATTCAATGGTATTTCCCGGCGGGCTTCGTAAAAGAGCGGTTATGCGAACGATCCCCGGAAACGTTGCTGCTTATGAAAAAGCAAAAGGAGCGTATCAAAAAGTCATCTTGAAAACCGAAGATCCTTATTTCATTTCCAACTATGCCGTTCTTCTTTCCTATTCCACGGAAGAAAACGATATGAATGTTGCAAAGGCTTTAGCGGGGAACAGTGTAAGAGCGGAAAATTCAATCCCTCTCGCCAATAATCTGGGAATCGTATTTTATTGGACCGAAGATCAAGACAAGGCACTGGAGATATTTCGTTCCGTTTCCACACTGGTCGATAAAAAAATCCAAAGCTTAAGCGTTCAATCTAAAACGAACGCGGAAATCCAGACTTATTTGCAAGGAATCGGAACCTCAATTCGGCAAAAAACCCAATTAGATCCAGATTACGTGTATGAAAACTTTACCCCTATTTTGAATTACGTGCTTTTGGAATCCTACAAAGAAAAAACCCCGAAAACAAAACAGCTTGCCGCTTACTATCTTGAGAATTACGATTCCTCGTCGGGTTGGGCAAAACACTTGGCGGCGTTTCATGAAATTACGCTTCCGGATCCTTCTCAAAATGCAAAACAAAATATATTTAAAGTAGGAGGGGTCGGGCCTGGCGACAAACTCGAAGATCTGTTAAAACTCTGGGGAAAACCCGATAGGATTCAAGTCGACAAATCTTCAGGAAGTGAATTCTACATTTATAATAAAAAAGAAACTTCCTTTTTAATGAGTATCGGTTCCGTACTCCAAGTCAACGTTTATGGCGACAATAGTCCCGGAATCGACAAAGGAGTTGCAGTAGGCTCCGATCGAGGAGCCGCTGAAAAAGTTTTTGGTAAACAATTTCAGAAGAATGGGGCCTATTTGGGTTACACTCAAAATGGAAATGCTTTTGTAAAATATAGAAAAAACAGAGTAGATCAAATCATTCTCCAATGATACTAAAACATTGTAAATAAAACCTTTTTTGTACAATAACACCCTCCGGGTATATTTCTATCTCGGAGGAGTTTACATTCTTCAAAAATTGGTAGAAGTATTTCTAAGGTTCGTTTGTTTTTTATGAATCAAACCAATCTCGATAGTCCAAAACATAAAAAGAATCGGTCGGTTCGCAATCCAAGGATCGTATTATCTTGTTATTCAAAAGATCGAGGTGGAGAGTATATCTGTAATTTCTGTGAAAGGTAGGACCTCCCTCATTCATCGTATTCACGATAGAATCTCCAACTCCGATCTCGTCCAAACGCAAAAGAAAATTAAAAAGATAACAACGGGAAACGCCGTGTACATGCGCCAACAAACCTAAAAGAGCCCAACTTCCTGTACCGATTCGAACATTGATCCGTTCCATCTGTGCTTTTCCCGGACTCGACTGATACAAGACTTTCCCGGCCTTTGTCCCTAAACGTTTGGTCGAAGTAAGATATTTCGCATATCTTTTCAAAAGGACCGGAATTCTTTTAGGAAGATTTCTCCTTTCTTTTTCGTTCCATTGAAGTAAAGTGAACTTCGGAACCAGCAGAGTGACAACTTCCGTTCGATAATCCTGCAGAATCGAACGGATCTCATGATCAGAATTTAAAAGTAGAATTCCCATACTAAATACATTTCCCGACCCCTTTGACAAGGAGCGTTTTTAGAGAAAAATTGAATTCCGATTTTTTCCGAAAATGAACTCGAATGATTTGGATAATTTAGAAAACTGAAGCGAATAAATTCGATTTTCATAATATCTATTATCAAAAAGCAATCATGAAAAAAAGAATTCAATTGATCCAAGGTGATATTACTAAATTTGAAGTCGATGTGATCGTAAACGCCGCAAATTCTTCTTTATTGGGAGGTGGCGGAGTGGATGGTGCAATTCACAGAGCCGGCGGACCGTCTATTTTAGAAGAATGTTATACAATCCGCGACAAACATGGCGAATGCAAAGTCGGAGAAGCCGTCATTACGAACGCAGGAAAACTTCCCGCAAAATTCGTAATTCATACCGTCGGACCTGTTTGGAACGGAGGAAATAAAAATGAGGATCAACTATTAACGAACGCTTATACAAACAGCCTTCGTTTAGCTAAAAAGAATTCTTTGTCTACGATCGCATTTCCAAATATCAGCACGGGAATTTATCATTTTCCAAAAAATCGAGCGGCAAAGATCGCGATCCAAGCTGTCCGTGATTTTCTGAAAAAAGATACTCAGATCAAGACCGTATTCTTCATTTGTTTTGATTTAGAAAATTTAGAAATCTATCAAGAACTGCTCTTCGTTTCAGAGCATTCTTAAATTTATTAAAAGAATTCTTAGTTTGTTCGTGAATTTCAGGCTTTTGTAAGAGTTTTAAACAGAACATTCGTTCTGTTTTAGAATAATTCTCCTCCCGTTTTGCGTAAAAAAACCTTTCCTCCCCGCCTACCTGTTTTAAACAGGTTCTATTCCATTGAAAATCCAAGAATTGGTATAGTTTCATGAGAGAGATAAAAACAGTAACAGTATTAGGCGCAAACGGTACTATGGGTGCCGGATCAGCCGCAATCGTTGCCTCCTTTGGGAAGGCAAAAGTCCACATGCTCGCAAGGGACATAAGCAAAGCGAAAGAAGGTATTGAGAAAGCAATCGGTTCTGTGAAGACAGATACAATCCGACCAAGACTCATCCCCGGTTCGTATGATGCCGATCTTGAAAAAGCAGTCGCCGAATCCGATTGGGTTTTTGAACTCGTTGCGGAAAGTTATGAAGTAAAAGAACCGATTAACAAAAGAATCGCAAGCTCAAGAAGACCTGGGACGATCGTTTCCACAGTTTCTTCCGGACTTTCCATCGAAAGACTTTCTAAAGCATTCGACGAAGACGGACAAAAACATTATTTTGGAACTCACTTCTTTAATCCTCCTTACAAGATGATCCTTTGTGAACTCGTTTCACACAAAGGATCGGATAAAAAAGTTCTCAAACAACTTGGGGAATATCTGGATAAAGTTTTAGGACGCGCAGTCGTTTATACAAACGATACTCCTGCGTTTGCCGGAAACAGAATCGGATTTCAGCTGATCAACGAAGTGGCTCAGATCGCTGAAAAGTATTCCGATAAAGGCGGAATCGCTCTTATGGATGCGATCATGAGCGGTTACACAGGAAGAGCGATGGCTCCTCTGGATACTGCGGACTTCGTTGGACTCGACGTTCACAAAGCGATCGTGGACAATCTCTATGAAATGACAAAAGACGCAGCGCATTCTACATTTAAAATGCCGGGTTACTTCCAAAAGCTGATCGATAAAGGCGATCTTGGAAGAAAAGCGGGCGGCGGACTCTATAAGATGTCCAAAACTCCTGACGGTAAGAAAGAAAAATTAGTCTATAATATAGGCGCTGATCTTTACGAGCCGGTTCCAAAGTTTGATATCGATTTTATTCGCCAGGCAAATAGAAGAATTTCGGAAGCCGATTACGCCGGTGCAATGGATATCGTAAAAGAAGCAAAAGGTTTTGAAGCGGACCTCGCGAGATACTTCATCGCTAGATACGTTAGTTATTCTCTTTCAATCGTTGGCGAAGTCGTAGATACAAAAGAAATGGCCGACCTTGCAATGGGAACCGGATTCAACTGGGCCCCCGCTTCTGCTTTCGTTGATTTCTTAGGCGGACCTAAGGATGCGATTCAACTGATCGAAAAAGCAAAACTTCCGGTACCTGAGGTATTAGCAAAAGCGAAACCAGGGAAACCGTTTTACGAGCTGAAGGAAAAACTTGACGCTCGATCACTTTTCAAAGGATAATTAGGGAGGCAGGTATCACCATGAGCGAGAAAGTTTACATACTCGGCGGGGAACAGACCGATTTTCAAAGAAACTGGACTAAGGAAGGAAAGACCTTCATGTCTCTGATGCGCGAAGCCGTTCAAGACGGTTTGGCATCGGTCGGAATCACACCCGATGAAATCAAAAAACTAAATAAACAAAATAAAATCGGAATTTTCGTAGGAAACTTCGATGCGGAACAATATGCGACTCAAGGTCATCTTGGCGCATTCTTAACCGAAGTGGATCCTGCGTTCTACGGAATTCCCGGCGGACGTTTTGAAGCAGCTTGTGCTTCCGGTTCCATCGCACTCGATGCGGCAGCTACAAAAATCCGTGCGAAAGACTATGACGTAGCCATCGTTCTCGGAATCGAGATCATGAAAACGGTAAGTTCTTCCGTAGGTGGAGACTTTTTAGGAACAGCCGCTTATTACGAAAAAGAAGCGAAAGGAGTCCAATTTCCTTTCCCAAAACTTTTCGGAAAACTCGCGGACGTAATTCTTGAAAGATACAAACTTCCGGAACAAAGATTTATGGGAGCCCTTGCTGAAATTTCAAGAATCAACTATGACAATGCAAAAAGAAACCCGAAAGCGCAGACTCGTTCCTGGTTCATGAACAAAGAACACGCAAACGCAAGAGGCGGAGAATACAATATGGCAGTCGGAGGAAGACTCTGCATTACCGATTGTTCTCAAGTAACCGACGGCGCAGCGATGGTAGTACTCGCTAACAAATCTTATACCGAAGAATACGCGAAAAAAAGAGGAAAGAAGATCAACACAATCCCAAGACTGAAAGGTTGGGGACACAGAGTTGCTCCTATCACTTTTGACGCAAAGGTTGCCGAATCCAAAGGAGATAAATACATCCTTCCTTGGACTAGACAAACCGTAAAAGACGCGTATGACAGAGCAGAACTCGGAGTGAAAGACATAGACGTTTTTGAAACTCACGACTGTTTCACTTCTTCTGAGTACGCAGCGATTTCCGCATTCGGAATCACTCAACCTGGAAAGGAACACGAAGCAATCGAAGACGGCGTGATCGACTTGAAAGGTAAAAAGCCCATCAATCCATCCGGCGGACTCATCGGAGTCGGACACCCGGTTGGAGCTTCCGGAGTTCGTATGATGCTCGATCTCTACAAACAAATCACCGACACTGCCGGTAGTTATCAGGTAGAAGGCGCTAAAAACGGATTGATGCTGAATATCGGCGGATCCGCAACAACGAACGTGGTTTTCATCGTAGGAAAGTAAGAATGAGTTTAAGGACTGCAAAAGACTGGAATCAATTTCTTTTAAGGTTGTTTATAGCCTTCGGATTTTGGGAAGTGATTTCCGTGCCGCTTCGGAGTCTTTTGTTTTCCCGCTTTTACTACGACCCTGCCTATAAATCCTTCTTTCAATCAGTGGGAATGATTTTATGGGTAGGGCCAATCATGGCCGACTTGATCCAGGTTTTCTTTTTAGGAATCCTGGTTCGTCTCTCTAAGGATTCTCTTCCCGTCGGTATCGTAGGTGGATTGATCGTAGCAGTTTCTTTTTCACTGGCGGCTTATGTCGGACCTGCGATTTCCATTTTAAATTTTATCAATGTTCTTCCGAGTATGATCGTTTGGCTTTGGGTGTTCTCGCAATTTCTTTTAACTCTGATTTCATCCTTAATTCTGGCTTACACCCCAGACGAAGAATTCTAATCAGGAACTTTTCTGATTTGAGACAAAGAGTTTCTCTGCTTTTTGTAGTAGTTCCTACATTCTGCGGTCAAAAATTTGAATTTGCAGAAAACCTAATTTTCTGATATAGCAAAATCTCCCGGATTTTCCCTGCAACGCACCCTAAGGAAGCGTTGCATTGAGTTAAACCTCACCCCTCTACCCAAATATAGGACGGGGCTCGCAGATTTTACAGAGGACTGTGGGAGTTCCTACAAAATCGGGAAGAATATTTTGCTTGAAAAAAGTATGATTTTCTGATAGAGGAAAATTTCCCAACTCTTTCCCACGAGCCCGCCTCCTCCACCCTAACTCGCATAACCTTACCCACAAGTTAAAAAAACTAGCTTTTTTAGGCCATTGTTGCTTTTCTTTCCTTGGGCCTAAAGATGATCACTAAACATTGGAGTAGTACGCTCGAAACGGATTTAGATTGGATTGAAGAAGAATTTCTGTCTCTTAGCTTGGGGGACAAGAGACTTAATAAACGATTAAAGAAAATTATCGGATCGATGTGTAACCAAACGGGTTCAAGTCTACCTGATGTTTTTGGTAATTGGTCGGGAACAAAAGCCGCCTATCGTTTTTTCTCGAACCCGAAAGTATCTCCGGATGAAATTATTGCTCCACATTCCAGAGCGACTAAAAAGCGTCTTGAAAAACAAGAAACGATTTTGGTGTTAAGCGACACAACGGAAATTTATTATCGAAATAGAAACCGAATCGAAGGTTTAGGGCCGATGAATTCCAACTTGGATCAGGGGCTTCTTTTACATCCTTCAATTGCATTTACCACAGACGGAATCCCTTTAGGAATTTTAGATTTTAAAATGTGGGCTCGCTTGAAATTAGGCTCTAAACATTTACCAAGAGATGTAAGAAAGAGAACTCCTATTGAAAATAAGGAAAGTATAAAGTGGATTCAAGGCTACAGAACAACATGCGAATTTTCTAAAGAATCCGATGCAAAATACATATTCATCTGTGATAGAGAAGCAGATATTTTCGAACTATTTCAGGAACATATAGAGGTAGGAGAAAACGCTCCAGATCTGCTTATACGTGCGGTTTATGACAGAAAGATCGAGGGCGGTGATTATTCTTGGTCCTATCTTGAAACCTTAGAGCCGGTTGATATATATACAATCTCTGTTCCAAGAAAGAAAGGAAAGAAAGCAAGAGACGCTAAAATCGAGCTTCGATTTGAAAAATTATCAATAAAGCCCCCTCGATATAAAAAATTGGAAAATATAGATATGTATGCGGTATCCGCAACTGAGATTGACGGATCAGAAGACGAAACAATTCAGTGGAAATTTTTAACAACAATTCCAATTAGAACTTCTGAAGATGCGAAGAACGTAATCTCTTACTATAAAAGTCGTTGGGGAATCGAAGTCTATTTCAAGATATTAAAATCTGGATGTGCAATCGAATCCACTCAATTCAAATTTGGCGATCGATTCAAGGCTTGTATTGCCATTAGCGCAATCGTCTCTAGGCGCGTAATGATGTTAACATTCTTAGGAAGGAATGTCCACGGATTAAAAGCTTCCATCATGTTTGAACCATTTGAATGGAAAGGCGCTTACTGCCGACTTTACGAAACTCCTCAACCACCAAAACAAGAACCTGATTTAGGCACTGTTTTAGAATGGATTGCAAAGTTAGGCGGACACTTAGGGCGGAAATCAGACTCACCGCCTGGACCTCTCACAATATTCAAAGGATTAATGAGAGTTATAGATCTCGGATTTATGTTTAAATTACTCACGCAGGATTAAACTTGTGGGTAAGGTTATGCCCAAACGCGGGAGGGGGCGGTCGCTGTTTCACGGTAAATTGTAGAAACTCTCCTTCTGATTCTTAGCGGTTTTACGATTCGTTTTTCGGCGTTTTTTCACTGGATTCATTTGTCGGAACAACTAGATTGAGTCCGAAAAAAGTTTGTAACAAACTTTGACGGCGACTCCTCGACACAAATTCAAAGGAAAATAACAGATGAATCGGATTCTTAAATACAGCGTCTTCAGTTTTATTTCAATCGCAGTCCTACTTTCCATATTGTACTACGTTTTTTCGAGACCAAACGAATTTTTAGAATTCGACGACCCGTATCAGCAAGACCGTCCTCTTGCGGAAGGTTCGAAAATGATGGTCGCATCCGGACATCCCATCGCTACAAAAACAGCGCTGCAAATCTTGGAACAAGGTGGAAACGCGGCCGACGCCGGTATCGCCGCATTACTGGTGTTAAACGTTATCCAAGGAGAGGAGGCTTCCTTTCCGGGTGTAGCCCCGCTTCTCTATTACGATGCAAAAAACAAACAAGTGGTAAGTTATATTGGCGCGGGAAAAGCTCCTTCCAAAGCCACGATCGAATACTTTCAATCCAGAGGTCACAAATACATTCCCACCTTAAAATATTCCTCTCAATTGATTCCGGCATCTCCGGACGTAATCGTCGCGCTTTTAAAAAAATATGGTTCGATGAGTTTTCAAGAGGTGAGTGCACCCGCGATTCAGATCGCGGAACAAGGATTTCCGGTTCATCGTATTCTTATGCGAAATCTGAATATGAATATCTTCAAAAGAATAGGGTTTTCTTTTTTACTCCCCTACAACGCGGAAATCTATTTGAACAAGAAATGGTGGAAACCACTTTATCACAAAGAAAAATTTACCCGCCCTCTTCTCGGTAAAACGTTACGCGAACTCGCAAATGCGGAATCGGATGCGATTCGAACCGGGTCAAATCGGAACGAATCTCTGGATTCGGTCCGAAAATACTTTTACGAAGGTCCGATCGCACAAAAGATCGTAAAGGCTCATGAAGAAAACGACGGGACGATTACGCAAAAAGATCTCTCTACATATTCTGGCGGTTGGGAGAAACCCCTCAAAGGAGAATTCGGGGCTTATACGATCTTTGCCAATCAAACTTGGAATCAAGGCGCAGTGGTTCCGCTAACTCTTCAAATCTTGGAAGGAATCGATCTAAAATCCATGGGTCATAATTCTCCGCAATATATACATACGGTAGCTCAGGCGATCGAACTTGCAATGGCTGATCGAGAGAAATTTTTCGGGGATCCGAACTTTGTAAATGTTCCCATCGAAGGACTTCTTAACAAAGAATACGCCACGGAGCGAAGAAAACTTTTACAACCTCTTGCATTTGGAAAAACTCCGCCGCCGGGAAATCCGCTTTTTTATCAAAAGAAAAATATTTCCGATTCATTCAGCCTTGATAAAACAAAAGGAGAGATTGTGATGAATCAAAATAATTCCGCACTCGTTCAAAAACAAATTCAAACAGACATGTCCCTCGATCTCAATCAGAACAGGCCTGACCTACATCCAATAATTGGAAAATTGAATTACGCCCATTCGTCTTTCGTATCCAATTCTTCTCAGGAAAACCTACAATTCTCATTTTGGGAGAATGCCGGTAAAATCGGACGAGACACTACGTATCTCAGCATCATCGATCCGAAAGGAAACTCCTTATCGCTGACTCCGAGTGATTTTCCTCAATCTCCAATGATCGAAGGCGATATCACCCTTGGAATCAGAATGACTCAGTTTCGATTAGATCCTACCCATCCGTCTGCGCTTGTTCCGGGAAAACGTCCAACAATTACACCGAATGCTTCCATGATTTTTAAGAACGGAAAATTTTTAATGAGTTTGGGAACTCCCGGCGGTGATATGCAAACGCAGGCAACCATACAAGTTTTTTTGAATATGATTGTATTCGGGATGAATCCACAGGCTGCAGTCAACGCTCCTCGATTTCGTTCTCTCAACTGGCCCGATTCTTTTTCTCCTCATAAATATTATCCAGGTCGTTTGGAATTGGAAAAAGAAATTCATGCACAACATGGAGAAAGTTTGAAAGTTCTCGGATATGATGTGATCGGAAAGGAGACCTGGGAATACGACTTTGCCGCTCCTTGTATTTCGTTGAAAGATCCAGTCACCGGAAAACTCTATGGAGGAGCAGATCCTAGAAAAGAATCCTGGGCGGAAGGAAGGTGACAAAGATTTACGTTTTTTACTATATAGGCAAAGATCAATATACTGTATAAAAAACCAAAGCTTATAGATAGATCCTAAATGTTTCGATTTTAAAAAGAGCCGGATGAATTTGACAGTCCGGGTCCGAACCGATCTTCATTCAACCTTCTTTACTTTGTCTTTGAAATTCCCTAAGGTCTTCTTCTAAAATTATTCTGATTTTGGGAGGAACCGGGATGCTGCATTTTTTTGCATGATCAAAGGTCACTTGGACGGTTCTTGCAATCGCAAACAGCTCTCCGGTATTTGTCTCTACGATTTTCGATTGAAAATCCCAGGAACTATTCCCGATCCGGATTACCGAGGTCTGCACTTCGACCGTATGGTGTATCTCGATCGATTTTTTAAGATCGATCTCGATTCTAGCGAGAATAAAAGGAACTTCGAAAACTTCCTTCACACCGAAACGACGTTTGCAAAAATCTACCCTACCGATTTCCAGATAAGCGACAAAAACCGAATTGCTCACGTGTGCAAACGGATCCAAGTCCGTCCATCGGGTCTGAATCGGCGTGGAAATCATATTAAAATTGTTTTAAGAATCTTAAATTGCCGGATTGAAAATAGCGAATGTCGTGAATTCCGTAACGCATCATCACAAGACGATCCAGCCCGAGTCCGAACGCGAAACCGGTCCATTCTTTCGGATCCAATCCCGCATGAGAAAGAACATTTGGATGAATCAAACCGCATGGCAAAAGCTCCAACCAACCGGACTGTTTACATACCGGACATCCCTTTCCTTCGCAAACGAGACAGTTGATATCCAATTCAAACCCCGGCTCAACAAAAGGAAAATACCCCGGTCTTAGTCTAGTCTTAACTTCTTTCTCAAAAATTCTGGAAAGTAAAACCTGCATCGTATCGATCAAATTGGCCGCGGAAATATCTTTCCCGACCACCATTCCTTCGATCTGATAAAATGTATGTTCATGAGAAGCATCGACTTCTTCGTATCGAAACACTCTTCCGGGAGCGATGATTCGAAACGGAGGTTTTAGTTTTCTTAAAGTTCTTACTTGAATTGCGGAAGTATGAGTTCTGAGTAAATTTCCGTTTTCAAGATAGAACGTATCCTGCATTTCTCTGGCAGGATGATCCTCCGTAAAATTGAGAGCTCCGAAATTATTGATATCCGTCTCAATCTCCGGACCGTCCATCACGCTAAAACCCATGGAGGCAAAAATATCTTCGATCTCATATTGGATCTGAGTGATCGGGTGTAAACTTCCGTTTTCGGCTTTGGGAAGAGGGCGAAGAGTATCGTAAAATTCGGAGGCGGCCTGTGTTTCGAAAATTTTTTTCTTAAGAGCGGTTTTGGTATCGCCGACGAAGGTCTCTAACTTTTTAGAAAGCTCGTTCGCTTTTTGACCAACCGTTTTTTTTTCTTCGATGGAAAGAGAGGCTACGTTCTTTAAGACCGCAGTCAGCTTTCCTTTTTTACCAATAAAATCATTCTTATTCTTATCTAAATCCTCTTCGGAAACGGAAGATCCGATTTTTCGGACGGCTTCTTCATAGATAGAATCGAGCTCTTGAGATAGGTTCATATGTGTTTCCGAGCCAATTCAACAAGTCCGGGATAAATCCCTCCAAAAGAGCCGTTGGACATGGCTAAGATCAGAATTTTTTCTCCCGTAAATTGGGGAATCATTTTCTCAAGTTTTGCAAGCAGCTCCTGAGGATCCTTTGCATAAACCGGAATCGTTTTCGAATTCTTGAGCAGTTTTTGAACCAGCTTTTTTACGTCCAGACGGATGTCCTTGGAGACTTTTTTCAGATTGTGGATCTCCGTCAAAATCGTAAGATCCGATCCGAGAAAAGAATAGGAGTATTCTTTCTGAAAAATATTTCTGTGTGAAGTCGCACTTCTCGGCTCAAACAAGGAAATAATTTTATAACCATGAAACCGTTTTTTAATCGCGTGAATCGTTTCATGCACGGCGACCGGATGATGTGCAAAGTCCTCCATCACGATCGCTTTCGGAGATTGAAATAAAATGTCCTGTCTTCTTTTTACTCCGGAGAAAGAATCGACAGCTTTTGCGATTCCCTCTCTGTATCCGGAAGGATTTTGTTTTTTTAAAATTTCGGTACAAACACGAATCGCCACTTCGAGATTTCTATAATTGTGATCCCCAAAAACAACAGGATCCAATTTCAAATCTCCCCAAAAGAGTTCGTGCTTTTTCCAGGTTAAAAAAGAATCCTTTCGATTCCATTCAAAACCTTCGGTTTTTGTAAACTTCACGTGTTGAATCAATTTCTTTAAGGAACCCGAACCGCTCCAATAAAAAATCTTTCCGTTTCCGGGAACCAAATTGATCAAACGTTGAAACATCGTTTCGATCGCTGCGATATCCGGAAAGATATCTGCATGATCATAATCCAATGCGTTTAACACCGCATAAGTGGGTCTATAGTGAAGAAATTTGGAGGACTTATCAAAAAAAGCGGTATCGTATTCGTCTCCTTCGATCACAAAATAAGGACCGTTTCCCAATTCAAATCCGGGAAATCCGTCTTTTCGAATTCCACCCACGAATAACCCGGGTGAAATCCCATTCTCCTTAAGAATATGATGAATTAAGAATGTAGTTGTTGTTTTGCCGTGAGTTCCTGCAACAACGATCACTTTTTTTTCTTTGAGAAAAAATTCGCTGATCGCTGCAGGCATTGAAAGATAATTCATTCCGGAGTTGAGCATTTCCTCTACCTCCGGGTTACCTCTTGAAATCGCGTTGCCAACGATGATAAGATCCTGATCTTTGATATTTTCTGCCTTAAAACCTTCGAAGTAGGGAATTCCCCATTCTTTCAGTTTATCGGACATCGGGGGATACACGCCCGTATCGGAACCCGACACCTCGTGTCCGCTTTTTTTAAGCATATGTGCAAGATTACCCATTGCAATCCCACCGATACCGATCAGAAAAATCTTCAATTGAGAAGCGTCCTAATTAGATTGTAGATCACGGTCAAAAATAAAATTCCTGTTAGCAGATAAGCGGAACCGGAAAGAAAGAATATCAAAACATCCTTGTCGTTCCAATTTAAAATTTTTTTCAGATTCCGAACGGATAAGGCACAAGACAGAAAAAATGAAATCGCAACAAAGATCGCCTGAAACGGGGAAGGTAAAATCCAAAAAACGGAGGATGCGCTAAACGGCAAAAATGATAAAAGAAGAATGTTCGCTGGAGGCAACGTTTCCCCTTTGGTTCGATCCGCTTTTTTTAAAAACACCCGAAAGACATCAAACTGAATGATCAAAAATAAGATTACCGGATAGATCAAAAACGAAAACAAAACTCCGGAAAATACGGTCCATTCTCCGTCGTCAGATCTTACAAAGGAAAGAATGGAAAAGATAAAATTAGAAATGAGTTTGAAAGCGGGTGCAAAGATCCAAAGAAGAAAGTGTGTTCTTACGATTTCACCGTAACCGAAGCCGTCCGACTTTTGATAAATCTCGAAGGCGATCTCCGGAGATTGAAATACTTTTTGAAGAATCCCTGTCCGTATTTCCGAGAAATCTTGTTCTTTATCTACGATCATTTTTTGGGAGAAGTAGGGGGGACGCTCTTTGGAACCGAATTTTGAATCACCGGTATCTTTTTCTGCTCCGCTTTGTCCAAATTCCCCGCATTTTCTTTTATTCGCAAGAAACTATCTTCACGGATGTAAAAAGGAGGTTCGGAAAATTTTCCGTTTAAAATCCGAACCGCGGGTCTATAACTTACGGAATTGATATCCGTTTTCGGATAGTATCTCAATGTAATCCAATCACCGCCTGAAAGACGAAGCTTTAAAGATGCTTCCGCGGGAACAGAGGTCAGATTTTTCGCAACCGCAAAACCCGCTCCTTGAAGATCATCCGGATATAGATCCGCTCTCTGACCGATAATCTGATTGTTCCAGGCATCTCCGAGATGGGGTTCTAAGACTACAACTTTGCCCGATAATCTTCTCCAAAAATGTTTCTTAACCGATTGTTCCTTGTAAGGATGATTGTCGAGACGAAGCGTTTTTCCTTCCTCTTCCCAAATTGTTTCCAGTATAGATTCATCTTTTAAGTTTACGAGCTGTTTTTGACGAAACTCTCCAATTCCTTTGCTAAATCGATCCAGAATATGACCTGGAATGATTAGAATCTCATTTCCTTCCCTTACGATTCTTGTGGAATCGGAAGTTTTCTTTTTTCCTAAAACGAGTTTTTTTAAAATCCTTCCCGAAGATTTGAGAAGAATCATCGGAGAAGATTCGTTGAGAAGCAATGAGGCGGACAAAGATCCGTTTTGTTCGATCGGCTCCACGCCCTTCACTTTTAAAACGGATAGATCTCGGAAAATATTTTCCACATTATGATTGCCTTCAAAGACAAGAGAATCACCCGTTTCCAAATCCTGTGATTGAATTGTAAAAAAAATTCCCGTCTCGCTGATTCCCTTTTCTTTTTTGAGTAAAACGGTAGAAGGAAAAAAGCCCGAGCCGTCCTCTCCATCCCAAGAAGATTTCGGAGGTTGATATTCGATTTCGTCAATATCGATATCCCAGACCCCTACTTCGGTTTGATTTTCCTTTTTTTCATCCAGAAGAAAAAAACTGGCAACAAGCAAGACTAACGCGACAAGAAAAAGAATTCCCCTTTTCAAGACTCCTCTCCTTCCTGTCTTCGTTTTTGAATCAATGCAAGAGAAGAAAGAACGGCGATCAATCCCGGAAAGATAAACATTCCTAAAATCCATACGACTCTTTTTTGAGTATCGGTCAAGGATACGGTGCTGACTTCTTCCTTCTTAGGTTGAATGGATGTCAGAGAAAGATTTTGATACATCCAAGTGACCGATGACGTCGCCAATTCGTAGTTGGTTCCGTAGGAAATAAATTGATCCGTAATCCAGGAGGTTCCCGAAAAAATAACGACTCGCCCTTCTTCTTTAGAATCGGAATTTCCATTTGGATCGGATTGTACAAGAGGCGGTGTCACGGAATTCGGATCGGCTTTGGATTCCTTTGCAGCCTCCGCGGATTTGGAAATCGTTTTCAGAATCATCCCCAAAATCACGTTTCGTTTTTCTTCGCCGGTGTCCAGTTTTCCATTATTATTTTTATCTAATATAGATTCGCCGCCGGATTCCATCAAAGGAAACGCTTCCAAAGTTTTTCCACCCGAGGCCAAAGAAGACAAAGGAAGAAAAAATCCGCCAAACGGAAACATAGACCCCATTTCTTTTCTAGTCAGAGTTTCTTCGATCGGATGTTTTCTAAATGACTTTGCAATGATCACACCGGGTTGACTCGGAATCTGGGAAAGAACACTCTTCTCAAATCCATAACCCGATTTTTCCAAGAGCCAATTGAAATTTTCTGTTCCCTTCTGATCAATTGTGATAAGAACCTTTCCTTTTTTCTTTTCTATAAAATCCAAGATCGCCGTCTGAGCCTCTTTTGAAAAAGCAACCGTAGGACCGGCAAGGATCAGGACGTCAGCGTTTTCCGGGATTCTACCGGGCCAACCTTCCGCGATTCCGAGACCTTTAACCTTAAAATTGAGAAAGCTCAGGGAGTTGGACAGAATTCCGACCTTTTCGTTGGGCAGATTTTGAAAGATAGCGGAATAACGCTCCCCATTGGATTGGGTAAAGTAAACGTTCTTTTCTTCGGTGGTGATGTTTACGATCGCCTGAACCAATTTACGTTCCAGGTCTTCCAAATCGTTTTTTTCCTTAACCGAAACTCTTTGTTCCGCAAATTGTTTACCGTCTAACGTAAGAGGTTTTTTAACCCGAAGCAAAATGATTCCGTTTGAAACCTGGCCAAATTCCGCGAGATCGTCCAGTTCCACATCGGCGTTGATAAAACGAACCTTAAACTGAGGACTGAGCGATTGTAACTGATCCAGATAAATTTCAAGATCGGGACGAATTCTTCTCAGAGAAAAGGAATTTGCCTTATCGCTTGAAGTCGTATTCTCCAGAGGTCTCGGATAAAAAGCGATCACCTCAACTTCCTTATCCACGTTCTTTAGAATTTTTACCGCGGTCGGACCGAAGGAATACTGGCCTTTGGAACTCAGATCAAAGTTATGATTTCGTATTACGGAAACGTAATTGATGACTACCAAAATCACAAAAACGACCGCTAAATTTAGAATAAAATAGCGCACCAACGCTTGTTTCGAAGTTTTCAATACACTCTGGGCTCCGGCGGAATCCTTTCCCAATTCTTTTAAAAGAGTGAGAATGAGAAAACCAAGCGCGGATAAAACGAGCAGGACTAAAAGAATTTCACGAAATCTTTCGTTTCCAGAATGGGATCCCGATGATTTTAGCGCCAACTCTTCGAGATAAACCCTAAGATGATAGATTCCAAACGTCAGCAAACCCAAACCTGCGGAAAGATAGGAATTCCATTCCTCCCGAATGTTTTTTTTCTGAACGTATCGATACGCGGGTTCTAAGATCAAAATCGCGAGAACGAATCCCATCCAAAACAAACGTGTCCCGGGAGTCAAAATGCTGTCGCGAACCGGAAAATAAAGATAGAGCGCCGTTAGCGATATCCATGGAAAAATTCTAAGCAGAATGGATTCTTTCATCCTCTCCATCTCCTAGATTCCAAAACTTTTACGGTGAGATAAAGAAAGAATAACGCGCCGCTGATAAAGAACACAATACCATTCAAGGGTAGAACTCCTTTACAAAATCCAATGAAGTGAGAAAAAATATGCAAGTGATACAACACCTTTCTAGTTACCGAATCGAACAAATACGAAAAGTATCCGGAAACCCAAAGAGTCAAAATGATCACGATCGAAATCAAAAGAGAGGTCATCTGATTTTTGCCAAGACTACTTCCGAAAAGTCCGACCGCAAAGGAAAACATTCCCAAAAGAAAAACACCGATAGTTCCGGAGACAACGATGTAAAGAGGAGCTTTCCAAAAAGAGTATAAAAAAATCGGAAATAGACCGTTCACAAAAACCGCGATCAGAAAACAAATCAAGGCGCCAAAAAGGAACTTACCGGCTATAATTTCCAAATCCGTGATCGGCGCCGTAAAAAGAAATTCAAGAGTGCCTCTGTTTCTTTCCTCGGTGATGCTTCCCATTGATAGAATCAACATCGCGATGATGATCGTGGACATAAAGGAAAGAAACGTAATTACCGTCGTATCCACGTAATTTGTGCCAGAATTAAAGTTGAGAATGAGCACAAAAAGCGAATTCAAAAACGCTGTTCCGCCGAAAACCAAAGGAGCCATAAAGGTTCCGAAGAACACCTTTACTTCCTTGAAAAAAATCCATTTAATATTTTGAAACATAAATTTTTCAAACCTGATCCATAAAGATCTTTTCTAACGTGACTTCCTGCTTACGAATGTATTCCAATCGAGGAGAAGAGGAAGCAGACTTAAATAACGTATCCTTAAATTCCCTCTCGGAAGAAGTCGAAACAAGAAACGTATTTCCTCTCGAATCCTCACCGATCGATTGAATTTTATCGGAAACCACACCGGGCAACGAGGAAAGATATTGTTTACCGGATTCGACGTTTGTTCCGGAAAGAGTCACTTCCAGACCCGAAAGTTTTTCCATCTCGTCTTCGAGTTGTTTTCTATCTTTCTGAGAAACCATTCTACCTTTGTGTAGAAATAAAAATCGATTACAGGTTTTATAAACTTCCGGAAGAATATGACTCGAAAGAAGAATCGTATGACCTTCTCTGAGAGAATGAATTAAATTTCTAATTTCAACGATCTGTTTTGGATCGAGCCCGGAAACCGGTTCGTCCAAAATGATGATTCTTGGATTTCCCAAAAGCGCTTGGGCGATTCCCACTCTTTTTCGATAACCGAGAGAAAGAGTTTCGATATTGCTTTTCCGAACATCGGAGAGAAAGGTTCTTTCACAAACCCTTGCAATTTCGGCTTCGATCGATTCGGAAGAAATCTGTTTGATTCTCGCCGCAAATTTAAGATAGTCTTGAACCGATAACTCGGGATAAAGAGGAGGAGTTTCCGGAAGATATCCTATCTTCTTTTTTACTTCGAGCGGATTCTCAAACGTATTGGTTCCGTCGATCTCGCAGATTCCGTCAGAAGCGATTAAATACCCGGTAAGGATTCGAATCGTAGTCGTCTTTCCGGCTCCGTTCAATCCGAGAAGGCCAACAATTTCCCCTTCCCCCAATTCAAAATTCAGACGGTCTATAGCGAGTTTTCTGCCATAGAATTTAGATAGATTTTTGACTTTGATCATCTTTGTTTAAACTACTATCAGGCGTATTCGCCGTATTCTTGTACAATGAAATTTTTAAATTCAGTGTTCCACTGTATATAAGGTTTCGAAGAATCGAAAGCTGACTTGCGTCACACCGTCATTCCTCAAGGAAAGAATAGAAAAAATTTACGGGATAGGGTCAACCCTTTTCTCTCTTTCTAAATCTCGTGCTCTCCAAACATTCGAAAACCTCAAATCGGCAAAGATTGGACCGATCATCAAACAAAATTCGTTCCATTTCAAAGGAGGAATTCCGACCCTTTCAATCGATGCTTGCATCCGAGGAAGTCCGGTTTATGCGCGCTCCTTTGAAAATCGGATCGCTCTGACAGATTATTGGGAATTATAGAAATTCTCGAGAGGTTTTTGGTTTTTTCCGAAAGATGGACGGCGTTCGAATTTTTGATCTTGGTTCCGATTGTGGGGAATCTAGTTTTCTATCTTTTATTTTTACAAACGGGAATCGGGTTTCCTTCGTTTGTTATAAGCGCGTTTTTTTGATGGAAGGAAGTTGCTTGGCGTTTCGAAATCGAAGATTTGATTTGTCTTTATTTCGCGGATGTCCGGAATCGGAAAAAATCGTAAGCGGTAAGCGGTTTTACATTTCTAAAATCGATCGATCCGATCTTAAATCAAAATCAAACTTTCGTTTTTTAGAACCAAAGAAGAGTGAGAAACAAAATTTTTTATTTTTGAATCGGAATATAAATATCCGTAATCATCGTTTTGAATTTTTTTTGGAAAGGATCCAAGTAAATCTCAAACGGAGGGGAATTTTTTAGAATCAACTTTTTCTCCGACACAAAATGATTTATAAAAAACGAATATACCTTTGGCAATCCGGAATATTCACCTCTGTATCGAATCGCCAAATACTTTCCTCCTTGCACGATTTGTTTTCCAAGTTTGATCCGTTTTAAATATTCCCCGTCTCTCACCGAAACTCCGAGATCAAATCGTATTTTGTCGGGCGGCGTAATTTCGGGATCGTCTTGGGAAATTCCCAACCATTGATGATTTTCGGGAACGGCATTTTGCGACTTTAAGAATTCGAGCAAAGATTTTATTTCCTGAGAATCGGGGTCAAATCCCGGAAACTCCTCATAAGGACCGTGATGTCGGACATAGACGATGGAAAAAGAGGAGATTTCTTTTTTATAAATTTCGCTGAGATCAATTCCCTCCGGAATTGTATCTCCTTTCCAAACGAATCGTTTTTCTTTTTGGAATCGGTTTCGGAATTGTTTCGGTGTCTGATCGAAAATTCTTTTGAACGCTTTTGTAAACGCTTCGTTGGATTCGTAACCCGCCTCCAAGGCTATTTCAAGAATCGGATAACCGGAAATCTTGAGTTCATAGGCCGCCTTCTCCAAACGCAAACGACGGATATGTTCTTGAACGGATTCGCCTTGGAGCTTGGAAAAAATACGATGAAAATGCCAAGGCGATAGATTAGAAAGAAACGCGAGTTGATTGAGTCCGATGGGTTCTCCGATTTTATTTTGGATATGGTCCCAAATCGGGTAGAGCTTTTTGGATTCTTTTTTGTTCACGAGATTCGGAAACTTTTTGTCTCAATTCCCGTTTTCTGTCTTCTCCAATTTCCCTCCAGGATTTACCGAGGATCGCTCCTTCCAGAGAATACAGATAATAACAAAACGGCAAACGATCGGATTCTAAAAATTGCATTCTCAGATAACCCTGAACCGCGCCGATTTGTTTTAAGTCTTCCAAATTGAAGATTCCGATTCCTTGCAAACGTTTTAGAATGGTCTTTCCTAAATTCGGGATTTTTTCTTTCATCCCGCGGTTGCGTCCGTCAGAAACTCGTGCGCTTCCTTGGCTTGAACGATATCGATCCCGATTCCATTCGGATCCACGAGAGTAAAATGAACATCACCCCATTCTTCTTCGGTGAGAGGAAGATCAATCGGAGCTCCGTTTGATTTCATCTGTTCAAAGTCTTTTGTTACATTCAAAGATTCTAAAATGATCCAGATTCCAAAACCGGAATATTCTTTTCGAAAATACTCCTTTCGGACCTGTTCCTGATTCGGAAGCATGAATCCGATTTCAAAATCAGGGTTTTCGGGCAGACATAAAAGAACAAACCAATCGGTTTCAAATTTGATATCGAACCCGAGAATTTTTGTGTAAAATTCCTTCGATTCTTGAATCCGCTTTGTGATGATCCCTTTTTGAAAACTTTTGAAACGCATACTTTCCCCTTGGATTGTGATGCTTTCTTGATATCATAAAAGGAGATCCGAAAATGGATCGTTTTTGCTATTTTACAAAAATTCTAAAAAAACGCTCTATGCTTTGGGTCGAGAGCGGGATTCAAAATGGGTACCTATAATTCTTATTTTCCGTTTTCGTAAATCCGATCGATTTGTTTTGAATATTTCTCGGTGATCACAAAACGTTTGAGAGAAAGTTTTGCCGTCAATTCCTCCCCTTTTTCCCAAGAACGATCCAGCAGACTGAATCCTCCGATTCTTTCAAAGGATTTAAATCCGTTTTGATCGCTAATCATTTTTGAAATTTCGGTCCGGATCAGAGTTTTTACTTCCGGATTTTTACAAATCGAATTTAGATCGTTCCCGTATTGTTTTAGATTTTCCAAACTGGGGACGATGAGAACTCCAGGAAATTTTTTATCCTGTCCAACCACCATACAAGATTCGATCAAAGGAGATTCCTGCAATTTTGCCTCGATCGGAACCGGTTCCAGATTTTCTCCGTTGGAAAGTACAATCGTCTCCTTGATTCTTCCCACGATTTTTAGATAAGAATTCGCGGTCATCAATCCGAGATCTCCCGTCTTAAACCAACCGTCTTGAAAAATTTTTTCCGTAGCTTCCGGATTTTTATAATATCCTTTCATCACTTGCGGCCCCCTTACAATCAGCTCGCCTTTTTTTCCGAACGGATTCGGGCCGGGATAGATATCCTTTCCTGTGACGATATCCAGAATTCTGATTTCAGTTTGAGGAAAGATTTTTCCTACGGTTCCTACGATCAACTGCTCCGGAGTTCTCATCGAAAGAATCGGACTCGTTTCGGTCAGACCGTAACCTTCCAAAACGGGGATTCCGATTGCGTTGAACAGTTCGTCGACGTGAAGCGGCAGCGCCCCTCCTCCGGAAACGCTGGCTTTCAGATGTCCGCCGGTTGCTTGTCTTACTTTTTTAAGCACGATCCCATCCAACAACTTTGCAGGAAGAATCACAAAAGACAATATTAGAAAAGAATCAATCTTTTTAAAAACGGAAAGAAAGAAGGATTCGGGAATCAGTTTCAATTTAAGATTTTTTAAAACGGAAACGTGATTGTATCTGATCCGATTTGTTTTGAGAGCAGCTATAAATAAGAGCTTACTGATTCCTTTCATCCCCTGAACTTTGGATTGAATCCCCTGAAAAATACTTTCCCAGAGTCGAGGAGCCGAGGCCATAAACGTAGGCTTTACGATCTGCAGATCTTCCTTTAAAGCCCGGATATTGGTATAATACGTTTTACACCCGAATGTGATCGAAATGATTTCAAAAATTCTTTCGAAAATATGCCAAACGGGAAGAATCGAAAGGATCTTTTCGTCCTTTGTCAATTCTAACGGAATGTTTCGAATTTGGGAAAGTACGTTCGTATGAGTCAACATCACTCCTTTTGGATCACCCGTGGTTCCGGATGTATAAATGAGGGTCAAAAGGTCTTCCGGCTCAATTTGATCGATCCGAGCTAAAACCTTATCTTTCGAAAGCGTTTGTCCTTCCTCCAAAATTTTCCGAAACGAAAGAACCTTTTGCTCTTTATAAATATCCGGAGTTCCGTCCATCAAAATCACATATTCTATATTCTTAAGTTTGTTTTGAATCGAATTCAATTTTTTGAATACGGAAGAATTTTCTATAAAAACGATTCTGCAATCCGCATGGGAAAGAATGTATTCCATATCCTTGATCGTCGCGTCACTGCCTCTTGGAACATCGGCTGCGCCGGAAAATAAAACCGCGAGATCCGTCAGAATCCATTCCAAACGATTGTCCGCGATCAATCCCACATTCTCTTGAGGTTTTAATCCGCAGTTTTCGATCAGATAAGATGCGAGAGACAATGCGTCATTGTAAAGTTCTCCATAAGTGGGTCCGTCAAAGATTCCCTTTGAATTTTTGGTTAAAAAGGATTTTTCATTTTGATGGGTCTGAACCGAATCTCGAAACAGTTGTGCCAGATTCTTAAAATTCTTTAAAGTTGTGTTGGACATACAAAGGAGAATAACTCGATTTTCGGAAGTGGTCGACGTGATTCATGATTCCATACTCTTTTTTTTGAGATATTCGGTGGGAGTGATTCCCGTTTCTCTTCGAAAGGATTCGTTAAACGAACTTTTACTGTTAAATCCGCAACGCATCGCGACGTGTATTATTTTTAAATCCGGCTCGTCTTTTAAAATGCGAATCGCTTCCCGAATTCTATGATTGTTTAAGAATCTGTTGAAGTTCTTTCCGTAAGAATCGTTGATCACCTGAGAAAGCTGATCCGGCCGAAGTGAAAGTTTATACGCAAGCGTTTTGAGAGAAAGATCCTCGTCGAGATAGATCTTTTCTACCTCAAATAGATTTCGAATTTTCTCCAATGTGGAAACGGTTTGATCCGATGAAATGCGATTTTGTTGTCTGCGGATTTCTCGGATCCCCCTCCGAAGCAAATCCAAAAAATCGGGGTAACGAGCCAGAAGAATGAAAATTAAAAATACTCCGGTCGAAAATCCAAACGCCCCTACCTTTTTTAAAAAGCCGAATCCTTCGGAAAGAAATCCTATAAACGTAACGAATTTGGAAAGTGCAAACACGCTGAGTATCAGATAAAATACAAAAATGGATTTTTCTTTTCCGGCGGACGATAGAATTTTCAAATTGAACAAAAATCGAAACGAAAATGCGATGTAAATCCCGGGTATAATATAGCTAATACTTAAGAAAAATAGAATATAGCTCTTAAAAAACGGGGAAATTACGGTAACGTTCTTTCGAAATAACTCCAATTTGTCTTGAGTGGGAATCCAAGCGATTGGAAGAAAAAAAAGAGTCAAAATCATAACAAAAACGATATGCAGCCATTGACTTCTTTCCCAGAGATATTCGATTTTAAAAATCGATTGGATCAATAGATAAAAAAGAGGTCCCGTGCAAATCGCAAATGGAATGTGTAAAAAGATAAATTCCGGAAAATGAATCAGCTTGCCCGATGTAAAAAGATGGAGCTGCAACAACCAAATCGAAATCGATACAAATAGAAAAGAGCCGATTTTAAAGGTAGGATGTTTTCTGCGGCTCACCGCCAACATAATCCCGATCAAAGCGGCACAAAGCGCGCTCGCATATCCGTACAATTCAATCCACACTGGTTTTGCCGATTCGCAAGGCTAACGGAATATCGTAATTCCGCCAATATCATTTTTTAGGTCGAAATTTCCTTGATTTCACTGATACAAAATCGATTGCTTCGAATGGAAAAAGCTAAAATTCCCCTAAATTATCATAAATTCTTTTAAAAAACGAAGCTGCTTGAATCAATTCGTCTTTTCAAAAGAGCCGAACACGTAAAAAAGAATTGCGGAACCGTCTATGAAACGGGATCCATCCTTAAACACCTAAGGAAAACAAAAGGTCATGGCAATCGCAAACTTTCTCAATCAAGTCAAAGCCGGTGGAGGAAAACTCTTCCTGCAATTTGGAGGACAAGGTTCTCCTTTCTTGAAAGAACTCTCCAAACTTTATGAATCCGAGCCCTCTCTCAAAGAATTTTTTGAACTCTCTTTTAAGACCATAAGTGAAGAAGTTCCCAAACTCGATAAAAAGATTATCTACGGCGGTTACGATTTCGAAAGTTGGATTAAAAACCCGGATTCGGCTCCCGATGAAAACTATCTTTGCAGCGCTCCCGTGTCCATTGTTGGAATTTTTCTGACTCAAATAGGAAACTATCTCTCGTTCACTCACAAAGGGTTTCCGATCTCCGAATTGATTTCCAATTCCATCGGAGCAACAGGACATAGCCAGGGAGTGATCTCTTCCGCGTTATTCGCGCTTGGAAAAGAAGGCGCCGATTTTTATTCCGCATATACAAAATTTCTAAAATTCATTTTGTATATTGGATACAGAGCTCAGGAGCTCGTAGGGCCTTATAATCCTTCCGAAGCTTTGATTAAGGCAAACGAAGAGATCGGCGATAAACAACCCGCTCCGATGGTCGCGGTGATCGGTTACTCTCAAAAAGAACTGGAAGACAGAGTCAAACAAACAAACGAAGCTCTGGGTTTGAGCGGAAACAAAGCGATTTACGTAAGTCTTTTCAATACCCCCGATTCCAATATCGTTTCCGGAAGCCCGGAATTTCTTTTAGAACTCCGCAAAAAATTCAAAGCGGAAATGGACGAGAAAAAAGTAAAGTTCGTATATCTCAGAACTACCGCTCCGTTTCATTCTCCACACATGGATGAAACCGAAAAAGTGATTCCTTCCGATATGGAAAGAATCGGCTTTGCTTTCAAAGGTTCCGATCTGAAAATTCCCGTGTATTCGATCTTTGACGGAAGAAACATGCAATCGGACGACGGAATCGGTCTTCCTCTTTTTAGAGAGATGCTGATCAAAACTCTATACTGGGACAAAGCGGTAAAACCTTTTGTAAACACGCCTAACGTTACCGGTATCGATTTCGGGCCGAGCATCGTGAGTCAGAAACTGACTCAGGCAAACTTGGGAACGTCCGAAAACAAAATTTACGCGGTTTCCAATCCCAAGGATATCAAGGTTCTTCTGGCCTGAAAAACCGGGGATCTCTGATTTCCAAATTGATTTACCCGTTTCGGAAGATTCTTCCGGAATGGGTCTCCGTCCTTCTGTCCTTTAAAAGACCGGAAGGAGAAATTCCAAAACTTACAAAGGCCGGATTTACAACGGGTTTTTACTGCGAATATCATCTCTGGCTCAATACATACCGACTTCGCTCGGACTTTGACCCTTTTGAACATCAATATATCTCTCCAAGACAAAAGTCTATTTTAAGAGAACTTTCCCACTCCTTGTTTCCGGAAAGTAAAAACGTACGATACAACGAAGCCGATACAAGAAAACTTCTGCTTGCAGGCAAGGGAGTTCGATCTGCTTGTTTGGAAACGGAAACGTTGTCCATGAAAACGGAATACATTCTTCCCAATCCTGAAAAAGAAAACACGTTCGAATTGGTCGTTCTCAAGGTTTCCAGTTCATTCAAAAAACAGCATATACTTGAAATTGCGTTTCAAAAATTAGTGTCGCAGGAATGCGGATTTCCGATTTCAAAATGCACCTTGCTGTTTGTAAATTCCAAGTTCCTGTTTGAGGGAAAAATACAACCCGAATTCTTTTTTGTTCGCAAGGACGTGACGGAGGAAGTCGCCTCCAAAGAAAAGGAAACCAAAGAAACATCGCGATCTCTTTACGATCTTCTCTCGAAAAAAAATTTGCCGCCAAAGTATGCAAGTCGTCTATGCTCTCATCCTAGAAGCTGCTCTTATCCGGAAGTTTGTCTTGCTCCCAAAATTCCGGGGGACATTTTTTCACTCAGAGAAGGAAAGGAAGAATCCGGAAGGTTATACAAAGAAGGAATCCTCAATCTCAAAGATATCTCAGATACGGACTCCCTTACCTATCGTCAAAAAACGCAAATCAAATCGGTGCAGACCGGTACCACTCACATCAATCAAAAAGTTTTTTCCGAGTTTTTCAATCAGATCCAATATCCGATTTATTTTTTAGACTTCGAATCGATCAATCCTCCGATTCCAGTATATCTAAATTCGTATCCGTTTCAACACGTTCCGTTTTTATTCTCCCTTCACATAATTCGTGAGGATCTGTTTCAAGAACCGGAAAGTTTTTATTATATCGACGAGGGAATCACGGACCCGAGAAAAGGAATTCTTGAAAAACTGGAGGAATGGATTCTTCCCGGAGGAACGATTCTTTGTTTTAACGATAAATTCGAAAAAAGATGTCTGGAAGAATCAGTAACGGCGTTTCCCGAACACAAACCCTGGCTCAAATCCATTCAGGACGATTTTATCGATTTAGCAAAACCGTTTTGGGAATACGATTACTACCACCCCGATCAAAAGGGAAGCACTTCTTTAAAAACCATTCTTCCGGTAATCACGGGAAAATCATACAAGGATCTTGGAATCAAATCGGGTCAGATGGCAAACTCCGAATTTTTAAGGGTAAAAACCGAATCTCTTTCCGCATCGGAAAAAGAAGAAATTCAAAAAAATCTCATTCAGTATTGTAAGTTGGATACATACGCGATGGTTCTCATTCTCCGTAAAATCCGTGAATGGACCCAGGCTTTGTAATCCGTGTGTTTCGTTCGCGTTTCATAACTCCAAAGCCGCTCCTAAGGATAATCTTTATAATTTCGAAACGTTTCACTCATAGATCGGATCATCAAAATCTCCGTAATTCAATTTGAATCGAATCAAAACATCTCGTGAAAGTATAAAAAATATAAAATTGACTCGGCTTTTACAAGCAAGGATAGCTTTCAATTTCTTCCGTTGACTTTATTAAATGTCATATTACCGAGTTACCGAATTCATTCTGTTTAAAGTCTTTTCAGTAAACTCATATCTGTAGTCGCCGTCAAAGGAGGCCCTGGCACCGCGATAAGCAGAACAGTAAATTTCTTTCACTTCGATTCGACTCGCTGCGATTGTATGGAATTCCAACAAACAACATTCCGGATCTTCCTTAGAGCATCCAGGACTGGAAGCCCAAGTCCATTTTCCTTCTTTGGTAGGAGTCCAGTTTCCACCGATTTCTCCAACGTGTGCAGTCGGCCCACGGACCACTTGTAATTCAAACTGAATTTCCTGGACTGACTTTTTTCGTAAAAGTTTCAAACTGCCCCCAAAACCATCCACGTAAGAACCCAATCCGTCGGTTGGTGGGACACCAGATAACCAAACTCGTTTTAGATAAGTGATTCGTTCTATCGTCGTTTTCGTTTTACAAAGGATGGATTCGATTCCTGTTTCATCCGGAGAATACATGGGCCCTTCGCAGATTCCATCCCTGTATCCGATCCAAAGTTGTTGTACTTCTTTTAATTCCCGCTTTGTAGATTCAGAAAACGTTTTGCGAATCGTTTGGTATGTTTTGTTGAGTTCCTTGTCTACAATCTCATACTTTTTTAGAGCACATTTTTTTTGATCTTCAGTACTTTTAAGTTTCAAGCAGGAATCCGGAGAAATTGAAGTTTCTGCCAGCGAAGAAGAAAATTGAAATACAAGTAAAATGAAACAGATCCAAATATGCATGTAAGAATTTTAGAGTTTGCATTTCTTTTACAATTCTTTTTTTACGAAGTATAATCGAGAGGACAGACTATTTATTTAGGTGTTACGGGTTTTTTCTGATTAAACTGGATCTTATATAAGATCGATATACTCATTTGCTTTCCTCTTTTTATAAAGAGGTTTATAGATTCATTTTTTTTGATTTATCTGATTTTAAAAATAGACTTGAATCTTCGACTATAAAGCGGGAACCGACCTTCTTCTAATTGCAGAATCGTCCATTTGTAAAAAATGATAGGAAGACGGAGTATTTCAATTTCCATATTGATTCACACAAGAATTTGAGGGCCGCAACCTTTTGTCTCATTCGTAGATATAAACTGATTGAAAGAATTTTAAACGGGAATTTATCTTTATCGTATGGTATATAAAAACTTGTTTTCTAACGAGAGCAAAACCTTTCTGCACGAACTTTTCTATAAAAGAAAATTAAATTTTGGGATCTATTTTTGTTGTAAGCTGATTTTATTGCCTTTTCTACTTTCACAATCCGCGTGTATCTATAACTCAAATCAAAATTCAAATTCGAAAAACTCCGATTTAGAGTTTTTAACAATCTTAATTGCACCGATGATCTATTATTCTCAAAATGAAATGGAATGTCAGACCGTAGGTACGGTACCGATCTACGGAAACGAATCCATTCGGAATGATTCCGATTTTTTACTCACTCAAAAAACAAATCCGATCGCAGGCGTTGGAGAATTCGATATACCTAAAGGTAGAATTTCGGCTCCTTATAACATCGATGCTTCCGGTGAATTTGTAGTGGGGGGAGATATGATTTTTAAAAATCAAACTCCTATCTCGAATTCCGAAATTCCGATCCGAAACTATTCGTTTGGGGTACCCAATGCCGGTTTGTGGACCGGAAAAACGGTCCCCTATACGATCGATCCTTCCTTAGAACACGTTAGTCGCATTACAAGAGCGATCGATTATTACGATCTTCACACAGAAATTCGATTTATTCCCCGTACAGGCGAAGCCGATTACGTAAATTTTAGGGATAATGATTCAGGCTGTAGCTCGAAAATAGGAAAAATCGGCGGAATGCAAAATATAAACATCGACGACGTATGCGGTGTCGCCTCCGTGATTCATGAGATGGGACATGCGATCGGATTGTTACACGAACATCAAAGACCGGATCGGGACAATTTTATAGATATTTTTTGGTCGAATCTGACTCCTTCGGCAACCGGGAATTTAGGAATCTGGGATGTCACCGGATCTTTTACAGGCGTTACTTACGCCGCCTATGACCACTGTTCCATTATGCACTACGGATCCTACACGAGTTTTAATAGAACCTATTTATATCCTATGCTCGTAACAAAAGAAGGCAAAACGATTCCTTATCATGCGGGAATGACCCAAACCGACGTTCAGACAATTCGCAACTTATACGACGGAATTTAGACTTTAATCGCCTAAATCGTTTCGAAATGAATATCTATGAATCAGAGTCCTTCGTTTTTAGTTTTGATATTTCCGAAACGTTTCTTCCATCTTCGAAGATCATCGATTTAGAATTTAAGATTCGTTTGAACAATTCGGGCGACACACCAATCAAGATTTATCCAAACATCGCTCCCTTTTCCAATCCAATCGGTTGGGGAGGACCGTTTTTCGGAATCGATGTCCGAGGCGCAAAAAATCAAGAATTAAGAACTTATTATGGTCCTCCCAGCGAACCTCCGAATCGGAATTACTACGAAAAAAATATGACTCTCTTACATCCCGGTGAAACACATACGTGTTTTTTTGAAACCTGCTGGATTCCCAATTCGATTTTGAAAGAAGGCGTTCTTTCAAAAAAACATTTAGATCCGGAAGGAATGGACGGGATGAATGAAGACCTATTTCGAAAATCTTCCTTTTTGATATTCAATCAAAACGCGGATCGGATGACTCAGGAAATGAATCTTAGAGAAGATTTTCTTCGCCCCAATCGATTGATTCTCTTTTCCGGATCGGGGAAATATAAATTCTATCTTACCTACTTTCAAGATCAGTGGGTCGATTTCAATCCAACCTATCGATTGAATTTGAAATCGGAAGAAAGAATCTTTCACGTTGAATAGATCCCCACTTTCCCCTTAAACCCTGGATTGAATCTATAAAATCCGGTTGTCCACAAACATGGATCGATTTTCAGTGTTCTCAGAATGGCGCAAAGCAAACCTGTTAAAAAAATCGTCCTCGCTTACTCCGGCGGATTGGATACGTCCGTAATCCTAACCTGGTTAAAAGATACCTATGGTTGTGAAGTGATCGCTTTTACTGCGGACGTGGGTCAAAAAGAAGAGCTTTCCGGTTTGGAAGAAAAGGGAATCAAAACCGGAGCTTCCAAGGTTTATATCCAAGATCTTCGTTTGGAATTTGCGCGAGATTTTATCTTTCCAGCCATTCAAGGAAACGCACTGTATGAAATGCGTTATCTCTTAGGCACATCCTTAGCCAGACCGTTGATCGCAAAAGCGATGGTGGAAGTCGCCGAAAAAGAAGGGGCGGACGCGTTTGCGCACGGCGCAACCGGAAAAGGAAACGACCAAGTCCGTTTTGAACTCGGTGTAAAATCCTTGGCTCCTGAAAAAACGATCATCGCGCCCTGGAGAATTTGGAACTTCGGCGGAAGATCTGACCTCATCGAATACGCAAAGTCAAAAGGAATCCCGGTTCCTGTAACCGCGGAAAAACCGTATTCTATGGACAGAAATCTAATGCATATTTCCTATGAAGGGGGAATATTAGAAGATCCTTATAGAGAGCCCAATGAGAATATGTTTCTTTTGACTACTTCCCCCGAAAAGGCTCCCGATTCTCCGGAATATTTGGAAATCGATTTTCAAGAAGGGAATTGTGTGGCGGTTAACGGTAAAAAATTGAATCCTCTGGAAGTCATGGAAACCTTAAACACGGTCGCGGGAAAACACGGAGTTGGAAGAGTCGACATCGTAGAAAACCGTCTCGTAGGAATCAAATCCAGAGGAGTTTACGAAACTCCGGGCGGAACCATTCTTTTTATCGCGCATAGGGATTTAGAATCCATCACGATCGACAGGGACACTCAACATCATAAGGACAAACTTTCGATCGAATTTGCAGAACTGATCTACAACGGTCATTGGTTTTCATCCAGAATGAAGGCGGTTCGCGCCTTTATCACAGAAACACAGAGATACGTAACCGGAACCGTAAAAGTAAAATTGTATAAAGGAACTTGCTCCGTAGTCGGAAGAAAGTCTTCGGTTTCGCTTTACAATCCGGAAATGGCCACTTTCGAAAAAGAGGAACTCTACAACCAAAAAGACGCCGAAGGTTTTATCAACATCTACGGACTGCCCGCTCAGGAAACGGCTAGGCTTCGTAAAAAATGAAACACTTAGCAATTTATCCGGGATCCTTTGACCCGTTGACAAACGGACATCTGGATATTCTCCACCGATCCTTGAATTTGTTTGACAAAGTCATCATTGCGATCGCGGTCAATTCCAACAAAAATACTTTGTTTTCGATCGAAGAAAGACTCGGATTTATCAGCGAAGTTACAGAAGGGATGAAAGGTTTGGAAATCGATACCTTTCAAGGTCTTACCGTAGATTATTGTGCAAAGGTAGGAGCCACGAGCATCATACGCGGTCTTAGAGCGGTTACGGACTTTGATTATGAATATGCAATTTCTTTGATGAACAAAAAACTGGCTCCCGAGGTGGAAACGGTATTTTTGATGTCTTCGAGCGAATATTCCTTTATTTCATCCTCGATCGTAAAAGAAGTCGCGAGACACGGTAGGGATGTGAGCAATCAGGTTCCCGGAATCGTAAGCAAAGCATTACTTAAAAAACTCTCTCAATAAGGAAAAAAAATGTCCAGAACGTTTATCATGATCAAACCAGACGGTGTTAAGAACAAACACGTCGGAGATATTCTCGCAAGAATTGAAAAAGAAGGATTTAAAATCCTAGGTTTAAAATACCTAAAGTTATCTCTCGAAGATGCAAAACAATTCTATAAAGTTCACTCTGCTCGTCCGTTTTACAACGATCTTTGCAATTACATGTCCTCAGGTCCGATCGTAGCTGCGGCTCTCGAAAGGGAGAATGCGGTTCTTCACTGGAGAGATGTAATCGGCGCGACGGATCCGAAAGAGGCGGCTGCGGGAACCATTCGCGCTCTATTTGCGGAAAGCAAAGAGGCGAACGCGGTTCACGGATCCGATTCCGACGATAACGCAGCATTGGAAATTTCTTTCTTTTTTAAAGGAAACGAGCTGTTCTAAAAAACCCTCGGGAGTCTGACATTGGTCGGACTCCGAATTTTTCTTTCTTTTACTTAAAACCGAATATTCGATAGGGCTCAATTTCGGTTAAAAACGCCGCAAAATAAATAATTTTTTGGTTGTACTTTTGGAAAGAAATTATTTATTCTTTCTAAAATCTGTCAGGAAACGGTTTTTTAAACCGACAATTCTAATATGAACGCAAGCACAAAAGATCAGATTCAAAAGCACAGCGAAATCATGAGACAATACAGAGCAAACGATCCTTTCGGAGATCCGAATCACGGAACACCAGATTGGATGGACGATGTGATGGAGCTTATCTATTCCAGGGAAGAATTTCTTGTGGATTCCGAATCGGATTTTGAAATCGAATAGTTTTCTCGTTTTTAAGCACAACGGCTTGCTCTTATAAACCTTTTAAAATTCTCGCTTTCGGTAAACGTTCCCGAATTAGCCTCGATCCTCAATGAATCTCTTAAGCGCTGCTTTTCAGTACAGTAGGAGTTCCTACAGGAGATTTACCGAATTTTACTTGTAAATCTAGGATCTTTGATTGGGGGAGGACCTAAAATCACGACCTTTTCCAAGGAACATTCTCACGCCAGTATATCTTTGAGCCAATCAGACACTTCCATCCATAAAGAGGGGAGATCACCGAATTTTGTTTCTCCCAAGATCAATACGATATGCTCTTCTCTATCTGTCGTTCGATAAGAATTGACCTCTTTTCGTATCCTCTTTCTACTAGGAAGTATTAGGAGACGAGAATGTCCGAAAAAACCAAAATCGCAATCGCTTACGGAGACGGAATCGGTCCGGAAATTATGGACTCCACTCTCAAGATTCTTAACGCAGCCGGCGCTAAAATCGAACCGATCGAAATTGAAATCGGAGAAAAGGTTTATAAGGACGGGCATACGTCCGGAATCAAACCCGAAGCCTGGGACGTCCTCAGACAAACCAAAGTTTTTTTAAAAGCTCCTATCACTACCCCTCAAGGAGGCGGTTACAAAAGTTTAAACGTTACGGTTCGAACTACACTCGGCCTCTTTGCCAACGTGAGACCTTGTTTCTCTCTCTACCCTTATGTAGAAACCAAACATCCGGTTTTGGATATAGTCATCATTCGAGAAAACGAGGAGGATCTTTATACCGGCATCGAGCACCAGCAGACCAACGATACGGTTCAATGTCTCAAACTCATCTCCCGTCCCGGTTCGGAAAAAATCATTCGATATGCGTTCGAATACGCAAGAGCTTACGGACGCAAAAAAGTGACCGCAATGGTAAAAGACAATATCATGAAACAAACCGACGGATTGTTTCATGATATATTCAAGGAAGTAGCGAAAGAATATCCTGAACTCGAATCCAATTCTCAAATCATAGATATCGGCACTGCAAATCTTGCGGATCGCCCTCAGACCTTTGATGTGGTCGTGACTCTCAATCTTTACGGAGATATTATTTCGGACGTAGTGGCTCAGATTGCAGGGTCTGTAGGAATGGCCGGATCCTCAAATATAGGTGAAATCGTTTCCATGTTCGAGGCAATTCACGGATCGGCTCCTGACATCTCAGGGAAAAATCTTGCAAATCCTTCCGGTCTTCTCAACGCGGCGGTGATGATGCTCGTTCATATCGGACAACCCGATATCGCGGCAAAAATCAACAACGCATGGCTTCTCACGATCGAAGAGGGAATTCATACGGGTGATATTTACAAACCGGGGGTAAGTAGAATCAAGGTCGGCACCAAAGAATTTACGGAAGCCGTGATCGGAAACCTAGGACATCTTCCTGAAAAATTCAAACCTGTTTCCTTTGGGAAAGCAAAAAACATTACAATTCCAGAATATAAAAGAACTATTCAAAAGAAAGAATTGGTAGGTGTCGACATTTTTCTGGACTGGACCGGGACGGATCCTAAAGAATTGGGAAACAAACTCCAATCTCTTTCCGGTGATCTCAAGTTAAAAATTATCACGAATCGCGGAGTAAAGGTTTTTCCTGACGGACAACCGGAAACATTTTTAATCGATCATTGGAGATGCAGATTCGTAAATAAGGAAGCGCTCATTCAACACGAGAACCCTACTTATTATCCGATCTCTCACAAAGAAATCGCGGAACTGCTTTTGAAATTGGATGCCGCGGGATATGATTCCATAAAAACGGAAAATCTTTATTATTTTAACGGCAAACGCGCATTCTCCTTAGGCCAAGGAGAATAGAAAAAACGTGAAAATAAAAACGAAAATAGGTTTAACAATGTGACTTACTCGATTATTGGACTTGTTATCGGCGTTGTGGTTACTGTCACTTATGACAGGGATTACAAAACTTTCCCAATGATTTAACCTTAGCCGTATTTTCAATATCCTATATCATTTGGAATCTTTTCGCAAGATGGAAAGGAAAATTACAACTTTACAAGAGAAATTGTTCAAAGTGTCATGATCATAATCATATCACATTATTTTACATTCTATTTTGTAATCGTATTTGAAAATATACAATTGTTGAATTTTCGATTTTGGAAAAGCGAATCGGGAAGAACCTCTCATAAATTCTTTTTAGGATTCACTTGGCGTATGATTGAGATGGTTTTTCACAAAATACAAAAACTAGTTGTATGAATAAAGTCGTCCTGACGATTCAAAAACCGCAAACGCTTGTCCAATTGTAAAAACCAATCAATTCCTACAAGTTACTTTTTCAATAAAATGAAGTTCATCTTAGTAAATTCAATAAGCATAATATTATTATTTTCAACGGATGAGATTTATTCCCAAAAAATTCAGGCTAAAATGGAAAGCCATGATCGAATTATTATAAAATACAAAAATAAGATATTCAAAACGAAAACTTTTGGAAATTCGATCATGAAATATTATCCTTTCGGTAAAAAATACATTTTTGAACTTCACATAAATCCATCCCTTGGAGAGTTAATCGTGTTCGATACAGTAAAAAAAACGATCGAAAATGCGTATCTATATACAGACTATCATATTACGAAAGATAATTTCATAATTATTCTTCTATCCTCCCCCCATTTCACACAAGATAATATAGACGGCGCTGGTTGGTCTTTATACGTGAATCGTAGATTATTGAAAAGAAATTTAGTCGTAAAGAATCGTATCTCCTTCGAGGAAGAAAAAAATCAAATTAAAATCTACGATGGAGAGAAGCCTTTATTGAAGCTTATAAAGAACAAAAATCATATCGTTGTACATACTTTTAAATCGAGATCATAAGAACCTGTCCCAAAGGCAATTCAACACCTCGCTCTTGAACGCTGATCCGTAGAGAAGCGTTCATTGAGTTTTCCTAGATCGCTCGTTCGAAAGTACAATTTCATGAAATATTTGACGAATTTACATTAATTCGCTGTAAAGTTTTTGAATATGATCCTGAGTGAGGGGTTTGGAAAGATAACCTTTGACTTCGGAAAAAGAATTCGCTTTGACGATATCCCTTTCGTCCACCGAGGAACTTACCATGAATATGGTGATTTTTTTCGCAAGTTTGTTCTGAATTTTTTTAAATTCGTCCAAAAACTGCCATCCGTCCATAAACGGCATATTGATATCGAGCAAAATAGCGTCCGGTAATTCTTCTCTGTCCCCGCTTAATTCTCGCAATTGCTGAAGAGCGACTTCTCCGTCTTGAAAATCCTTTAACTTTGTAGCTCGACCGTCTTTTTCCAAGAATCGCCTTGCGATCATGATATAAATGGAATCATCATCGATCAGCCAGAAATTCATATTATCGTTGTTCAAAATCATTGTATTCGTTAAAGTTAATCACAAAAGCGGTGCCCTTGCCCGGAGAACTTTCAACCGTGATTTCACCGCCTAAGGATTCGATCTGATTTTTAGTCATAAATAATCCGATGCCCTGCCCCTCTTTTTCTCGATGAAACGTTTTGTTCATTTTAAATATTTGATGTCCGTATTTTTTTAGGTCAATTCCTAAGCCGTTATCTCTGGCCACCAAAAAGATTTTTTTATCTTCCACGAATGAGACGAAGGAAATTTCCAATTTTCTGTTCAAATCCGAGTATTTCAAAGAATACTCTCTAAATATATTTTAGGATAAAGAATTTCAGGGGCGGAAATGAAATCATATTTTATTTCGACTTCCGCTTCTTTGATCTGAGCAGAAAGAAGATTTTGTATTTTTAAAAAAACATCTTTAAAAGAAACGATTTGTTTATCTATATTTTTATTTTTTCTGATTTTGATCACTTCGATAATATCGTTTAAAGTGACCATCAAATCCTGAGTGCTTGTTTCCAAAGACTCAAGGAGTTTTTCCTTATCCGTTCCGTCTTTTTCACGCAGCATATTGGAAAGCGTAAAGATATTTCCGATCGGAGCCCGCAAATTGTGCGAAACAATCTGATTGAATTCCTCCAATTGAGAATTTCTCTCAGTGAAATGATTGCTTAATATCTGAAGAGCTTCGTTTTTTTCGATGAGCGCGGAAAGCATATTTTTTCTGTCCGTAATATCTTGAATCTGAAAGATAAAAAACAGAGATTTTTTTTGCAAGTCTCGAACGATCGAAACCGTAAGCAATACCCAAATTGTACTTCCGTTTTTATGAAAGTATCTCTTCTCCATTTTGTACGTATCCCGTTTTCCATCCAAAGTTTCCTGAACCAGAGTTAAGTCGGCTTCCAAATCCTCAGGATGAGTGATATCCTGAAAGGTGAGTTTCAGCATTTCGTCTCGAGTATATCCTATGATATACAGCAATTGAGGATTGACTTCCAACCATTTCCCCTCCAAAGAAACGAGGGCCATTCCGATACCCGAATAATAAAAAGCATTGTAAAACTTTTCCTCGGAAAGACGGATCTCGTCCAACGCTTGCCTTTTTTCGGACTCATCTACGATCACCGTCGTTCCTTTGTATTCTCTTGAAGATGACAAAAGAGCGATCACGTTCTTATTTGAATCAAAGATCGGTTGCGCTATCGTCTGTAACCAAATATACGCCCCGTCCTTCCTCAAAAATTGATATTCGACCTTGCCGATCTCGTTTCCTTTTTTTACGGGTTCGTGAGAATTCTTAAAGATACGTTCTTTATCGAGAGGACTAAAAAAATCATACGGGTTTTTTCCGATCAATTCTTCCGGAAGATAACCCAATATCTGCGTGACGGAAGGGCTGACATAAATATAAACTCCATCCAAATCATGATAACAAATCAATTCCGGACTTTTTGGGACTAAGAATTTATAAAAATCTGCTGATTGAGTATCTAATTCACCCAAAACGAACCCACCGTATCTTTTTCTTAGAATGGATCATCTAAAAAACAATCCATTACGAAACGAATTTAGATTTTTCCGCATTTTTACCGAATGTGAAAAAATTTCCGATTCTTATTTAAGCAATGGACTCAAAATTAAATCGATCGAAAACAAAACAGATTTAAATCCTCGCTCTCGCTCGAAAATTTTAACAAAATCGAAAAACAAAGGGGAATGTCAAATTCGAACAAAACCAAAAAAGGAACAAACAGCAGATATGAGAAGGGACCAACAAGCGGCAAAAAAGAACTCAAAATATGGAAAGTACAAAATCGATCGGATTTATAAAGACAAAACGTCTGATCGGATTTTAAATAAGAAATCCGATCAGAAAGAAACTCTCATTCTCCATCGTCACCCAACGCTTCCACAGGACAGATTTCCATCGCCTTTTTCGCTGCAATATTTTCTTCAGGAGTAGAAGGTTGTCTGTGAAAATAAACCTTAGATTCATCGTCTGTATATTTTAAAAGCATAGGAGCCTCTTCGAGACAATCGTTGCAAGGAACACAGCTGTTATCGATATAATACTTACCGGGAGCATTTTGTTTGACTTTGTCGTTTTTGTCAGCCATGCTTTACAAAGTTAATCGAACGATTGTTTCGTCAACCCCCTTTTCAGAATTGACACCCATTCGAAGAAGACAATACTCATCGTACGATGAAAGTGTTTTCGGAAAAAATCTCAAGACGAAAGTTATTCGGCTTCGGTCTTGGAGGACTGCTTAGCATTGGTGTTGCAGCAATCTTCTTTCGAAGTTCCAAAAACGAATCCCTGCCAAAGACGTTATTTTTTTCAGAGTCTGAGGCCGAATTTTTGCAAGCTTACGCGCGAACTTTATTACCTCCCGAAATCGGATTTCCCGATATCGAAAAAGCGGAAGTGATCCGTCGATTGGATGAGGAATTCTTTTTTGTGGATACGGATATCACCGACGACTTTAAAAGTCTCATCCTGATTTTAGAGTATCTTCCTCTCGTATCGGGTTATTGGAGCCGGTTCTCAAAACTAAATGAAGAAGACAGAAAAAGTTTTTTACATTCTTTAGAATTCACGAAATCAGACACGATCAAAGCTGCTTTAGCAAATCTTAAAATGCCGATCTTATTGATGTATTACGGACATGAATCTTCTTTCAAAGCGATTTCATATGAAGGACCTTTCGGAAATCCTCCCGAAAAGTTAAGCGAATCCAGAATCTATTATCGAAAAATCCTGGAGGAATCATGAGCGGCCGAGTTTACGAATGGAAAAATCTGGGTGATTCTAGAACCGTAAAAGCGGACGTCGTCATCGTTGGAACCGGATGCGGCGGCTCGACACTTGCCTATGAACTTTCCAAGAACGGAAAAAAAGTCGTTCTGATCGAGGAAGGCGGTTATTATCACACCGGCACCTTTGACAATCACGAGCTTAACATGGCCGGAAAAATTTCAGCGGAAAGAAATATGGCTACGGATGCAACCGGGACCGTCAATCTTGTTTACGGAAAGAATGTCGGCGGCGCATCCGTCCATTACTGGGCGGATAGTTATAGAACTCCCGATGATCGATTGAATCTCTGGAAAGAACAATTCGGGATTCACGGCCATTCTCCTGAAGATCTAAGTCCTTATTGGAAAGAGTTGGACGAAACGTTAAATGTCCATCCCGCTAAAGAAGAATATCATAATAAGATGAATCAGCTCGTTAGAAAGGCCTGCAGGTCCTTAGGATGGGAAGGAAATCCGGTTCCGCAAGCAAGAAAAAACTGCCAGAAATCAGGCCACTGTATGCAAGGATGTATGTTTGGAGCCAAACAAAGCCAGCTGGTTACCCATATCCCGAGAGCGATGGCCTTAGGAACGGATATCTACGCCGACTGTAAGGCGATTCATCTGGAACTCAAAGGCGATAGGATAGAATATTTAGAAGCAGTGATGATCGACAGGCCTTCCGGAAAAGAATCCGAAGTTCGTCTGAAATTCGAGGCTTCGATCTTTGTGATTGCGGCCGGCGGTTTTGGAAGTTCCACATTTTTACTGAGAAACGGATGGAAGAAAAAACTTCCGGCTTTAGGAGAGTATCTCGCAATCAATCCGTCTCCATTTGTACACGCATATTATGACGAACCGATTCACCAATGGAAAAATATACCTTCCGCTTTTGGTGTGGAAGAATTTCGTCTAACTCGTTTTAAAGATGGGCAGTATATAGAAGGCGGATATTTAATCATGGCAAACCAACTTCAACCGGGAAGTCTCGCCGCGTTGATTCCGGGATTTGGGATCGAACACAGAGAGATTATGAAAAAACTTCCGCATATCGGAGGAACAATCGGTTGGATCGACGATGTTCCGTCCGAATTGGGAAATATCTCGGTTAATTCTTCCGGAAAAAGAACGGTTGCGTATAACTTCGGTAAGGTGACCAAGGAATTACTTAGGGACTGTATGCGAAAACAGATTCAATTGAATTTTAGAGCGGGTGCGAAATGGATTCTTCTTCCGGATCTCAAAAGAACCCGGATCCATTCGGAGAAAGAAATTGACAAAGTTAATGATTTAGAACTCAGTCCGGCTTCCATTATGATGGCAGCCCCTCATCCTGCAGGCGGTTGTCGAATGGGTCAGGATCCATCTCGTTCCGTAGTAGACTGGAAACACAGGGTGCACGGTTTGAAAAATCTTTATGTTTCCGATTCGAGCGTTTTTCCAACCGGGGTTTCAGTTGATCCGAGTTATACAATCATGGCTTTTAGTAAACAAACCGCAAAGTTTATCCTGGAAACTACCTAACCTCGATGGGTTCTTTTGCGCGTCGTCCTAAACGCGCATTTGATTCGAATTCCAATTTTGTATTGATTCTTTAAAATAAATCACTCGATAAACCAAAGTAGATTCTAATTTCTAAAAGAAACTCCTTTCGCATAATAATTTCTTGCATTTGTTCGTGAAAGTTTTATCATTTCGCTCCGTCATCTGAAAATTATCATGAAATTTTTTTACATTGAAAAACAAACAAAGAGATTTTCTTTATTTTTTTACATCCTACTCGCCGGTTTTTCGTCTGTAGACTCGACTCCAAAAATCGATTTAAAACAGATTTTGGAAAAAATCAAACAAAACTCTAGAGATACGATCTCTGCGTTTAAAGGAATCGATTATAAAAGAAATTTGGTAATTACGGAAACGGATCCGAAGACGGAGGATCAAATTTTAGTATCCAAAATTTTAACAAGAAGAGTCGAATATTATTACGAAAGACCAGTCGTAGTCGTCCTCAGCTACGAAAAAAATGGTATTCGTCTCCCTCCGAAAGAATATGAACCCGAAAAATCATCCCCGGTTTATCCGATATTTGACAATCAATCCGACGATCACTATTCTTTTCAAATCAACGGTCCGATTTTATTTCAGAATAAACAAAGTTATGTCGTTGAGATTACTCCATTACAATTATCTTCGCGGCATTTTAAGGGAAAAATCTACTATGATAAAAACACTTTGCATCCGTTTTATATAGAAGGCACCACTTCCAAATGGAAGTTTGGAGTTAAAGATATGTATTTTAATGTTTTTATGGAAATGACAAAAGAAAAAGTGCCGTTTGTGAAATCGGGAGACGTGTTTATAAAAACCTATGTGCCTTTACTGAGTTCCGAAAAGGATATTCAGATTCATATAGATACGATCGAAGCGGTCCCAATTCAAAAATAAAAATACATCAAAGAAATAGAATATATAAATAAGTATTACTAAACGGATTTGGTTCTTGACTATATTTATGTAATTGATAGGATCGAAATTGTAAATGGAATCTTTTGCAAAACCGTTTTTAATTTTAGGTTTTTTGTTTTTGCTCATTGGAATCTTCTTTTTATACGGAGATAAGATTCCTTATCTCGGAAAACTTCCCGGAGATTTTCGAATTGAAAGAGAGAATTTTCGATTTTACTTTCCGCTAACCACTTCGATTTTAATCAGCGTTCTTATTTCTATACTTCTCTATCTGATCCAAAAATTTAAAAACGGATCCCCATGAAGGAAGGGTTTCAATTTAGTTCGCGTTTTTCTTTTCAAGAAGGAAAAAACGAATTCGCAGTTGTTTTATCCGAATTTAAAACAAAGAAAATCGAATACAACGATCTCACTTCTTCCAATCCAACATTGGGAGGATTTCAATATCCGGGAGAAGCGATTCGACACAGTTTTCAATCCTCGGATCTAATCAGCTACAATCCTGATCCGCAGGGAAATCTAGAAGCAAGAAACATGATCCGAGATTATTACAGATCCAAAAAATTGGAGATCGACCCAAACGATCTATTCTTAGTTTCTTCCTCTTCCGAAGCTTATTCTTATTTGTTTAAATTACTTTGTAACCCGGGAGATTCAATTCTAATCCCCGCTCCCGGTTATCCGCTATTTGAGTTTTTATGCGTTATGGAAAATCTTGAAACGAATTCTTATTTTACAAAAAAAGAAAACGGATGGAAATTAAAGGATACGGACCTAAAAACAAAGGACTTGTTAAAAAATAGATTGCTTTTGATCGTAAGTCCGAACAATCCAACCGGGTCAATCTTTAACAAATCCGATTTCAGATCGATCAAAAATACATTAAAAAAATACAATATGCCGATTATTATAGACGAAGTCTTTTCGGATTATGTTTACGGGGAAGAATCTCACGAAACGATCGTAGATTCCGAAACCCCAGTCATAACCGTAAACGGAATATCCAAAAGTCTCGGTCTTCCGGGTATGAAACTTTCTTGGATTTTACTCAGCGGACCTGAAAAATGGAAACAAGAAGCAAAAGAATATCTTGAACTCATATCGGATACGTATCTTTCCGTAAACACACCGGTTCAAAACGTATTACCAGATCTTTTTGGTTGGAGAAATTTAATCCAATCCCAAATTTTAAAACGCATTCACAGAAATCTTGCTTTGTTAGAACAACAACTTCTGGTGTCCTCAGGTCTTGGAGATAAAATTCGATACGAACCTCCAAAAGCGGGATGGTATTGTGTTCTTGAAAGTTCTTCGTTTTTTCCGGAAGATAAATTCTCTCTTACTCTTTTAAAAGAAAAAAAAGTCTATGTTCACACGGGCGGGATGTTTGGATTTCCTGAAACCGAAGATTGTGGCATCCTTATATTGAGTTTATTGACGGATCCGGATTCATTTGAGTTAGGCATTGAAAAAATTTTAGAAATTGTGAAATGAATTTCTGAGAAAGAGAAGAGCCGGGCTCAAAAAACGGAGTTCTTCCGTAATTTTACTTTAGGCCAGACTTCAAGTCCGACCACAAGTATTTTTTACTAAAAATCATTTGTAGGCAAACTTGTTTCGCAAGGTCTTTCAAACTATTCTAAAAACGGAATCTACTTTCGGTTCCAGTTCCAAAAAAATAATGTTTTGTAAAAAAATATAAGACTGTCATATTTAAAAACATCGATCATTCATCAAATTTCCCAATCCTTCGGTTTTGTAAGTCCGAGACGGACAAAACCCTCAGAAAAGCTCTGTATCTTCCCACGGTTTCAATTTTATTAAACGAAGCAGGATTGAAAATTCCTCTTTTACGAAATAATTTCATCGGATCCTCTTTGATATCGGACCAGGTCCCGATTTCCAAAGTAAGAGGTAATAATTTAGAATTTCATTTGGGATCTTTCCTATGATATTCCCCATAATGATCGTAAAACTTATCCCATAGATCCCCGTGTGTGGTATACGTTTCGCTCTGAGGACCATATTGAAAATGAATATGACCGCAGCGATGTTTGAGATGTTCTCCGATTTTTTATACAGAGATGTATCCGGACAAGGTGATTTCGTATACGCATATGGCCACCATACATTATCGATCGTTCCAAAACCGGAATGAAGATCGAGCACGGGAACGAACGCGTTCTCTACATCAAAGAACGAATCGTAGATCAATCGAAATAAAGCTTTTGATTCCGGTTCCAATCCCTGACCTCTAAAATATGGCAATCGATTGGAAATTTTTTGACCACCGAAAAACGGAAGGGCCTTGTCCGCGTTGACACCCGAGTTTCTCATCAAATCAACTCCGGCAGGATTCGATCTTTGTTTAAGAGCCACCCCACCGGGATTTACAATCGGGAGAATGACGATCCCGAGTTTACCTTTTTTCAGTTCCGGAAGATAGCCGGTGAAATTGGGATGTAAAATGTATTCTAAAAAATCAAATAAAATTAGAACGCCGATCGTTTCTAGACCGTGAACCCCAGCCACAATTCCGACTGGATGTTTTTTTAATCCCTCTTCGGTTCCAATACAAATCGCTTGAATCGGGAAACGAAATCCGTTCGATGTTTTACGTGAAAATCCTACCTGATTCAGATTGGCAAGTTTACCTCCCAACTTCAGAATCTTTAAAATCTTCTTATCATACCGATTGAGTCTTTTAAGACCTCGTAAGATTCTGAATCCGAATCAGTGTTTCGATTGTATCGCTTGCAATTGGTTACAGCTTTCCGAAAGTTTAAAAACACCTGACCGAATCTTTTCGCAGGATTCCAAGGTTACGGTTTCGAAACAATCTCGAACAATCGTTTTGATTTTCTCAGGATCTTCCAACGCGAGTAGATATGCGTTCGAGTTACGGAACTTATCCGCGCAGTTGGCGGGATTTAATCTTTCTAAGATCAAATTTTTGGAGGATTCTTTTAAATTTGCTGATTCTTTTTCGGCACAGGTTGCAAGTTTTTGACAATAAGAAGAGACCAGCTCCGAGGATTCTTCTCTCCACTTTGCATCCAAAATACCCTGAGGAAGTGAGGCTTTTTTACAGGAAATAGAAAAAAGAATCGATAGGATTCCTAAACTTAAAAATGAAAAATTTCTCAATCGGTGTTTCATATTTTCTCTAATCAATGTTCTGATTTTTTACGTATATAAATTTCAACCCTTTCTCCGCTCGCTTTTCCTTCCGGAGTGGAAGAAGATGTTTCGACGGCTTTGTAGGCACTGGAGGCTTCGATCGATATTTTTTCTTTCGGTATTTTATAATTCTTTGATAAAGAGTCCGCGATCAATTCCGCGCGATACGCGTTGTATTCCCACGCGCTTCGAAAACCTTTCTGCGCGGCTTCGTTTCCATAAGGAATCTGAACTTTCAAAGTAATGTCCACGTCCATCGCTCCGGACAATTCGGAAATTTTCTGAAACGCAAAGTTCATCTCTTCATCGGGTTGGAATTGCCCTTCTCCCAAAGAAGAACCAAAAAGAATGATTTTGATCTCTTCCGTTTCCTGAATTCCGATATTGAGTTTTGCTTTCTCTTTGAGTTTTTTTAACGCATAACTCACACGTTCCCAAAAACGATAGAGCTGCGTTCTTGGTTGAAGTAGAGGATCTTCTTCTAAAGTGACCGCGCTACCTTCAAAAAAGGATTCTCCCAAACCAAATCCGCCACGGATCACATCCGCCACTTGTTTTAGTTTTGTCTGATCCACTTGCGAGATGGAATACATGATGATAAATAATCCGAGAAGCAGAGTGATCATATCCGCATAAGTCAACAACCAGCGTTCCCGGTTTTCATGAGAATCCTCCTTACGACGACCTCTTTCTAAAAGTTGTCTTCTCAATCGACTCATGCTTCCTTACGATTCTCCACCAATAAAGAATGGATGTATTCCCTTTCTCTTCTTTCCACTTCTTCATAAAAAGAATCAAATATGTTTAAAGGAACAGGCAAAGTCGCGTTATACGCCTCTTCCACACTTTGAAACAGAGCGGACACTCCCAAAACGGAGGCCATAAACCTGGCGGGTTTGATCAAATAAGCGCTGATCGGTTTGTGGGCGAGATTATAAAAAACTTTTAAATTTCGAAGTACGATCTCGAGTTGTCTGATTCTTTCTTGATAATGACCGATTTGACTGTAGTGAAGATCGTATTCTTCTCTACTCAATCGTTTTCCGTCCCAATCCGTATCCACCAAATGTTTTGCAAAAATAGTGTCCAACTCTTCGGTAAGATTGTTCAACTCTATCAAATATTCGATATTCTCTCTGGAACTTTCCTTCATCATACCCTTTACTTTTTGGTATGTGTCCATCGCAAGTTGGAGCCAAACTTCTCTACCTTCTAAGTTGTAGATTTTTTCAAAAAAATATTCCACCATGGGAATCGTTTCTTCGAGATGAAAGTAGTTTGCATAAAAAACCCGAAATCGTTCCACCTGAGCGCGTACTACCTCCGCTCTCGCCGCCTTCAGTTTTTTGCCCGCAAGATCCGTCATTCTTTTCTAGACACCAACTCCAATTTATACGAAGAGAAACCCTGTTGATCGGTTTCTTTCTGAACCGATCCGTATTGATTCGGAAGATTGATCACATCTCTTCCCATTCTTGTAGAAGAACGAAACAAGACGCTCGGAACACCGTCTTTGTCCGGAGTCAAAGAAAAACGAATTCCGTATTTATGATTTCTTCCCCAGCCTTCCTTTGTAATTTCCACGAGAGGGACACTCGAATTGATATACTTGCCCGCGGAAGAAAATACGCTCGAACCAGGTGAATAGATTCTTTGTTCTTCCTTTGTGGTATCGATCGTCACTTTACCTCCGTCCGGAAAGGAAAGAGAAAGATAGGTCGTGCCTGCATACGATCCTCGATTTTTAAACCAAAGCACTGTTTCCGCCGCAATTCCTTTTTTCCATTCTAAAGGCGCTTCCAAGGAAAGCAAAGAAGGGACCGCGACTCTCGGTATATCGGGAACCATTTCCCAGCCGTTAAAGATAAAATTTTGCGCATAACTTCGATTTGAAGGAAATATGGTGATATTTTTTTCACCTTTATTATAATCAAAATCGATTCGTTTTGTTTTAATTAAAAATTCGTGCTCTTTGAGAGACAAAAGGCCGTCTAAAACTTTTCTTCCCTTTCTGATTCCGTAGGGGACCGAAAAAAGTCCGAGAGGAGGTTCTTCGCTTAACACTTCTAAAAAGAGAGAATTAAATCCGTCCCCGGGAAGCTCTTCCATTAGAATTCTCTTAACTACAAAACCCGCTTCCTTGGTTTGAGGATTTTGACCGTCTCCGGGAAGCCAAGATGACTTGGAAGCGTCGTAGTAAAGAGGACCGATGTTCAAAAGAGAGAAGGAAAACTTGCCGATCAAAGTCCATTTCCCTCCTACCTTTTTGAAAACCGCAAGGACTTCTTCGGTTCCGTTTCTTACCAAAGAAAAGGATTCCAATTCGGGATCCTCGTCGAGATTTCCGACTTTTTTCAGAAGAACATCCGGATTTTTTTTCTCGGAAGATGAAAATAAAAGTTCGATGATTTGCGAATCGGAAGGCGTTTTAGAGGAACAACCTGCTGTGATCCAAACGATAAACACTATAGAAAGAATTTTTAGTAAATGTAATGAGGATGGATTCATGGTTCGAGTACAGAATCCGAGAGGGAAAAAAGCCTGTCTATGATTTTCCGGAGATGTTAATTCGGAACGGAGCTCTCTTCGAATGACGCACAACTGTACGATCGCAGGAATGCGGTTTGAGTTTCCGAGACTGGCCGTTGAATTTTCCTGGATCGTTCCGTTGGTTCGTCTCAAAAAACGAATTCAATGACGCCGCTATCTTTGGATCGCAGTGTCAGGGATAGATTCTTATATCCAAGACCTCCTTCAAAATTCGAGAATTGACTCTACCGGTATATTCATCTTCGTATCTTTCCAATTCCATTACAAATTCCTTTGAAAAACCGGCTTTGATTCTGGTTTCGGGAAAATAGTGATATCCCTTGGCCCGTCTTGGGGTAAACGGAAATTCGATCAGAGAACGGTAGTAATCCCATTCGCTCTGAGAATCGGGAATTTGTTTTTGGATATACTGATACCCTCTGCGCACGTGTTTGATTTCGTCTTCGTAAACTCGTTTCATGATATTTGCCTTTTCCAAATCCCCGAATTTTTCAAAAGCCATCGTATAAATTTTTGAAAAATCCAAGTTCGCCCCTTCAAAAGAAATCGCCATCACCGCATAAAACTTTTCCAGGGTCTGCATTCTCGGAATCTGTTTCCAAAAGATGGAATTGAGAGGACGATCTCCGAGTTCCATCCCTCCTTTTTTCATTTCAGAAAGATAAAGCCTCAGATGAATTTGTTCTTCGAGCAAAGTTCGATACAAACTAAATCGAACGGAAGAATCAGCGTCTTGAAATTTTAGAATGGCGTATGCAAAAAGTTCGATCGCCATCAACTCGTGATTTGCAAAATGATGCAGGGTGATGTATCGGTTGTCTTCGATAAACAGTTGTTCCAGTCTCGGAATTTTGCTTTTATGATCCGAAATTTGAATCTTCTTTTCCCGAATCGGAAAATTGGGTAAATCAGTAAAATCGAATGTTCGGATATCTTGCGGATGTTCGGAAGGTGAAAATAATTTATCTTCGAGGCTCGCTCCAAAAAGCACACGGCGAGCAAAGTCGTTTAAGGTCATGATTACGCGGGATGTTTGGAAGCGTCGAATCCGAGTTCGATAATGGATCCTTTGATGTTTTTCTCATTCGGATTCATCGAAATTTTTCCCTCTCCACAATGATACATGATTCTAAAAGAATCCATCATAGACTGAATGATCTGCAATCCCTTACCGATATTTCTGTGGGAGGTCTTACAACCTTTCCAGGGAAGAATCTCACATTTTTTTTCCTGGTGTTGTTGAACGTAAGAAAGATAATCTTTGAGGTTGGAAGGTTGACAGTCCGCAGGAGTCGATTTTAACTTTTCAGTTTTGAGACCCGAACCGTAATCCATGATCCATAACGTAAATTTGAGATCTTTGATGACCCATCGACAGATGATCGTCTCGTCCGAACTTACTTTTACGTTAGCCGAAATCGAATTGGTAAGGGCCTCGTCTGCGGCAAGTTCGATTTGAGAAATATCTTTCTCTGCAAATCGATTCTCCGAAAGGGACTTTTTTAAGGCCGATCTGAGCTCTTTGATGCTGGTCAAATCCGTAGGAAGGAACATAACATACGAACCCCCGTTGTGTTTAACCAATAATGATTCGTCAGAATCTCTCATCTCGTTCCGATTACCGCCTCCCAAATTAACAACCTTAAAGCAGGCAATTTGAGTAAAATATGTCGTTTTTTTTCAGGAAGACAACGAAATTCCTGATTCACCGACGGTTTTTTCGATTCTCTGGAGGAGCTTTTCCTTCCCCAATAAGGGAAAAAGGATGGGCAATTCCAATCCAGCTGACTTTCCGGTGGTTGCGGCCCGGATCGGCATATAGAGAGTTTTTCCCTTTTGACCCGAAATTTCTCCGACTTTGGACATTAAATTCTTATAGTCCTCATCGGTTTTCGGATCGGAGTTCTTCAGCATTTCTCGGAATTCTTTCACTACCTTAGGGCCCTCGGCCTCTTTGAGATATCCGGCCGCTTCTTCCGACTGAATCTTCAGGTCCGTAACAAAAAATTCCGCTATGTAATCCGGGGCCTGGGTCAGGTTGTCCAGATACACTCTTACAGATTCGACGATTGAAATCAACACAGGGTTGTTTATATTTTTTACTTCTTCGGGAATATCCTTTCTTTCTTTCAAAAAAGGAAGTAATTTTTCTAATACTTTAGATATATCTAAATCTCGAATCGTTCGATTGGATAACCAGTTGAGTTTGGATTTCGGATTCATCGCTTCCGCAATTTGCGTAAGATCCGAAAAGTTAGTCATGACCTCTTCGTCTCCGCCTTTCGGTTTTTTGAATACGTCAAACGTGGAAGGGGATTTGGAACATCTGTGAACGTCAAAGATTTTTTCGAGTTCGTCTCCCAGAAGAAATTCCCTTCCGTCCGGCGAAGTCCATCCTAACAATGCCATATAGTTTCGAAACGTTTGGGGAAGATAACCTAAATCCCGGAATGCAAGAATCGAAGTCGCGCCCGCTCGTTTCGAAAGTTTTTTTCCATCCATTCCGACGATCTCGGATGCGTGTGCGAACTCGGGTGTTTCGTATCCGAGCGCTTCATACAATAAAATCTGTCTTGGAGTATTGGAAAGATGACCCACTCCTCGAATTACGTGCGAAATTTTCATCAGCGCATCGTCGACAACAACCGCGTAGTTGTAAGACGGAAACCCGTCAGACTTTACGATGATAAAATCTCCGATCAACTTGGTTTCAAACTTCACCTTGCCTTGAATGATGTCGTCGAAAATTAAAGTTTTGGAAGGTGTTTTAAATCGGATGGAATACGGAATTCCTTCTTTAATCCTTGCGTCGACTTCCTCATCGGACATGTTTGCGTGCAACCCGTCGTAAACATAAGGAACACCCATGGCTTCGGCCTGTTTTTTCTTTGCTTCTAATTCTTCCTGAGTACAAAAACAACGATACGCCTTTTTCTCTTTCAGAAGTTTCTCGGTGTATTCTTTATAAATTTCAAGTCTTTCGCTCTGGATATAAGGACCGTATTCTCCCCCCGCTCCAGGACCCTCGTCCCAGTCGACCCCCAACCATTTCAAAGATTCTAATATGATTTTAAACGAATCTTCCGTGGATCGTTTTTGATCCGTGTCTTCGATCCGAAGAATAAACTTTCCGCCTTGGGATTTCGCGTATAAATAATTGAAGAGTGCGGTTCTTGCTCCGCCTACGTGTAAAAATCCGCTTGGGGAGGGCGCAAATCTGGTTCGAACTTCTCTGGTTTGATTCATGGGGTTTGGACTTTCTCGTTGGAAATTCTTATGATAGGATAATTTTTGAAATTAGCCATTGCGGTAAATGGTTTATTTGCGGTAAGATCGTAAAATGAAACGGATTTTTTCATTTCATTCTTTCGAAGCGACTGTAGGTCCGTATCCGACGGAAGATCCAAACAATAGTAATCCGTATGTGATTCCGTTTTTCGGATCGTAAGAATCGGAATCGTTTTTGTCAAACCTATCGATGCCGGATATTCCATGGATTCGTAGTCGTAATCTCTGGAAGAAGAAACCGCTCCATTGGCGCCGATAAACTCTGTCTGCATGACCTTGGCTAAAATTCCTCTGAGAGTATGCCTCCAACGTAAAGTTCCGATCCCGGGAATGATTCTACTTTCCTCGATCTCGCGGATCGCGCCTTCCTCGCTGATTGCAAATTCTCTTTTTAGAGAATCGATCCGTTCTATCTTTGGATTCGGATTTTGAATTTCCGGCAATGCCTTTGTATAAGAAATTTCAGACCGTTTGGATACGGTTTTAGGAATGAATTCTATCTTGTGTCGATCGTTCGAACTTCTTGTAAACGGCCCCTTCCATTCTACAACTTCCAAAAGAATTCTTTCGAGCTGATCGCTTTTACCGGACAATTCTAAATATTTTAGAATGCCCTGAATCATTTCTTCTTTTCCGGAATGATTGTGTAAAATGATATAACGCGCCTGAAAACCGGAAGAATAATACGGAGAAACAAACGGATTGGAAACAAAGAAAATCTGCGAAGCGTAGTTGTCCGAAAATCTCTGAATGTCCCCCGTAGTTCGGAACTCCAGAATACTTCCGCATCGAAAAAAAGAAAGGGAGATCCCGGCAATCACCAATACCGAGGCATAAAATCGAAATGGAATGAAGACCAGCTTTGAAAATTTTAAAACACTTTGCATCTAATTGTAAATCGTGCTTTTTAGGAAAACCTGCAAGGAAAAACCCGAAAATTAAACTTTCTTTACAAAAACGAGGGGTCTGATATGCAAATTCTCGAAAGCAGATTGTTCTCAAGTTCGCTTGAAAAATACTGTAATTAAATCAAGTCAACTTTTTACAATTGACAGGATAGTGTTCTAGAATTTCGTTGGCCAAAACCGTATGAAGAATTCCAATCCACCAAAGCCAAAGGATGCGTTTCCAAAACGTCCCTTTGAAGACCAGGTCAATGACGACCAGAGAAAATATTCGCGCTACGTATGCGATTCGAGAGCGATTCCGCACGAAATCGACGGTTTAAAACCCGTTCAGAGAAGAATTCTCTGGGCAATGTGGAATTCAGACGCACGAAATCGTTATACAAAAACGGTAAAAGTAGCCGGTCTCGCAATGGGATATCATCCTCACGGAGATAAATCCATTCAGGACGCTCTTTCTCAGATGGCTCAGAATTTTACTTTTGCCAATAACATTCCGTTGGTTTCCGGAGAGGGAACTTTCGGAGACGTTTTGGATCCAAGCGCGATCGCTTCTCCCCGTTATACAGAAGTAAAACTATCCGACTTTGCAAAAGATTTGGGATTCTTTGAAAGTTTGCCGGATATCGATTACGTAAAAAATTACGACGAAACCGAAGACGAACCGATTCACTTTGTGGGAAAGGTTCCCATCGTTCTTCTCAACAATATCCAAGGAATTGCAACCGGTTTTCGTTGTTTTATTCCGGGACACAGACTTGCAGATATCGTAAAATCTCAAGTCAATTATCTCAAAACCAAAAAGCCGCTTCCTCTAAAACCTTGGTATAAGGATTTCGGCGGCGAAGTGAGAATGGGCGAAACCGAAGCCGGCAATATTACAATGGCTACTTCTTTTGCATTCAAATGGGAAGGAGATGTTCTTTATCTTACGGATTCTCCTATGAATTGGAACCGCGAGAAAGTGATTTCGTTATTGGATGATATTCTCGAAAGAAAAGATTCCTGGTTAAAGGACTACGTGGATTATTCCAGTCAGACGTTCAGAGTCGAACTTCAATATAAAAAAGGCGAAAAGCCTACGCAGAAAGAAATCATGGCTCTCTTCAACAAGGAAGATATTCAAACGCTCGCCATGAACGTGATCACCTACGACGGAAAGTTGAAAAACTTCAAACCAGAGGAGATCATCAAACGTTTCTGTGATTTCAGAAAAACCCACTTGATCCGAAGATTCAAACGTCTTTCCGGTCTCGAAGAAGAGAAGATCGAAAGAAACTCGGAACTGATTCGGTTTATCAAAGAAAAATGGAATGAAAAAGTAATCGGGATCAAATCCAAAAAGGATTTTGAAGATAAACTCAAGGCTTCCAAATTCAAATACTTCGAATGGTTGTCCACGATTCCGGTTTATAGAATGACCATAGACGAAGTCAGAAAATGTGAAGAGGCGATCGTAGAAGCAAAAACGACACTCTCTAAATATCAGGGACTTGTCAAAGAAGACAAAAAATTGACCGAGTTTATGATTACTGAGTTAGATGAACTCCAAACCAAATGGGATAAGGTATGAGCGCGGATAAAACTAAGGCAAAAGAAAAATCATCCCAAGAAAGAAATTTTAAGAAACTCTCCAACGTAGAACACGTTCGGATGAGGACCGGTATGTGGTTGGGACAAAACTCCTCTTCCACGTTTGAACAACATTTTTTCCGTAAGAATAACGAGGGAAAATACGAAATCGTTCACGAAGAACTCGAAGACGTTCCGGCAAAGTTGAAATGTCTCGACGAAGCGTGTATGAACGCGGTCGACGAATATCGTAAGAACCAGAAGGACAAAACAATTCCTGAAAAGGATAAGATGTCCAAGTTGATCATCCAACTTTCCTCCGATAGAAAAAGCGTTACAATTACGGATAACGGACGCGGAATTCCGGCTACAAACGCGGAAGGTGTTTATCTCCACCTGATGTACGGAGAAAATTTCGACGATCACGTAAAACAAGATCACGTCGCGGGTCAAAACGGAGTGGGGATCTCTCTCGTGAGAATGGTATCCAATTATTTTAAGGTAAAAACCGTAAACGGCGGGACTTCCTTTAAAAAGCTGTTTACGGTTCACGACGATGTCAAAAAACAAATTCGATCTTACAAACTTTCAAAGGATGAAACCGACAGAGTATTTTTATACTTTGACGAACATGGAAAGTTTACCGACTGCCCTCTTCTTACAAAAGATCAGATCGAAAAATTAGCTCCTTTTCTTAAAAAGACAAATATGTTGGAGCTGATCGAAAAGGCCCCCAAAGAGGATCACGGAACCTCCGTAGAGTTCGAACTTAATCCAAAGTATTTTAACAACCTGGATATTACGTTTAACGTGGAATTGATGAAACAATATCTTCAGGATATCGCGATGACAAATCCCGGATTGGAAGTCCAATTCGTATTCAAAGGAAAAAAGGATAAGTTCAAGTTCAAGAAAGGACTCGATGAAATCTTTTCTCACTCCGATCTCGTTTATTATAAAATGGATTTCAGCGCACCAAGTTCCGTTTCGCAACTTCACTTGGAAACCTATCTCGTTATCGGACAAAATAAGAACCTGACTTGGGTCAATTCTATCTTCGCTCCACAAGGCGGATCCGCGATCGAATATCTCGAAAATAGAATCTGCGACGAGGTCCGTAAAAAAAGTCAGATCGTAGCTTTGGAGAAAAAGCTTAAAACGAGTTCGACGAGAAATGACGTAAGAAATTGTTTTCACATGTATGTGAACGCGCGACTTTTGAATCCTCGATTTAAATCTCAAGACAAATCCTATCTCATCAACGATTTGAACGAAGAGATCCGAAACGCGATCGATAAACATCTTGAAAAGTTTATCAAAAAGACCGCGCTTTTGGAAGAGATCAAACTGCAGATGGAAAAACGGACTCAGCTCAAAGCTTTTGAAGACGCGCAAAAGGGTCTTAAAAAAGCAAGCCGGATGAACATTCCAAAACTCATGCCTCCGACCGGTAAACCCGGAGATCCGGGCAGGGTTCTATTCGTAGCGGAAGGAGATTCCGCAATCGCCGGTTTACGTCCCGCAAGAAATCCGAAACTACACGGGCTTTTTCCTTTGCGTGGTAAACCTCTCAACTGTAAAGGTATGAGTATAGCAAAGGCTATCGCAAACGAAGAATTAAAAAACATCGTAGCAATTGTAGGACTTCCTCTCGATCAAAAGGTCAAATCGATTGAAGAATTGAACTATGATAAAATCAGTATCATTACCGATGCGGATTTCGACGGTTATGCAATTCGCTCTCTGATGTTATCTTTCTTTTACGAATATTGGCCCGAACTTTTCGAGCTGGGCTTTATTCATATCTCCAGTGCTCCGCTCTACGAAGTGGACGTGAAGTTTGGAGATAAGAAAAAAGAAACGGTCTTTTGTATCGACGACAAGGATTACGACGATCTGATCAAACGTGTGGAAAAAGGCGGCGGAGAAATCACTCGTAAAAAACGAAACAAAGGTCTCGGAGAAACCGGAAAAGAAGCGATGAAGTTCGCGGTAGACGAGTGTATGACTAAGATCACGATCGGAAATAAAAAAGATGCTTCCAAAATTCAGAATCTTTGGTTTCACAAGGATTTTGCGGAACAAAGAAGAGACGCAATTTCCGAATACGCGATGAGCGTGATCGAAGACTAAAAAATTCGGAGATCACAACGGATTTGTTCTTTCGGTATTTTTTTTTGAAAGAACAAATCTCTTGAGTTACTTTTTGGTTTTCAGGGGACTTCAAGTCCCCTTTCTTATTTAAGAATTTTATAAAATCAAGAAACAATCGAAAATAGGATTTTTTATTTCAGAAAATTCTCCCTTTGGACAAGAAAACTGTTTTATAATGCAGGAGTTCCTACATTCTTATAACCTCTGAAACTCGACATTTGATTCGCAAATTTTTTTAAGGCCGGATTCCTTGCATGAGGATTTTTAGAATTTTTTCGAGCTCGGCGTCATCGTCAAACTTGGAATCCTTACTCAAAACAAATCTGTAAATCAAATATGAAATACTAATACTGTAAGAAGTTTTTGTAAACGTAATCGGATCCAGATCTTTTCGGATCTCGCCCTTTTCTTGAAAATAAACAATCGCGTCCACTGCGGGAATAAAAAGATTCTCCTTCCAGATGGATCCAAAAAAATCCGCAAAGCCTGAATCATGAAGAATCGCAGACGACAGAATTCTAATTTTATGATAATTCTTTTTAGCCATCTGAATCCGATTTTTTATCATGAAAAGATACCATTGTTCAAAAGACAGGCTTCTTGTTTCCAAGATTTTTCGCAGCTCGGGCATCTGAGCGGAAAAGGCAGTCTCATATACGATCGCAGCTAAAATTCTTATATAGAGATCTTCTTTGGTAGGGAAGTATTTAAATAGGGTTCTCTCCGTTACCTGAGCTTCCTTTGCAATTTCGGAGGGGTAGTCGCACCTGAAGTATCCCCTTTCCCCAAAAAGTCGCTCTCCGGCCTCTAAAACGTCCTTCTCTTTGGTCGAGGAAGGCTTTGAGTATTTTTCATACTCCGAAAGCAGTTTTTTCCGATTGAGTTTCAAAATGAGTTCCTCGGATCGATTCTGGAGAAAGAACCCGGAATGAAAGAAAAATTTTCTTTTTTACATCAAGCTGGTAAAAAGTAACAATCCAGAGGAGAAACTTCCGATCGCGAGCGCTTCTAAAAGTCCACCCTTAAAATTTTACTTCTAACCGGACTTCAAGTCCGGCCTCGAGAAATTTTTCAATCCGAATCATTTGTAGGATAAACAATTTGGATCCGATAGAAATGTCGGAAAATATCAAAAAATGAAGTTTCTATGGAAATTTTTTAAGGGAATTCGTAAAAACACCCGTACAGTGATTACTATATTCGCCAATTTATAAGTAAAGCAAATACTATACTAAAAGATTTTTATGAAAAACGTAGATTTGACGATCCCTCGATTCTTCCTGCGCCCTGGCTAAAAAAAGAAATCGGTTCCGCCCAATCGGGAATTGAAATTTTACCCGATGGAAGAATTAAATTTTGGAATCGGCATTCTCCGTAAAAGGGGTTACTCCGGAGATGCTCGTTTGGTGGTTTTCCAATTTAGAAGGCAAAATAGAATTGAAGGAGGAAACTACGAACGATATCGGATCTGGCATCTGGAAGATCACATTCATGCAAGTTATGAGACTCGTCTTCCCGACGGTTCGATCGGTCCTCGCGCCTTCATTCGTTTAGTGGAATGTTTGGGAAAAAACCAAAAGTAGATCGTAAACATAGTGACCGAAATCGAAAAGTTAGACGAAACCGGATATATTCATAACCCAAGACTTAAAGGAAAATATAAGGTAGCGAGAATGGAATATACCTTTAGACCTGATTGACGGCGCGAATCGCGGACGCCAAGGCCCCCTCCACGGTTCCGTTTAATTCCGCGGTATGTTCTCCCGCGAAAAAAATACGATCCATCGGTTTGAGAAGAGAGATGATGGAACCGTAACTTCCGGGAGGAAAGGTCGCGATTCCGGCAGGAACATACTTGGACTGAATGTTTTCGGTGCTCTGAATTCGCAAAACCTGCAAATCTTTTTTCTGTCCTAAACGTTCGAGAGCAAGACGAATGTATTCCACTTTCATCGCATCCGTGGAGGAAGATAATACTTCATAACGATCCCCGGTGGAAATCATACCAAGGACCTTATCCTCGGAATTCGATTTTGTTCCCGCGTCGTAAATAAATCCGGCGGCGGAGTCAGAATAGGCTGAAAAGTTTTCTCTGGTCCAAGGAGCTTCTCTAAGCATTAAAAAAGTCTTATATATTCGGGAATACCGAATTCTCAAAGCGGACAATTTCTTTTCTTTATCCAACCCCGGATCCCATTGTATAGAAGTCAGTTGATTTGCAGGTAAGGTTGAAATACAAGCGCTTGCCTCCAATTTTTTTCCCGAAGCGGTGGTTACCGTTACCTTCCCTTCCCCCTGAAAAACCGATATCACCGGATCCGCAAAAATGGTTTCCGTATTTTCCAAAGAAAACACAAGCGCTTTTACGAGGGATTCCATTCCCCCTTCCACTCTTGTATTGTATTTTGGAAAGTTGATAAGATCGGATAAAACTTTTTGCGCCGAAAGAGAACGAAGAGAATCGCCATAATATAATGAATATTTAAAGTTTAAAATTCCCAAATCTTCGGGAGTCATTCCTTGATAAATTGAAAAATTATAAAAGCTGATTCGATCCAACTCTTGCTGTTGAGAAGAATTGATCTTTGCGTTCATCTGTATTAGTTTATTTAAAATTTCCTGAGAATTTGGAGAGATATCCCAAGTCCCCGCTTTTTGATAAGATCCGTAAAACAAATCGGATTGAACTTCATAATCAGATGTTTTCAATCCCAATTCGCGGATTAAACTTTTTGCGGTTCTATGTTCGGCCTGAATCCATTCGGCGCCTAAATCCAACGAATTTCCACTTGGGTCGACAACGGTCTTAATTCTTCCACCCAATCGGTCCGTAGCTTCTACAAGTTTTACTTTGATCCCGGTTTTACCCAAAAGATAAGCCGCATACAACCCAGCAATTCCACCGCCGAGTACAATCACCGTTTTTTGAGCTTTTTGAACGGATGGATCTTGAGCTCGCAAATTCATTCCGGGAAGGCCGGAGATACCCGCCGCGGTTAAAATTCCAAGTTTAATAAACTCTGATCTACTTAGTTTCATTTTTAAAAGTCCGGATTGAATTTCGAAATAACCTTCTCATTCTTTATTTCGGCTAAAAAGGACAATTTCTTTGGAAAGATTTTGTATACGCCCCCTAAATCTATTTCATTCCATTCTTTAAAAAACCCTTGCCCCTAAAGTCTTTCAATTTTTCCCTGTCCTTAAGCTTTCAGGGAGGAAGTTGGGTGAAATTCCCACGCTGACCCGCAACTGTGATTTCGATTTCTGAATCAGAATCGAACAGCCAGATCTTCCCCGCGAACAGGTCCTCGAGGTAGGGACAGTTCGAAACTCGCCTTTGCATTTTCATGCTTCCGCGATGGGGTCCCGAAAGACGAAAAACGTCGGGGACCCGGGTGGAAATTTCAATCTTAGAATCCATTCGTTTAGATCTTTTTCTAAATCGAGTTTAATATATTCTAAATTTAGAATTTAGATCTACCCCGACAAAAGAAAACTTTTGTAGGAAACAAGTATGAAACGTATCGCACCTTTGAAACTTTTAGTGGCATCCCTCTTAATTGCGGGATTCGTAGTAAACTGCTTTGAAAGAAAAGAAAAAAACGACGATCTAACCGGCTTAATTGCCGCGGTTGCGTTAGGAAGTCTTCAAGTATCGGGAAGTTGGAATTTTTATAACGGTTCAAGGTCCTATCCGGGACAAACGGTTCCATTCCCAATCGACAACGGAACCGTTAAACAAGGAGAATTTTTAATCACAAATTCTTTTGTCTCTTATTTCTATAGCTTTGCTCCCGCTGATATCTACGCGGGAAATATCGTGGAATTCGACAACAACACCCATAAACTCTACTATCAAATCACTCAGCACGCGACTCCTGCCAACATCGGAAAATTTTCGGGCCTATATTGGACTTTATTCACCGACGGATTTCTGTATGTTTGCGGAGATTTGAACGGAAACAAAGCCACCTTGGATGAAGTAAAAGCCAGCACTCAAAAAAACGATCCAACCGACATGACCACCGGTTGTTTTCTGGACCCGACCGGTACACCCGGGACCGGATTTACTTGGAATCGTCTGGAAGCGAGATAAGAATTTACGTTTTTCCAAAGGATATTTTTTGTCCTTTGGAAAAACGAAATTTAAGGATAAAAATCATGAAACGCAAATTCATCTTACTCCAATTCGTTTTAATTTTATTGATTCTTTCCTGTAAGGAAAAAATTAACGAAAATTCTTCTTTGACATCCTTATTGGTATTACTTCAAAGTCAGCAGGAACCGAGCAGACCTTGCCAAACAAGAACCGCTATCGATCAGGTTGGAGTTTACAACGCGACACAAATCGTAAGCGCTCCGGCTGATACCGGTACCGGTTTTTTGGATTCCAGATGCGCCATAGACGGTGTTTTAGGTATGGGAAATTTTAACGGCTCTTTAGATGTTTTTACTTTGGATATAAACGGTCCCGGTGCCACGATCATTCTCGGTTGGAACGGTAAAAAAGTTTTAGACACAATCGGGAATGATTTTATCGTTTATGAAAATCCGTTTCTGATGGGTGGAAATCCAAACACCGTCTTTTTAGAGCCGACAATCGTAGAGGTGGGAAACGATCAAGCCAATTGGTGCGGCTGGAATCCCACTTATACTGGTGGGGCAACATTTTCAAACAATCCGAACGGTTGGCTTAGATTTGCGGGAATCCGTTATGTAGATTACAATCAAGATACGAGCTCTATGAACTCTGCCACATTGTTTTCTACCGGCGGTGGGGATGTGTTTGATCTGTCCGATGCAAATTTTGGAACTTCCGGAACCGGATGTAACGGAGCGCTGTTGGCTGATATTCAAGCCAACGGATTTTTATTTGTAAAATTAACCTCTGCAAAAGAAATCCTAACCGCATTACCGATTTCAAATACTTATGGAAATCCGGATATCGACGGCGTCATCGCAAAACAACTCAGCCCTTAATTTTGGAGAATTCAAATGCAAAAAATCATGAACACTTTACGCAACCATAAATCCAATTTTCGTCTAAACGGTGTTATCCCCTCTTACGGGGTGTTCTTATCTGGTATCGCCCGTTTTTTACCTCATCCTGCGAATTTCACATCGGTGGGAGCGATGGCGGTGTATTCAGGAGCTCGGCTTTCCGGTGGGAAATCCTTTGCCTATCCGATTTTTATGGTGCTAATCACGGATTTTATTTTATCCAGATTGCACGGTTTTGATTGGTTTTACGAAGGTTCCGTAGTCAATTACATCTCTTTGACAATCAATATTTTACTTGGAAAATTTTTGTTAAAAAAGGACTCTCGACTTCGATCCGTAGCGGCAGTCGCATTGCTTGCTAGCGTTCAATTTTTCATTCTTACTAACTTTTCCGTTTGGGCCTTTTCATCCATCTATGCTAAAACTTGGGACGGGCTTTTGACTTGTTATATCGTCGCCATACCTTACTTCGGTGGAACCTTATTGGGAGACTTAATTTATACCCCGATTTTATTCGGAGTCTTTGATAGAATTCAATTGAAAATAAATCCAGGAGTCCCGATTCTATTTCAGAAACCAAAAAGGAATTTCCCGTTTGAATCCGAACGAATTACAGGCCAAGCTTCAGAATAAAATCGATTTTAAAACAAAACCTCCAGGATCCTTAGGCGTCCTGGAGTCTGTCGCCCTGCAAATCGGTTTGATTCAAAATACGGATTCTCCCGAATTAAAAGACCCGCATATTTTAGTCTTCGCCGGTGATCACGGCCTTGCAAACGCGGGTGTAAGCGCGTATCCAAAAGAAGTCACTTACCAAATGGTATTCAACTTTTTGAATGGAGGAGCGGCGATCAACGCGTTTTGCAGGCAAAATTCAATCCATCTTAAAGTAATCGACGCGGGTGTTGATTTTTCTTTTTCGCACGACTCAGTATCGATAAACCCCGATTTTATCAACGCAAAGGTGGGATTCGGAACCAAAAATATTTTGATGGAACCGGCAATGACAAAGGAGGAATGTGAACAATCCTTAAAAAGAGGCGCCTGGGTTTCCACAGAATCCGTATCTAAAAATTGTAATGTGATCGGTTTTGGTGAAATGGGAATCGGAAACACTTCTTCCGCGAGTTTGATTACCGCATGCCTGTTAAACCAAGATCTTAGAGAAGTCACCGGAAGAGGCACGGGTCTAAACGATCAAAGTTTTCAGAAAAAAATAGTGATCTTAGAAGAATGTCTTCGCAAATACAAATCGCGGCTGCAAACACCTTTCGACGTGTTACAAACTTTCGGCGGTTTTGAAATCGCGATGATGGCGGGAGCCATGATAGATTCCGCGAAAAAAAATAGAATCCTTTTGGTGGACGGATTTATAGCGACCTCGGCATTCTTAATCGCACAAAGAATGGAGCCTTCCATTTTGAAAAATGCAATTTTCTGTCACAAATCCGTAGAACCAGGTCACGTTTATCTATTGGAAGAATGGAACGCAAAACCTCTTTTAGATTTAGGGCTCAGACTGGGGGAAGGAACGGGGTGTGCAGTCGCTTATCCGATCCTAGTTTCTGCTATGGCTTTCTTAAAAGATATGTCTTCCTTTGAATCTGCAAACGTGGATCAAAAACTTTGATTTTTTTTTCCTTTCTAAAAGAAGAATGGAATCGCCTCTGTTCTTGTTTGATATTTAACACAAGAATTCCTGTTTCGCCCTTATTTACCTATTCGGAAGCCTCGGCTTCCAGGTCTTCACGTTATTTCCCTTTGGTCGGCTGGATTGTTTCCGCAGGCGCGTCATTTATAACCGTAGGACTTTCCTGGATTCTCCCGATTGAAATTTCGGTCATTCTCGGAATGATCGTAAGTATATTGATCACCGGTGGGTTCCACGAAGACGGACTTGCGGACGTATGTGACGCATTCGGTGGGGGCTGGGGTAAGGAGAAAATTTTAGAAATCATGAAAGACAGTAGGATCGGAACCTTCGGATCCTTGGGTTTGATTCTTTCTCTGGCTCTGAAATTTTTTCTATTGGTTTATCTATTTAAACTTTCGTTTTGGATATTTTTATACGCTTCCTGGGTTTCACATGCGGCGAGTAGATGGTTCGCTCTTGTTTTGATGATGCTGATCCCATATGCAAGGGATAACGATCTATCCAAATCCAAACCGATGGTCAAAAAATTACGAATTTCCGATTTTACTTTCTCGATTTTTTTCGGATGTTTTCCCGCTTTTTATTTTGTTTTAACCTATCAAAACTATACGATTCGAATTATTCTCGCATTTCTTTTCTCAACATTCTTTGTTTTATACTTTCGAAACTATTTTAAAAAATGGATTGAAGGATTTACCGGCGATTGCCTCGGATTTACCCAACAAAGCACGGAACTTATTTTTTATCTGGGAATATTGCTTTCTTGGAACTTTATCTAATCCGACACACAACGCCGGACGTTCCCAAAGGAATGTGTTACGGAAAAGCGGATATTCCGCTCATCGCAGAATTTCAATCCGAGTTCTTGGGTGTTCTTTCTAAGTTTAAGGATTTTCCATCGAAAATTTACAGTAGTCCGAGCCTTCGTTGCAAAAAATTATCAGAATTTATTACTCAAAATAATTTTATAAATTTAGAATATTCTGAACTACTGATGGAATTAAACTTTGGCTACTGGGAAGGAAAACTGTGGTCGGAAATTCCTAAAAAAGAATCCGAACCTTGGACGCAGGACTTTTTAAACGTAAGAACGCCCGGAGGCGAAAGTTATTCGGATTTGGCCGAAAGAATTTCAAAATTTATCAAAGAATCCGTTTATCCATCCTCAAGTTCCAGCCTCGGAATCGTCACCCATGCGGGCGTCATTCGAACCTTTCTTTGTAAGCTAATTGGAATTCCTTTGGAACGCGGATTTTCATTTGAATTAGATTATGGATCCGTAAGTAAAATTCTCATCGTAAAAAATGAGACAGAATTTTTTTCCAAACTTGTGTATTGGAATCGATAGATTTTTCCTACTCTCCCATTAAGAACAAAATTTCTTTTTTGGGAATTCGATTCTTTTGAAAAAGAAGAAACTTTTTCGTAAAAAACGAATTCTCCAATCGATAGATTTTTTAGAATCGTCCGATACAATTTGTAAGTATGTATCCTTTCTTAAAGACCATTTTGATCGTATTTTTTTTGCTCGTTATGACAGTCATTCGACATGCTTCCGAAACTACGGAGCGCCCCAAATTATTTATCGTCGACGCCTCGGGATCCATGAATGAATATCTCGGAATTTATCAAAAGATGCATTTGGCAAAAAAAAACGTGAGTCATTTTATCTCGTCTCTACCACCCGAGACAACCATCGGATTTTTAGCTTACGGAAACCGAATCCCAGGTTGTTCTTCTTCCAAATTGTATCATCCCTTGGATACCGGAAATCAGGACAAGTTTAAAAATCGTCTATTCGGACTGACTCCTTCCGGAGCGACTCCTCTCGCAGATTCGATCCGAATCGCAGGTAATCTTATCGCACAAAGAAATAAAGAAACGGAGATTATCTTAGTAACCGACGGGGTAGAAAGTTGTTACGGGGATCCTAAAAAAGAACTTCACAATCTAAAACAAAAAGGAATTCCATTTCGGTTTCACATTTTGGGTTTAGGTTTAAAACCCAATGAAGAACAACAAATGAAAAAACTTTCGGAAGAAGGTAACGGGACATTTTGGAGCATCGAGGATGATTCTTCGTTTCACACCGCTTTGGATTCCCTCAAAGAAAAAACGATCGCAGTCAATCGGGAACCTCAAAAACACTCTGCCACTATCGTAGGAACGAATCAGGATTCTATGATATGGTTTGATAATATTCATAAAACTCACGAATCGGATTTGAAATCTACCTATACGATCGATTTCGGTTTTAAAACTTTGAAAAATCCGAAGAACTGCGTGATATTCAATCTAAAACAAACAAACAATGTCTCCAATCAAAGTCTGGGAGAAAAACGAATCGCATCCCCGGAAAGTGTGGTCCTCAGTAAAAGCTCCTGTTTTGATCTTTCGGAAAGTAAAGGAAAGTTTACGATCGAAACCCCAAGTCAAACATCGTTCTCGGGCGTTTTGGAGCTTTGGGATATGACCGGAGTTCCCTCTTCTCTCGCTGTATCAAAAGAAGAGGAAATCCGTTAGCCGTCACAAATGAAGATTGTATTCGGATGGAAAACTCACTTTATATTTGAGTTTGATTTCCTGTTTTTGATTCGGTTTCATCTCCACTTTCCATTCTAAAATTCCGGAATCCTTTCGCAACTCGGTATAACCCGGAGTTGTACTCGAATCGACACTTACTTTTACACTTTCGACTCCGGAAACCGGAATAGATTCTTGAAAGGAAATCGTTCTAGATTCCTTTCCAAAATTTTCAAGTTCGACACGAATCAACTTTTCTATTACCTTTGTTCCGGAAAGAATCCCTTCTTTGGTTTCGTTGGATTCCTTTCGATAAATCGCCCTGATCTCATTTTCGGAGCCAAAAGAAATTTCCGCTTTTTCTCCGGGACTGATATACCCAAAACCGGAAGTGCCTACCATTCCTGCCTGACGAAATACAGCAGCCTGGCCCGGAAGAATCGGAAAACCTGATAAATTTTTAAAACTTCCACGAATGAGCGGATAACGTTTCAGATTTGGAACATAAAGCGCGGTAAAACTTGCATCGGTCGTAAACGAGGCAAGTGATAGTTTTTTAGATTCCTTACGAGAAAGAAGAGTGACCGGTTTGGAATATCGAAACAAAAATCCGCTTCCCGATTCTTCGCTACTTCCGGTTGTAGGATCGGTAATCGCCTCCGGCACCTCGGTTTCGGGTACAGCGTTCGCTTCGCCCGCAGTGCTCTGACTCTGAAACGTAATCAAACTATCCTTTTCCGTTTGTTTTTTTTGATCATGTAGCTTTTGACTGGAAAGACGAGGTCTTCTTCCACTCACATCCGGACTGGAAGTAGATAAGAGAAGATTAATATTGCTCCAATCCTCTCCGCTCTCTTGATTGATTTCAGCCAGATATTCGAGTTCGATTTTCTCCCTTCCTTCCATTCTTACCGAATAAAACGGTCTCCAAGAAACTCCCCCGGATTGATAGGTAAGATTCAATTTGGCTTCCTTTTTTTCCGAGCCGTTAAAACTTATCAGAACCTTAGTAATCCTGGAGGATTTTTCGGAAAGCGAAAGGATGATCCCGAGTTTATCGCGCAATTCGGAAAGTTTTTTCCGAAGATCCTTAATCGATCGGCCGACTTCCTTGTTCGAACTCAGTATGGATGAAATTGCATGTCGATTGTTTAAAAGCGACTGAAACCATTTTTTTGAATCGGCTTCGTTCTTTTTATAAAAGAGATTTCTTGAAATCATCTCAGCCAGCTTCTGTCTCGTGTCTGTAAGAATTTTTTTTAAACTTCGCAGATTGGAGTCCTTGCCCTCATAACCTTCGATTTCTTTTTCTAACACTCGAATTTGTTTTTGCAAATCCAAGGCTTCTTCGTTGTGGATGATGGCTCCGGTTTCGATCCATGTGCTCGATCCGACAACCGATGCTCCAGGCGCGTCAACCGAAGCGACCAAAGATTCATCCTGAAGTTGAACTGGTAAATTTCGAATCACCAATTCGTTGACTCCAGGCTCCAAATTGATTTTTCCGGTTCTCAAAACTCCCGCCGAAGATTCGTATAAGGTCACGTCTTGGACTTTTAGTTCGATTTCCTTTGAGTGAAGAAATGAATTCAAAAAACAAAGCCCTAAAAAAAGAAAAATCATTCTCCATTTTTTTAAAAAACGATTCGTTTGTTCCGGGAATCTTATGTTTAACTCGGAAATCATTTTGTGAAAAGAGGAAGTGGTTAATATCATTTCGATCATCTCAATATCCCCCTGATCCAGGCGTTCTAATCAATCGATTTTCGGCGGGATGACTTACGGAATATTCAAATTCTATAATCTTTTTGCCTCCCGAAGGAAGATCAATTTTGTAAGTCAAAATTCCATCTATGTTTTTTTCAGGTATATCTTTTCCGGGTTCGAATTTGATTTCCACACTGTCATCCACAGTGTATGGAATTCGATCGATTACGGTTATCAAAGCAGATCGTTTTTTACGATTTTTAACTTCAATACTCACCTTGTATTTAACTTTTGTTCTTGAAGAAATCATACCTTCTTTTTGTTCAAAAGAAGTTTCCCGTCGATTTACAAGAATGTCCCGATCTTGACCAAGCTCCATTCGGATTGCCTCTCCCGGTTTGCTCACTCCGAGGACCGTATTTCCTAAAAGTGTGTTTCCGGAAAAAACTTCCATCGGTCCCGCAAGCAACGGCTCGCCGTCGGAATTAGACGCTTGCACCGTTAAATAAGCCCCGGGACCTGCGATCGGAGACGTGGAATAACCCGGGGTCAGTATAAGTGATTTCTTTTTTAGAAAAACCTTGTTTAGTGAACGATCCGATGGAATCGTCTCCGAAATTCCGGAGGAATATTGATAATCAAAACCTTCCAATGGAGAAGGCGGAATCAATCCTCCCGGAACTTTTTGTGAAGAAAGAATCAAACTTCCCTTGCGAAGAAGATCCTCAGTATAGGTTTCGATCGAATTCAATTCTTTGCGGGAAAAGTCGGACAATTTTGAGAATTTTTTAAGAGCCTCTTGCCCGTAATAGTTCGCCTGATCATACTGGCCGCTTTTGAAATTATTCTGTTGATTTGCCAGATCGTTTTTCAGTTGATTTAAATTATCCTCGGTTCGAATCGAATTGGCTCGGTTGGAATAATTCTGCTGAATGATTTGACGAGATTGCTCCATAGGCTCCGGAGCGGGTTTATCGGCCGCGTTACCCTGAGCATAACCTTCGTCCGATTTGTAAGACATACGTTTGCTTTTTTTCTTAGGGGCTTCCTTTTTTCTCTTTTCGACATCGGCTCGATTGACTCCCCCTCTTATTATCTCCTGACTTGGATATGCAGTGGTGTCCTCGTTGCTTTCGTTTGATTGAACTTTGGCATCTTCCGTAGCGGATTGAGTTTGAATTCTCCACTCGCGAACAACCGGAAGATCGATATCCAAATCCGGATTGGATGCCGTAAAAAAAAGTTTCACCTTTTCCCAATCTTCGCCAGTGTCGTTTCGAACAAGGGCAAACCAACCAAGTTCACCGCTTCTGGATTCGTCAGAGAGCTGAAGAGAATATCGAGGAAACCAACTCGCTCCCGGAATCAAATACTTATACTCAACGATCGCTTCGGTGTCTTCCGATGTTTCCGTTTCCAAATAGAGTTCTTTTTTTTGTTTTGCCTCTAATCTTCCCAAGTGATCCAAACGCGCATCGACGACCAATCCCTCTTCTCGAACCTGATCCAGGATCTCCAATTTTTTTTGTCGAAGGATCGATAGTTGATTGAGGTGTTCCTGGTATTGTTTTTGAAACCCGGACAAAAATTCCGGATCGGCTACTTCTTCCTGATGCGAATCGTCTCCCTTGAAAATCGGAGTAATGCCGACGATCGCTCTTTCCTCGTTGATCAACTCCTGAATTTCGCCGCTTAAAAGTTCGATTTGGTCATTGAGAGAATCCTGTCTTTTGAGAAGCGCGGCAATTTCCTTTGTTCTCGCTTTTCTCTGAACTCTGATTTTGCCCCGAATTCCACGAATCTTAATTTTACGTGAAGAATCCGGAAATCGAACCGAAATTGTTCTTTCCGAAACCAGATCCGGAATTTCTCCCAAATATATTTCGGAACTTCCGGCTTTAATTTTGGTTTTGAGATTGCGAGTTACATAAGCAAAACTTGAATAAAGAACTACGGATTGAATTCTGGAAGGATCTCGTCTTTCAGAGTCGACAACACCGCTTTCGGTAACCGTGCCCGAATTCGGATCTTCCGAGTCGACTTCCTGACTTTGAGCGGAACTTGTTAGAATCAGAAAAATCAGAGAAAGAATCAAAAATATTTTTTTTCCAATCTTGAAGCGTAGAATGGATTGTCGCATGCGGTATTCTCCAGGAAACCCGAGTTTCTTCTTCACGAAAAGAAACTTCGGTTTCCTGTTAGGGTCAACCGTTTTCCGGATCGGAATCAACGGAGAATTTCAGAACGTGCTTTGTGTTTGAGTCTTTTGACCTCGAATCGAAAAAAATCGTTTCTGACTGATGAGAAAACTTCCAAGTATGGCCAAGGAAACAATCGATCCGATCTGAAGAATTCTCGGCAACGCCAAAATCCACTCGTAACTGAGAAGGGTTTGCAGTTTTTCCACTCCGGTAAAATCCATCGGAAATAAAAAAGAAATTGCAACGATCGAACTCATTCTCAAAATTTCGGAAATCATCCCGCTGGTTTTAGTCTCAAAAATCGCACTGATATTCCAGAACGTCCAGAACACGTAAAAACCTAGGATCAACATTTCAATCAAAGGAAGTTCCTTTTTAAATTCTATATAGATCATGGATGCGCCGATTCCAAGCGCAAACTGAACCGCGGAATAAGTCATCAGAGAAGCAGGAATTTCAGTATTAAACTTTTTATATGTGTTTTTATCGATTTCCGGTGGAGCGATAAACTTTCCGATATCGGAAGGAAGCCAACCCGGAGGTTTGAACCAAACTAAAATCTTATCCTTCCAGCTTTTGGTCTTCCAGGAAATTTTTACAAGATCCTTAAAATGATGAATTTGGGCGTGGATCGGACTCCAAGTTTGTAGCGGTTTTACGATCCCATAAACGGGCTCGTCTTCCTCTTCAATAAAAGTTCCGAACATTCTATCCCAGAAAGCAAATGTGCCCGCATAATTTTTATCTATATATTTCGGATTACGTGCATGATGGACTCTATGTTGAGAGGGTGTATTTAAAATGTATTCTAAGATTCCCAATTTTCCAATCAATCTCGTATGAATCCAAAATTGATAAGCGAAATTGATTTGAATGCAAATCACAAACATCATTGGGGAAAATCCGATGACCGCCAAGGGAAGATAAAATGGAAGGGAAAATAGATTCTGAAATATCCCCTGTCTCAGAGCCACCGTATAATTGTAATCCTCGCTTTGATGATGAGCAACGTGAGAGGCCCAGAATACATTGATCTCGTGTCCAAACCGATGATACCAATAGTAAAAAAAGTCCGCCAAAACATAACAAACAATCCATCCCAGAATAGAAGTGTCTGAGATTCTAAAAATTCCAAAATTCTTATATACCCACGCATAAATGGATAAAAGACCAATTGTTATAAAAACGGTAAAAACCTGCATGTAGATTCCGGCGGTCAAATTACTGACAGAGTCCTTAAATCGATACAAAGGTTTTTTTATCGCATAACCGACGATAAGCTCAACTACGAGCAAAACGAAAAATACGGGTGTGACCAATTCGATGAGATTTTTTTCCATAACTCAATTCGCTTCCTATCCTCTTTTCTTTAGAAACCGCCAATTCGAAAACACAACGCTTCAAACAGAAGTGGATTCCAACTCAAAATTGACTCTGTAGCGAACGCTCGTGTCAAGAAAAAAGGAAAACCGGGACAGTCGAATTTTCGACTTCCAATAACATACGTTATTTATAAAAGAATCGGATGATTGCTTTTTGTTAAAATCATTTACTATAAATCCGTTGTATTTTCGCATCCGACTGAATGATGCAGCATCATTTAAAAGAAAATGGTCATCGCAACGCCTACGGTCCAAATATACCCGCCGTAAGAATAGTTTGGATTTCGTTCGGTCGGATGGTATTTATTCACTTCCATAGCCTTAAGTTGATGATTTTCCACAACAAAGTCGAAAATCACCGGCTTTCTCAGTCGGTTCATAAATTTAAAAGTCGAAGGACTGAATACATAAGAAAGTCCTAAACTAAAAATATTTCGATCCGAATCCATCCAGTTGTTCGTTCCCGGCATAGAGGGTAAAGGAGTCGGACGAGTGGCAAATCCGAATCTTGTTTTTAACGATTTGAAAAGCGAGTATTCGGCTCCAATTCGAAAATTGGTAGTATCGTGCAAATAAAATGACTCGGAATATTTTTCCTTAATCCGCGAAACCTTATATTGACTCCAAATCTCTCTGTTTGCATCAAAACTTAAAACCAGACGATCATTGGGACGAAAGGCAAGTCCGTAAGAAAATACCCTTGGGTTGAATCCGTCCAAAATCGCAAGATCAAAGTCCAATTGAATTCCGAGAAGGGTCGTTTGAGCTCTAGCAGGAACAGGATCGATTTGCGCGACGGTTTCCCTTTTGTAAGACGCACCCAAACTAAATTTACCGTAAGTAAACTGCAAACCGTAAGTGGGATTGATCAAAGGTTTTACGGTTAGAATCACTTGCGCGTTAGCCGTAACCGGCTCCGGTGAAATCGGAACGTCTTTTAACAAAATACTTCCAGAACCACCGGCCAGAACCGTAAATCCGACTCCGGCAAATAAATGATCTTTCCAGATTTCCAAACCCAATCCGCCCATGATGGTGGGTCTTTCATTGCTCACTCCCTGTTGCAGATAACGCGGCACTGTGGGATTTTGATCGTTGAGTGTGAGCAAATTTCCGCTTCCGGGCACAAGCGCGTTGATCCCGAAACGAAATCCTCTACTCATATCAAACATATCGTTTAGATTGAGCGTCATTCCCAAACCTACAAAGCCGTCTCGAATCTTATCTATGTTTTGATTTCGAGGCGCAGTAGTGTGTGATGTTGGATTTGCATAATGATACTGAAAGGAAACTTCGTGGACACTTCGCTCGGGACGATTGGCAGGTTTGTATTTAAAAACATCCTTTGTAAAATCTTCTTTTGTATCCGCCCAAAAACGTTTATACCAAGGTCCGATGGCTACAATCGGAAGCGAATTTGTCGGATCGATGACCGCCGGATCCGTCGCCGGTGAAGGTAACGCGTTACTAGGTTCCGGGTTTTCCGCGTCTTTTGTTCGCGCTTCTTTTTCGATAGCGGCAAGAATCAAATCTCCCTCGGAAAGTCTTCCCAATCCGGCAGGATTGTAAAACACCGCAGAGGAGTTATTAACGATAGCTGTCACCGCACTTCCCATTCCGGCTGCTGCGGGATGCGCGCCATATATATCACCGTAACTTCCCGCTTGGAGAGATTTACCAAAAGAAATTCCGAACAATAATCCAATTCCGAACGTTCTTTTTAACTTGAGAATTTTCAATTTCGCCTACCCTTTTCTCCGCCGTCGTTGAGATAGAAGATTTCTTTTTCATCTTTCTTTCTCTGATTTTATTATTAAATATCAGTTATTTTTAAAAAATTGAGATTATTTTATAGAAATACGCTCAAAAAGTCCAGAAAAATATCTATAAAATTGGAACGTACGTTACAATCCAAAATTATATCCATTCTTTCTCTAACAATAGGAAGCTAAAATTATTTGGAGATCTTTGGGAATGTATTTTCGAAGTATATTTTCATCAAATCCGCAAAACGCAGATATCCGAGAAACTGACCATTTTCCTGAATTGCAATTTTATCCAAGTCTCGATCGATTAGAATTTTCAAAAGTGAGGCTAAGGAATCGTCAAGCTTTCCGCAAGGAGCCGTTGTATCGGTCACATCACGGACTGTGATCAAATTTCCGACAACATACCTAGATTCTAAAGTATGTCGAACCTTACGAAGAGAAAGAATTCCTACATATAAATTTTCTTGATCGAGTACGATGTAATCGCTGGCTTGAATTTTAAGCGCCTCTTCCTCCAATTCGGATAGAAGGATATGATCGCGGGTCACCGCTAGAGTTCGAAGACGATCCTTCCAAGTCTTAACCTGAATTTCCTCTAAAAAATCCCGGTTCATGTCCCAAAAATGTGCAGGAGATTGGAATCTTGTCTCCTTTTGAGCCCGATACAGACTGATCTTATGACTTAAAACAAACGTTAAAATCGAAACCACCATCAAAGGAGGCAAAAGAGTATAACTTCCGATCATCTCGCAAATCATTATCATACCAGCAATCGGAGCGCTCGCCACACCTGCGTAAAAAGCCCCCATTCCCACCAAAATAAAGGAAGTAACCGAAAGGTCCGGATACATTAGAATTTTCGCAAGCGTTCCCACACCTCCACCCAGCATTCCTCCGATAAAAAGAGAAGGCCCGAACATTCCCGCAGAACCTCCGGTTCCGATCGTAAAAGACGTTGTGAGAATTTTCATCCCCGCTAAAATGAAAAAGATCGCAACGAGCCAAAGACCGGTCGCTTGATACGCGGAAGAAAAAATTCCTTGTGTCCCCACCGGATCTTTTCCGTCCAAAGCAACCTGCAAAACTCCCGCCCCGGTTCCAATCGTCTCCGGTAAAAACAATCCGATGATTCCGACCAGAAGACCACCTAACGCAGGTTTTATGATCGGTGAAATTTTTAAACTACCGGAAAAGGATTGCACTTTTCTAAAAATTCGAATAAAAACATCTCCGCATAAAAAACAGAGAATTCCCAAACCGAAATAAAAAATCAAATCCGTATATCTTGAAAACTCGGTATCCGCGACTTTATAAACGGTGTTAAATCCGTTCAAACTGGAATACACCAAATAGGCCGATACCGATGAAATGATACAGGGAATCAACGAATCGCTTTCGATATCCTCTCTGTAAATCATCTCCACGGAAGTAAGAGCGCCTCCCAATGGTGCATGAAAGATCGCACCAAGTCCTCCGGCTGTTCCTGCAAGTAAAAGAGTTCTTCTGGCTCTTGCACCCGCTTTCAAAAACGTCGCGAGCAAGGATCCAAAGCCGGCACCGATTTGAGAGATCGGTCCTTCTTTTCCACCACTTCCCCCGCTCGAAAGAGTGAATATCGTGGCGACAGATTTGACCAAAGATACCACCGGATTCATTCTTCCTTCTTGATTGTGAAAGGAATCAATCATCGCGTCCGATCCGGTCCCACCCGATTCGGGAGAAAAACGATTTACGATCCAACCGGTGAGAAGTCCTCCCAAAACCGGGAGCAGAAATACAAGCCAAGGACGATATTCGTCCGAAAAAGGAATTCCCCAATGAAGAACATCTTGAGATTCAATCAAAAATTCTCCGGAGGGGTGCGGTAAAGACAAACCCGCGGCACGATCTAATAATAGATACTCAGAGAATGCGAGAATTCTCGAAAAAAGAAAAGCACCCAGACCAGAAACGATTCCGGTAAGAATACAATAAAAATATAATGATCTTCTGCCTCTGATTCGAAAAATCGGTTGTTTTAATCTTTCTGTCTTCATTGTCAAAATCGTCTTCCAAGATCGAACTGAAAAAGGCGAAACGAGCGATCGATGATAGCATCGAAATTTTAAAACTTAAAGGAATAGGATAATTCCAGTAATCGATTGTGTGTCGCGGTATCTTCGATCGCTCCGGTCGCTCTGTAGATTCTTGGAGCCACGATGGCGGCTATAAATACAACGCCGTATTTGGATTCGAATACATTTCCACTCGGACCTTCTTTTAATAAAAGATTGTCCATCGCGCTTTTTTTATGATTATTGTTCATTGCGAAATAATACGCAAGCCCTCCGATCAGTAGATCGGTGATTAAATAAAGCGAAGTTCTTATAAACGTATCGCTAGACGTATAAATCGGCGATTTTCGGGAACTGTAAATCACGGAAAAAGCCGGTGAAATTAAGTTCAACCCCTGGGAAACAAGATGAGATTTTTTTTCAGTTTTCTCGATTCCCGGATCATCTATTTTAGAACCGGAGCTAACGGAAGCCGAACCGATTCCGACAGCGTCCTTTTTGAGTAATTCTTCCTTAAAATAATTACGAAAGGATTTTTCAAATCCGGCTTTTGGAGCTTCGATTCTCATGATACTCACGTTATCGCGTTTGGCAAAATCCCCCAAATAGATATTAAATGAATATTTAGAATACCAGGGATTCGTATAATGATATTTAAAACCTTTTGTCTTTTTACTAAATTTTACCGATCCTTCCACAAATTTATTCAGAGCGGAGGATACCTTCATATTGTTTTCTTCGACATTCCCTTCAAGTTCGATCACTTCGGAAGCGGAAAGCGGATTGAAGATAACGAGTAAAAATAGGATTCCAATTTGAAGAAGTCTATAAATTCCGATCACTGAATTTCCCCTCCCTTAATAAAGGCGATGAGAAGCATAATGGAATTATAACTAACGTGAGCCGAAATCGAATACCAGATGTTTCCGGTTCTTAAATAAAAAAGTCCGAAAAACATCCCCACAAAACTCAACAAAATCGGAACGCTGATCGAAGTTTGCCCACTGTAATGAACAAGCCCAAAAACGATCGAAGTAAATATCAAACCGGGTATTTCCAATCCTTTTGACTGGAATTGTTTTAAACAAAAACCTCGGAAGAATATTTCCTCTACGATTCCCGTGATAAGGCCCACGCTGTAAAGAGACCAAAGCAACAAAGAACGATTTCCTTTCATTTCTCGAAAAAGGGCTTCCTGAAACTCATTCGGGTTTTGTTTCCCGAAAATTTTCGTTAGAAAAAACCCGAACACGATCACAAAAAGGAATACAAGAGCTCCAAGCCCGGCGCCGGTAAACATGGTCCGCAAAGAAAAGGGATCGGATAAGTTGGTATATTCCCCTTTGAAAAATTTACCCAATATAAAGTATGCGGGAAAAATAAAACAAAGCGCCCAAACCAAACGATCCACGATCAAAAGCCAGGGTTTTTCCTTTATCATCACTTCGATATAACTTTGATAGATCTGTTTTGTATCCGACTGAATTCCTTTCTGAAATTTCTCGGTTGTCTCTTTATAAATCTCCGCTCTCGTTTCCGCATCAAGATACGGAAAATCATTCGGAAGTTCTTTGGAAATCAAAACAGTGAGAACAATCGAGGTGGCGATTAAAGGAAGTAGAATGTATGTCCCAAGAACGACTACGAGAAGCTGCTGAAAAACGATATAGAGCGGTTCAAACGGTTTTTTTTGGGGACTACCGGTATTTTCTATGGATTCCATTGATTCTCGATTCTCGGTTACAAGCATTTCTGTCTCTTTTTTTGCGTCATTGTTTTTTTAGAATCGGCCGATTCTATATCTATAAGACCATGATGCGATCTCTCAGGTATCCAATCGGAATCATTCTCGCTATCTTTGCGGTATTTTTTTTCTATAATCCTGTCGACTCCCGTCAAAAGCCGGAACTTCTCAAAAATCTAGATTACAACAACCAATCGATCCAACGTCTCAGAGAAGACGTAAAAAACAATCTGCGAGTATCGGTCTCCAATTTAGAGAGATCGGAACTGACTTCTTTAGAATTTTACAGATACGTTGTGACCAAAGAGGATAATTTTTTTAAGATCATGGTCAGAACCGGGATGAACATCGATACTCTTTCGTCAGTAAACAACCTTTCCTCGCCATATGATATTTATCCGGGAATGGAGCTTCTGATTCCCAATATGCGCGGAATTTACGAATCGGAGGAAAAAGATCATTCTTCAACGGTTCAGAAAAAAATTTCCAAAAAATATGGAATCTCCGAAAAATTTGTTCGTTTTGACGAGAGCAAAGGAATGTGGTTCGTACCTGGAAAAGGACTTCCTAAAGAAGAAAAATCTTTCTTTTACGGAGTGGCCTTTCACCGTCCTTTAGGAGAAGAGGGAATCATATCCTCCCGTTTTGGAAAACGAAAGGATCCTTTCACACGAAAGGAAACCTTTCACGGAGGTTTGGATATCGCGGCAGAAGAAGGAACACCCGTATACGCTTCGGCAGATGGCGAGGTTTCTTTCTCCGAAAGAAAAGGCGGTTACGGAAATCTGATCGTTTTAAATCATAGACTCGGTTATGAAACCTTGTACGGACATCTCAGTTCCATGTCCGTACACTCGGGAGAAAAAGTTCGTAAAGGTCAAAAAATTGGGGAGGTAGGTCAGACCGGAAGAGCCACCGGAAATCATCTACACTTCGAAGTAAGAAGATTCAATCAAAGACAAAGACCCGTTTTTAGAAATCATGTTTAAAAAAATTTTTATCTTCATTCTTGTTTTCAGTTTTATCTCAGTGATCTTTTTAGGATTTTTATTTTTACGATCCGGAACGATTTCCACAGAAACATATTATCCGGATTCTCCCTTTGATCCGGGAAAGAATCATCATTTACTCAAAGCGGAATGGATTCACAAGGAATCTCTGGACCAGCCTTATGGAATCGCAGCCGACTCCTCCGGATCGATTTATACGAGTACTGCGGATCATAAAATCATTCGGATTCGGACGAATGAAAAAGTGGAAACCTTTGCGACACTGAAAGGTAGACCCCTCGGACTTGCCTTTGATTTTTTTGGAAATTTATTGGTTTGTGTGGAAGAAGTCGGAATTGTAGAAATTCACAAAGACGGTTCGCAGAAAATTCTGATTTCAAAACTTCCGGACGGATCCCCGCTTCGATTTCCGCACGCGATCGACGTTGCTAAAGACGGAAGAATCTATTTTACCGTTTCCAGCTTTAGTCATTCCTTCAAAGATTCCTTTTTAGAAGAATTGTCCTCGCAACCCGGAGGAATGATTCTCACTGCGGATCGAAACGTCACTTCATTAGAAATATTGAATCAAGAATTATTTTATCCTACGGGCTTAGCGCTATCATTCAATGAAAAATTTTTATTGGTTTCCGAACCGTTTCGTCATAGAATTTCTTCAGTTCCTTTATACGGTTCCAAAAGAGGAATTGAAAAATTCTTTCTTACAAACATTCCGGGAATTCCGGGATTGATTACGGGTTATTCCGGATCTTTTTGGACAGGAGTTCCTTATCATAGAAACGAAATTTTGGATCAGGTTCAGGAATATCCGAAAATCAAAAACCTTTTGAGCGGTTTACCGCGATTTTTTTTCGGAAAAAAAACACCGCAAGGAATGGTGTTTGCTTTGAATGATTTCGGAGATATCACCGCAAACTATCAGGATTCTTCCGGTACTTCGATCACTGGGATCACCGCGGCGCTCTACTACGCAGGAAATATTTTTCTTGTTTCTTCGACCACCGGTAAGATCGCAAAGATGAAACCGGTGATCGAAGAGATTCGATTTTTTTAAGATCCCTTCTTACATAGACCCTAAAACATCTCTAAATTTGTCGAGTGGGAATCGGTTTACGTAGTCTCCGAACTTTTCTCCCGGATTTCCTTCCTCTTTCCAAAGGATAAACGCTTTTTCAAGTTGAGCCGGAATATCCGCAAAGGCAACTTTTTTGGCGACGTATTCCCCCACCTTGGTTCCTTCCGAATCGGCTCCAAAAAACAAAGAATACTTTCCGCCGGCTTGTTGACCCACAATCCCCACTTCTGCGGAATACGGTCTTGCACAACCGTTCGGACAACCGGTCATTCTTACAACCGGAGCTCTGTCGCTCAATCCGTGTTTTTCCAGGACTTTCTGAATTCCGTTTAACAACTCGGGAAACGAACGTTCCGATTCGGTAAGCGCAAGCGCGCAAGTCGGCAATGCCGGACAAGCAAGAGCACGATCATAAAGAGGAGAAGGACTTTTCGAACTTACATTCAATTCTTCTAATCTTTTTTCGATCTTGTTTTGATCTTCTTTTTTGATTCCGATCAAAATCAAATCCTGATCCGCAGTGATCTGTACTCCGAGTTTATAGCCGCCTATAATTTCCTTCAGAGCCGACTTCAAAGGTTTACCCGGAAAGTCTTTGATTCTTCCGGCAAGCGTATGAAAGCCAAGAGAAAGAGTTCCGTCTTCTCTCTGAGACCAGCCCAAGTAAGAAGGAGTCTCCCATTTCGGCAGAACCTTACTTTGATCTAAGGTGACTTTGGATCTGGATTCCACTTCGGAACGAAACCATTCCACACCTTTATCCGCGAGAACATATTTCAGACGAGCATGTTTACGATTGGTTCTATCTCCAAAATCCCTGTGAGCGGTTACGATCGCTTCTGCAACCGGAATCAAAGCACTCCCCGGAACCCAACCCAAAAGACTTGCCGCACGGGCAAAAGTTTCGGGTTTGTTATGAGTCATTCCGAAACCGCCGCCCGCAAACACAAAATATCCGTCGATATTTCCATCGGAAGTTAAGGTCGCCGCAAAACCCATATCGTTTGCATAAAGATCGACCGTGTTGTTTCCGGCCAGAGTGACCGCAATCTTGAACTTTCTCGGTAAGTAAGTTTTGCCGTAGATAGGATCTTCCTCGTCCTTATTAACTTGTTTATCACCCAGCCAAACTTCCGCGTAGGCGTTCGTCTTATATTTAAAATGATCGGATAAAAGTTGAGCGACTCCGTCGAGCAGTTGGAGGTCTTTTTTACCCAGAGGATTTACAGCCTGAGTTACGTTTCTGACAACGTCCCCGCAAGCCCCCATGCTGGAAAGATTGATCTTATTGATCTCCTGCATCACTTCTCTCAGATGAAAGATTCTCAACGTATGAAGCTGAACCGACTGTCTCGTTGTTAAACGAATTGCCCCGCCTCCGAATTTGTCACCCAGAGCGTCCCATACCAGATATTGTTCTGCTGTCAATCTTCCGCCGGGAATTCTTCCGCGAATCATAAAACTGGTGGGAGCCTCGATGTCGTTTCCGTTTTCATCCTTTTTTCGATCTCTATCTTTTTGCTGATACAGTCCGTGAAACTTTAACAACTGTTTTTCGTCTTCTTCATAAGAATCGATATTTTGATCTAAACCTTCTGCGATTTTTCCTCTCAGATTATTTGAGTTGATTTTTGTTTCTTCGACGGGCGATAGCTCTTTAGTTTCTGACATGGTTTTATGAACCTTTTTCCTTTTCGAGTTTATGATTTCGTTATATTGTTTTTTGGTTTGCGGGGATTCGAAAGTAATCGTTTTTAAGAGTCTGCAGTAGTTCCTTTAAAACTCTTTTTCTTTGCGCCGGATCGGGCAACATTGTCTTCAATTCTTTTCTAAATTGAATCAAATCCTGAAAGTCCGCTTCATTTTCTTCGGGAAGAAGTTCGTCCAAAGCCGATTTTACTACTCCGGACAATCCCGCAAAATTTCCCTCGGTGGAAATCGCGATTCGAACCGGGCCGCGATCCAGTACCGCCGCAGAGTAAAAATCGCAATTGGACGGATCATCCGCGCAGTTGATCCAAATCTTCCAGGAATGCGCGTACTCCGTAAGTCTTCGATTCAGATCGGGATCATTGGTAGCGGAAAATACCAGAGCCCTTCCTTGAAGATCCGAAAATTCAACGGATCTTTGTTCAAATTGAATCTCCGGATGTTTTTTTAGAATCAACGAAACTTCGCTACATACTTCCAAACTGATTACGATGATCTTCGCTCCACAGTCAATGAGATGAGGCAGTTTTTCAAGAGCCACCTTTCCTCCGCCTATGAGAAGAACATTCTTATTTTCTAAATTGAGAAACGCGGGATATTTACGGCTCATTTGTTCCCTCCGATTTTCGCGAAGAGCCCTGTGCAATCCGTATTTGTTCCAAAAACTGAACGACCTTTCCGATATAAACGATGCCGGGACCGGAAGTTTTTTTCTCAAGATAAGAATCCGCGGCTTCCCTGAGTGTGCAAATCTGAACCTGGCAGGTTTCCAAGGAAGCGTTTTCTACAAGAGCGACGGGAAGATCGGCCGGGCTTCCGTGATCCAGTAAAAGTTTTGCGATTTTCGGGAGGGAGGAAGTTCCCATAAAAAGAGCAATCGTGCCCGTAAATTTTGCAAACCATTCCCAATCCGTTGTTTCATTAAGAACGGTATGACCGTCCATAATCAAAACCTGACGCGACAATCCTCTATGAGTCAAAGGAAATCCCGCAAAGGAAGAACCGGCGTTTAAAGAACTCACACCGGGAACGATTTCATATTCTACATTATGATTAATTAATGTGATTAATTCTTCTCCACCTCTTCCGAACACAAAAGGATCTCCTCCTTTCAAACGAACCACATTCTTCCCTTGAAGGGCGTAAGACAAAAGAAGCCGGTTGATTTCTTCCTGAGTCGCGGAATGTGAACCCGAACGTTTTCCGACGTAATGCACGATCGCACTCTTCGGAAAAAGTTCCAAAAAGGAAGGATCTAAAAGTGCGTCATACAAAATGACTTCGGCTTTTGTAAGAATTCGATACGCGCGTAGAGTCAGATCCTCCGGATTTCCGGGACCCGCTCCTACGAGAAAAACCTTTCCCGGAGTCGAAGAAGAATTGGAATCCGTTTCCCAAGTAAACATAACGTTTACGCACCGACTCCTGTGATCATCCCAGCGCCAACGGTCGTATTGGTCCCTTCGTCTACGAGAATAAAACTTCCGGTGGAACGATTGATTCTATATTCGTCAAAACTAACCGGTTTTGCAGTGCGAATTTTGATCTTTCCGATTTCGTTTAACGCGAGGCCTTTCGCCGCATCTTGTTTTTCATGAGTGTCCGGAGCCACTTTGAATTCGATTTCTTTTACGACCGCTTTCACCGAATTCGTAGTTTGACGCAAAAGATATTTATTTCCCGCTAAAAGACTTTTCGAATCCATCCAACAAATGCTTGCTTCGATGTCCTGAGAAACAACGGGAAGATTGTCCGTCTTAACGATCATATCTCCGCGGGAGATATCAATCTCGTCTTTCAAACGAATCGTAACGGACATCGGAGGAAAGGCCTCTTCCACTTCGCCCGCATACGTATCGATGGCTTCGATCGTACTCGTAAATCCGCTCGGTAGAATCGTAATCGCATCACCTTTTCTGAAAATACCGCTGCGAACCTGACCCGCATATCCTCTGTAATCATGGTGTTCATCGGAAAGAGGACGGATCACATATTGAACCGGAAAACGAGCGTCCTCGAAATTCTCGTCGCTTTCGATGTAAACTTCTTCGAGATGAGAAAGAAGAGTTCTTCCTTCATACCAGGAAAGATTTTCGGACTTATCGACGACGTTGTCTCCGTTGAGTGCGCTGATCGGAATAAATTCAATATCTTGAATGTCCAAACGAGCCGCAAAGTTAAGATATTCCGCTTTGATTTCCTCGTATCTGCTTTGCGAAAATTCCACAAGATCCATTTTGTTGATACAAACTACAAGATGGGGAATCTTCAACATAGAGGCGATATAAGAATGACGGTAGGTCTGTTCGATCACGCCCTTTCTCGCATCGATCAAAATGATTGCGAGATTGGAATTGGATGCGCCCGTAACCATGTTTCTTGTGTATTGAACGTGACCCGGCGCGTCGGCGATGATGAACTTCCGTTTCGGTGTGGAAAAATATTTATACGCAACGTCGATCGTAATCCCTTGTTCTCTTTCGGCTTTGAGTCCGTCCGTAAGAAGAGCCAAATTGATCTGACCGTTATTGCCTCTGCCCGTTTTTTCAATCGCTTCGAGCTGATCCTCAAAGATCGATTTACTGTCGTAGAGAAGTCTTCCGATCAAGGTGGACTTACCGTCATCCACACTTCCCGCGGTAATAAAACGTAATAAATCCATCAGAAGTATCCTCCTCTTTTTCTATCTTCCATAGCGGCTTCGGAACGTTTGTCGTCGAGTCTGGAGCCCCTCTCCGTGGTCCGAGTCGCCTGAATTTCGAGGATGATATCGTCTATGTTATCCGCTTGAGAATCCACGGCGGCGGTACAGGTCATGTCCCCAACCGTGCGGAAACGAACCACCTTGTCTTCCACTCGATCGTTAGCGTCGATGGTGATGAATTCCGAAACCGGAAAGAGCAGATTCTCGCGATAGATGATCTTACGAGTATGAGAAAAGTATAATGAAGGAAGAGCGATGTTTTCCTTACGGATGTATTCCCAAACGTCCAACTCGGTCCAATTGGAAATCGGAAACACTCGAACGTTCTCGCCCGGACTGATCTTACCGTTGTAGATGTTCCAGAGTTCTGGTCTTTGCAGTTTCGGATCCCACTGACCGAACTCGTCGCGGACGGAAAAAACACGTTCTTTCGCTCTCGCCTTTTCTTCGTCTCTGCGGGCCCCGCCGATACAAGCGTCAAACTTGAATTCCGCGATGGTATCTAAAAGTGTAACCGTTTGAATTCCGTTGCGGCTTGGGAATTTTCCCTTTTCTTCCACCGCTTTTCCCTGATCGATCGAATCCTGAACGTAACGAACGATCAGCTTCTCCCCGATTTTATTGGCGAGTTCGTCTCTAAAATCAAGAGCTTCCTGAAAATTATGACCGGTATCGATATGCACCAAAGGAAACGGAAACTTTCCAGGACGAAACGCTTTTAAAGCGAGATGAACTAAGGTGATAGAATCTTTTCCGCCCGAAAATAAAAGCGCAGGTTTTTCAAACTGCGAAGCCGTTTCCCGAAGAATATAAATCGATTCCGCTTCCAGTTGTTCGAGGTGTGTAAGTCTTGATCTGTTCATTGTAGAATTCATATTGCTCTTTTAGGACCGGATTTTTGACGGACCAACTTGCCGTCCACAACGTGCAGTCCACATTCTTGATTGTCTTCTTCCCACCACCATCTACCGGAGCGAATGTCTTCTCCGGGTTGAACCGCACGAGTACAAGGTGCGCATCCGATCGATGGAAATCCTTTTTTATGAAGAACGTTAACCGGAATCCGATTTGTATCGATATAGTCCTGAGTTTGTTCCAAACTCCAATCCAAGATCGGATGATATTTAAGAATATTACGAGAGGGGTCCAATTCCACTTTTGTGAGAGAACCTCTCGAATCCGATTGTTCGGAACGAATCCCTGTGATCCACAGCTTGGTTCCGATCAACGCTCGATTGAGAGGTTCCACTTTACGGATATAACAACATTCTTTTCTGTTTTCAATCGAGTCGTAAAAACTGTCCGGACCCTTGGTATTGATCAGATTTTGAATCGAGTCTGTATCGGGAAAATAGGTTTCCATTTTCTTACCGTAACTTGCGTTGGTGAGTTTATGAAGATCATAAGTCTCGTTGAAAAGACGGCCGGTGTCTAACGTGAAAATTCGGATTTTAAGATTTCTAGAAAAAATGACATGGGTAATTACCTGATCCTCAAGACCCAAACTCGTGGAGAAAGCCGCAGTTTTCCCGTACTCGTTGCTGATCCATTCTAAAGCGTCTTCCAGGCTCAAAGGCGCAAGTTTTTGTTCCAACTCTTGCGGGTTCATGTTCGTGATATCCTAAGTCTTGAATCGGAGGCTTTTCGCATCCAGCGTGATTTTAATATTTATCCAAGAAATAGTCCGAATTTAAGAAAAAGCGGGGCTATTTATTTACCAAAGTTCCATATATTGGAATTTTTGTAAAGTATATTTGATATTGGATCTTCTTAGGCCGCTTTTTATCGATCTTACTGGAAATAGATTCATTTTGAAGGAGTTCCTACATTGTAGGGATGGTGAGAATCCTCGGATGAGTTCAACCTTGACTACGCTCCAGACTGGACCTGGATTCGTCGTTTCAGTCTGCAAAACAACATGAAATCAAGTCGTAAGTCATAAAGTCTTAGAAAGCATAGCTGTATCGCAGTATTTCAAATGGCTTTTTACGGTCGTCATAACAATCTTGTCACGACAAACCTTATCGAACAACCGAAGAAACTCAGCCTCTCATTCCCTCCAATTCAGCACAATGATTTCTGAAACTCAATGAGCTACTTTTCTATGGATCAAGCTTAGGATCGCATTGCGAGGATCGACGAGAGTGAGATTTGAATCTAGGAAGCTGGAACACGAGTTCAGCCAAACGAGAGCGGGAGTTCCTACCTGCATACGACCTACAGGGTGTTGCGTTGCTTAGTCGAACGATCGTTAAAAGTGAAGCCCAGTTTAGAAACAAGCTTCAATTGAAAATTTTAACAAAGCTCAAAGAAAGATCGCATTTTATTTGTTCCGACAAAATTTTTCTCTAAAAAACGACTTGAACGGGACTTAAAGTCCGCCCTCGAATAAAATCTGCCCAAACCTGTCATCTCGAAGCTTCCCGGAATCAAAGGTTTGTTTTCTCGATTTACGAAACAAACCTTTCCGTTTTCAAGATTGAGATCCATAGAAAGTGTTGGAAAGTTCGGACCACAATTGTAAATCTGCGTAGAGTGGAAATTATCGCGATCTTAAAAGGATTTTTTAGAAGGAAATCCAAAATTTATATATTACTCTTCGGTTTTTACGGAAGTCTTTTTTTAATCCTTTTTCTCAATGAGGAATTTGGATTTCCTCTTTTGACTTCGAAACATTTTCTTACAAAAACATTCAGTTCATTTTTAATTTATGGATTCCTCATATTCATATTCTACTTTTTTCTTTCCGAAAAAAGAAAAATCCGATTTCAAAAATCTGGAAAATTCAGTTTTCTTTTTATACTTTGGAGTTGTTTAGTCGCGTTGGCGCTTATGGAACTTCCCTATGAAAAGATTTTAGTCTATTTACCGAAACCTTATATACTCTGGTCTTGGAAAATATTCAAACAAATTTCTCAAGCTCTGCCGCTCCTTTTGCTTCCTTTGCTTTATGATTTTTACAGACACAAAACGAAACCGGTTCCTTTTGAAAAAAGAAAAAACCCTCCGTATTATCCGATTTTAATTTTAGGAATTTTCTTTTCCGCGATTGGAGCATCACTTCCCGACTTTCGGGAATTTTACCCGAGAGCCCCGTTAAGCAACGAACAATTATTATATCGTGCGACATGGGTTACCACTTTGATTTTTGAAATTGTGTATCTCTCTACTTTTTATTTTACCGAATTCTTTTTTCGTAAATTCATTATACGTTATATGACACTGGCTGGAAGATACCACGCCGTCGGGATGGGAGCGCTCGTATATGGAATCGTGCATTTCGAAAAACCGAGAGGGGAAATCCTGAGTTCTTTTTTCGGAGGTTTGATTATGGGAGCCTTGAGTATCCGAACGCATTCGATTCGAGGAGGTCTTTACGCTCACATAGCATTGGCCGCGGGTATCGAATTTTTTACCGGAATTTATGTTTGGAAGAAATTGTTCTAAAAGATTTTATTCTTTAAAGAATCTATTTTTTAATTGTTCCGACAAATGATTTCTATAAAAAAAGCTTGATAGCGGACTTTAAGTCCGTTCGAAGTAAAATCACGAATAAGTCCGATTTTTAAAATCCCGTTCGACCAAACTTCACGATACAAGCACCTCGAATCGGAAACCGCTCTATTTGTTTGATAAATTTCAATTCTTTCGTTGAAATTCCGATATTCCTCTCAATCTCTTCACAAGTCGTCGCCGCAATCCAGAAATCCGATTTCGATTGTCGAAAGTTCAATTCTTCTCTCTTCCGTTTCTCTCTGACCTCCTGACGATTGATAAAACCCGCTCTATAAAAAGAAAGCGCCAGATCGGGTCGATTGTGGTGTTCTAAAGGGAGTCTGTTCCAAAAAACGGAGGAACCGTTTACGTACCGCAAAAAAACGGTTTCGGCATCCACCGCAGTATAAAACAAACTCTGATCCACTCCTGAAAAACAGAGATTGGTTTTTTCCCAGACGGATTCATTCTTCCAACTCCAATAACCGAAGGTCCATAAAAAAAGAATTAAATACAATCCTATGAAAAAAATTCTTAAACGAGGAATATGAAACATTTCATAACAAAAGACGCCTAACGTTATAAAAAGAATCGGATATAGATGATAGATATGTCTCGGTTGATGATTGGGGGTCATCAAAGTCAAACCTAGAATGGAAATCAAAACGGATAATAATAGAAAAAAAGACGGTTGTATCTTTTTCTCTCTCAAAAATCGCAAAACGCCGAACCAAAAACAAAGGATCATACTTCCCGAAAGAATCCATCCGCCGTAGGGCGCATAGAGGGAGTTCCCTAAAATTTCCTCAAAATACGTCAGACTAAAAATAGAACCGTCGCCTTGTCCCGGCAACAAACCCGCTCCTTGCGTATGCTGAATTGTGCTGCTTGAACTGGAAAAACGATCGGGATGCATCAATACCCAGGAGCCGATCGGGAAGACCACCCAAGTCCAAAAATATTTCCAAACGAACGAAACTTCTTCGATCCGGAAGTGCCGGTTTTCTTCCGTTTTTTGATTTCGATAAAATAATTTCCAAAGAGATACGCTCAAACTGATCCAAAAGATTAGAGCTGACACATAACGTAAAAATCCCTTTGTTTTTCCGGGTAAAACTTCCTTAGATAAAATCACGGAAAATAACAGAAGCATTACGCTTAACAAAATAGGAACAATACGAAGCTGATTTTCTCTGTAATAATCGTAAATTACGAATAGCAAACGTTTTGTTTCCGAAAAACGAAATAGAAATAAAAATAAACCTCCAAAAAAAACAAAAATATAACCGTAAGGATATTTTGTATGAAATAAAAAATTTACGCTTAGAAATAAAAACCAGGGAGAATAGGTTTTATTTTTTTCAAATGAAAACTTCTCCAATTCCCAAAACGAAAGTATCGCAGGAAGAAAAAAGAATCCTCCTTGAATTTCCAACATTCCCGAAAAAGAATAATGCATCCATCCCGGATTCTGCAACAAACCACCCCAAACGATCGGAAACAAAAACGCGACGACGACCCAATCTCGACTGCCAAGAAACCGATATAAAATCCACGGTGTGATGAGAAAAAGAAAAATCAATTCTCCAAAAGTAAACAATAACACGGGAGTTCCACCGGGACCGAACAGAAGGATAAAAAAGGCTTCGGGAATATTTCTTAAAACCGGCCAAGTTGGAGAATCAAAAATCAATCTCAATACAGTTATCAAATCGAACGAACGAAATGCTGTCGCAAATTGAATGGAATTCGCCAGTCTTACATCCGGATCCCAGGTCAAAAATTCACGATTGGGGCAAAAGGATATAAATTTAGAATATAACTTTTGGAAATAGATTCCTAAAATAACGAACTGCGGTAAAAAAAGTCCAAGGGAACTAAGTTTAGGGTATTTAAGAATCTTGGGAAATTGCATGATTGATAGAAAGAATTTTTTCATCTTCCTCCAGCGTCTTGTCAAACGTCCAATCGGAATCTTTTTTTTCTTTTTGTTTTTTTCAAATCTAAACGCGGAAGATCGTCCGTTTGTATTTCCCAAGGATCATTCATTCCATTCAAAATATAGAGTGGAATGGTGTTATTTTGTGGGGATCATTCGATCTTCCGAAGGAAAAGAATACGGTTACGAGCTCAGCTTTTTTCGCGGAATTTTCGATAAAAAAAGAGAAGTTTTCCCGGTTCATTTTGCGATTTCGGATCTTGGAAATAAAAAACATCATATCGCTCAAACCATCGAACGCACGTTAGGCGGAATGGCGGGTTACGATAAAAAACAAATTTTTAGCGGAGAGTATTTTCTTCAAATCAATGGCAAATCCGAATTTCATCTGATCGCAAAGCCGAAAGGAAATTCGAACCTATCTTTGGATCTAAAGTTAAACGCTCCTTTCTCCAATCTTTTATTGCATGGAGATCGCGGAAAATCAATCAAGAGCAGAAAGAATCCGCATTTTTATTCCTATTATTATAGCCTTCCTGGGTTATCCACAAAGGGGGAACTGATTCTCGAAGGGAAAAAAATTCAAATTAAAAGCGGCAATTCTTGGATGGATCACGAATGGAGCAGCCCTTTTGATTCATCCGCTAAAGTCGAACTTTCGAATCGATCAAACTCCTGGGATTGGATTTGTATACAACTCGACGATGGGAGTCAGATCATGGCTTTTAATTTTAGAGAATCTCCGAATTCAGCTTCAGAAAGTTTCGGAACTCTCCGTTTAAAAACGGGACAAAAAACAATCCTTGAAAAGGAAGGGGATATTTCATTTTTCCATGACGTTTCGTTTTGGACCAGTCCGCATACCGGGAAAAAATATCCTCTTCATTGGAATTTGTTCATTCGACAATCCCAAAAAGATTCACAACTCGACTTAAAGATCGAACCGTTTTTTGAAAACCAAGAATTTGATTCAAGACAAACCACCGGATTGAGTTATTGGGAAGGAGCGGTAAAAATAACGGGAACAAGAGCCGGAAAAACAGTGCAAGGAACCGGATATCTCGAACTCAAAGGAGACAGGTATTAAAAACAAAATAAAAACAACACACTCCATTTGATAATCAAAATCAGTTTCCGAGTTCAATCGCAATCCGAAATTTCTTTCATAGAAAGAACAAAAGCTGCCAGAACCCATTCATTTTTATGAAAAAGACTTTGTCTTGAAATCTGCTTCGTCGAAACTGTTTTTCCGGAGATGGAAATCAGATGAAAAAATATTTCCTAAAACGATTCCTTTTGATCATTCCGACTCTATTGGGAATGACGTTTATCGTTTTTTTGATCTCTCATTTTGCACCCGGAGGACCTCTCGAAACCGAAATCGCAAAGATTCGAGGTTATGGAAATTCGCAGGGGGGGAGCGCAAAAACGATCTCAGCGGAAGAAATAGAAATCATAAAAAGACGATTGCACTTGGACAAACCCGTTGGAATCGCTTATCTTTATTGGCTCAAAGAAATTCTTACCTTCAACCTTGGGGAATCTAGACTTCACTCGAAAGACGTATCCGATTTGATTTTAGAAAAACTTCCGATCTCTCTTACCTTCGGTCTTTCCGGCTTTTTATTATCGTATCTGATTTGTATCCCGCTCGGAATTTCAAAAGCTCTCAAAAACGGGGAACGTTTTGACATCGCCACCAGCGGAATCATTTTGATTACATACTCGATTCCCGTTTTTGCATTATCCGTTCTTCTTCTTTATACGTTTGCATCGGGGGAATTGTTGAGCATCTTTCCTTTAGGACACGAGGTCTCGGACGAATACGAATCGTTATCCTCTTGGGAAAAAATCAGCGATAGAATCGAACATATGTTTCTTCCGGTTATTTGTTATGTTTCCGGTTCGTTTGCAGTGCTTACACTTTTGATGAAAAATTCCCTTTTGGAACAAATTTCCAAAGAGTATGTGAGAACCGCTCTTTCCAAAGGTTTCAGTTTTAAGGATGCAATTTTTAAACACGCGTTTCGAAATTCCTTGATTCCGATCGCTACCGGTTTTGGAAACAATCTCAGTTTGATATTCGCTGGTTCTCTTGTTATCGAACTCGTTTTTAACATAGACGGAATGGGTTTGATGAGTTTTCAAGCAGTGACGGAAAGAGACACAGATTTGATGATGGGACTTTTGTTAGTACAAAGTCTTTTATCTCTTACGGGAAATATTATATCCGATTTTTGTTATGTACTCATAGATCCAAGGATTCAATTCGAATGATTCTAAGTCCGATTTTAAAAAAAAGACTTCAGAAGTTTAAATCAAATCGGAGAGCTTTGTATTCTCTGATTCTATTATTGATATCTTATACGATTTCTTTGTTCGCTCCTTTGATCACGACCAATCAACCTTTGATCGTCAGCTATCAGAACAAATGGTCCTATCCCGTTTTTAAATTTTATCCGGAATCTCATTTCGGCGGTGAGAATCTAACCCCTCCGAATTACAAAAAATTGGCAAAAAGAGACGACTTTTTATCCGGAACCAATTGGATTCTTTTTGCACCGATTCCATACGGATATAACGAAGATAACCTGGAAAGTTTGGATGAAAACGAAACTCCTCCGTCCTCTCCTAATGCCAAACACTGGCTTGGGACCGACGATCGAGGCAGAGACGTTTTTACAAGAATCTTTTATGCATATCGAAACGCCCTTAGCTTCGGACTCATATTAGTTTTTCTTGAATTAGCAATGGGGACTTTCATCGGGGGAATGCAAGGTTATTTTGGCGGAAAATTGGATATCTTAATGCAACGAGTTATAGAGATTCTTTCTGCGATTCCATTCTTATATTTAATTTTGATAGTCGGCGCTTTTTTTGGAAGGGGTTTTACCGTTCTTCTCATCACTTACGGAGCCTTAAGTTGGATCGGCATTTCTTATTATATGCGCGGAGAATTTTACAAACTCAAACAGATGACTTATGTGGATTCTGCAAAGGCGCTGGGAGTAGGCTCTTTTCAGATCATGCTTCGACATATTCTACCGAACGCAATCACACCATTGGTCACTTTTTTACCGTTCACTCTGATCGGATCCATTTCCATCTTGAGCGCGTTGGACTTTCTTGGTTATGGAATCCCAGCGCCAAATCCTTCCTGGGGTGAAATGATCGGACAAGGAAGGGAACGATTGAGCTGCTGGTGGTTGATCACGTTTCCATCTTGTGCTTTGTTTATCACTATTCTGCTTACTTCGTTTATCGGCGAAGGTTTGAGAGATTCTTTTGATTCCAGAGAAAAGGCGGTGTATGAATGACCCCTTCTTCCTTACTTCAGGTTAAAAATTTATCTCTTGATCTTCGTTCGGAGAACAACTGGATTCCGGTTCTTCAAAATTTGAACTTTGAAGTTAAGGAGGGAGAAATTCTATCCTTGGTGGGAGAATCGGGCTGCGGTAAATCGCTGACTTCTTTGGCGCTTACAAGACTGATTCCATCCAACATTTCAAGAATTCGTTCGGGTGAAATTTTATATCAGGGAAAGGATCTTCTTAAACTTTCCGCACAAGAGCTTAGAAAAATCCGAGGCAAAGAAATCGCCTACGTCTTTCAAGAACCGTTTGCGGCTCTCAATCCTTTGATGAAAATAAAGGATCAGATGATCGAAGCGTATCTCGTTCATATTTCTCAAAATAAAAAGGAAGCGATCGAAAAAGCGGAGTTTTTACTTTCTTCCGTCGGAATCACAGATATTAAACAAAGATTATATTCTTATCCAAATCAGATGAGCGGCGGAATTTTACAACGGATCAGCATCGCAATGGCTCTCATGTGTGATCCCTCGCTTCTGATTGCAGACGAACCTACAAGCGCGATCGACGTAACGATCCAAGCGCAGTTGGTTGAACTTCTATTAAACTTACAAAAACAAAATCAAATGTCCATTTTGTTTATCTCTCATGACTTCGGACTCGTGGGAACCATCGCCGATAGAATAGCGGTTATGTACGCGGGACGAATTACCGAACTCGGAAACACCGATTCGGTCATCGATTTTCCGGCGCATCCATATACGATCGATCTACTACGATCCATTCCGTCTCTCGCAAAATCGGTAAATGATTTACTTCCAATTCATGGAATCGTTCCTTCACCGGATCAATATCCGATTGGGTGTCATTATTCGACACGTTGTCAATCCGTCTTTAATACATGCAAAGAAACAAAACCTGAATTGTCAGATATAAGTTCGACACAAGAACCTCATCTCTCCGCTTGTTTCCTTTCAAAAAATCAGGATACGGCTAAGACGATCTTATGATTCGCATAAAAGATCTTACAATCAGTTATTTTTCAAAATCGGGATTCGGTTTGAAAAAAAACAGAATCGCCGCCGTTGACGAAATCAATCTTGAAATTAAAAAAAACGAAATCCTCGGTTTAGTGGGAGAATCCGGTTGCGGCAAATCCACTTTAGGAAGAGGACTTGTAAAACTATTACAACCGGAGTCGGGAGAGATTTATTTTGAGGATCAGGAGATTACTTCTCTTTCTTCTTCCGATTTTTTTCCCTTTCGAAAGAATATTCAGATCATTTTTCAGGATCCCTATTCTTCCTTAAATCCCCGAATGACGATTTCCGAAATTCTCATGGAGGGTCTTGAAATTCACGAAAATCTTTCCAAAGAAGAATCGGAATCGAAAGTAAAAGAAATATTAGAAAGGGTCAATTTATCTACGGAAATTTTATCCAGATTTCCTCACGAATTTTCCGGAGGTCAAAGACAAAGGATCGCGATCGCAAGAGCTCTCATTCTTAAACCGAAATTCGTCATCTGTGACGAATCAGTGTCTGCGTTGGACGTATCAACAGGAACTCAAGTTTTAAAACTATTGGTCGAATTAAAAAACGACTTTGGACTTTCATATTTATTTATATCACACGATCTTGGTGTGGTAAAATCTATCTCAGATAGGATCGCAGTTATGTATTTAGGAAAGATAGTCGAGCTTGGTAAAACAAAAGATATCATTTCCTCTCCTGCACATCCTTATACAAAAGCACTTTTTCAATCCAGCTTTGACGTATACGACAGAAAAAAAATTAGAACTCCGCTCCAAGGAGAAATTCCAAGCATAGTGAATAAACCAACCGGTTGTCACTTTCATACTCGATGTCCGATTGTTCAGGATATCTGTAAATCTAAAACACCGAGTTGGAAAAACATAAAGACCGATCAAAACGTATTATGTCATTTTCCTTTGGAATTTGAAAAATGAAATTCATAAATCGCATCAAAGAATTCATTTATAACAATCGAATTAAAATTCTTGCGATTCTTTTGTCTCAAGTCATAGTATTATTTCTTTTTATCATATTGCCCATTCTTTCTCGTCAGGACTTTTACAAAGAATTCATTCTCACCGAAATTGAAAAAGCGACGGGTTTGGACGTAGAGGTAGACCAGTCGGATTTGATTTTATTCCCATTTCCGGGAATTGAACTCAACTCGGTTCTTGTTAAAAAGGGGGATCTTCTCATCGGCATTAGCGATCAGATTAAAGTTGACATCACCTGGTTTGGATTAATCGGCCAAAAAGTGGAAATTCGAGACGTTAAAATTTCAGGAGGTAAAATCAATCTGCATAGACTCAAAGACGGGTCCGTCGATCTGATGGAGTTTCTTCAAAAGGAAAAAGAAGAAACACAAACCGTTAAAAAGACGAATAAAATCAAAATTTTTGATCCCTCTGCATCGGAAACCTCCGTAACCACGGTAAGCCCGAAAGAAATTTTAAAGATAGGGTTAAAGAACGTTCAAATCGAAAATTTCTTCATCAACTATCAGGATAATACACACGGGAGAACATATGGAATCTATCTCTGGAATTCAAACTTTAGCATTCCTTTTTACGGAGATTCTGTCGACTTAACTCTTCAAGGAAAACTAGACGAACAAAGTTTTCAAATTTACGGCAAAGCCGGTTTGGAGGAGCTTCCGATCTCGTTTGATAATTTAAAATTTCAATCCACGATTATATTCGATCATTGTTCCTTATCTATATTCAGAGACCTATTTTTTATATTTCCAAACGCGGATTTTTCGAAAACGATATTTAACGGCACAATCAAAATCAAAAAGGACTTACACGAAACGATTGACTTTAATATAATCGCGCAAGCAAAAAACTTTGCCTATAAAGGTGGAAATCCATTTGCGGATCTTAAAGCCAATCTCGAAATAAAACTTGATATTCCTAATAAAAAATTAGAATTTCCGTATATAACAATAACATGGCCCAATGTTGCAGATGCCAATATAAAAGGTCGAGTCCTTTGGAATCAGAAAACCAATTCATTCTTTCAAATTGAAGCAAATTATCTCGATTATCACAGAGTATTTAGATTGATTCGGTTGTTCGAATTTACAAAAGAATTCGATGATCCCAAAAGACCCGATGGAGTATTTTACTTTAGCGCAAATTTACGAAACGTATATGCTTTAAAACATAGATTCCCTATATTCAAAGCGGAGATAAAATATTCCTATCCTTGGATTAATATTTCCAGTTTTCACGCGTATATTTACAACGGAGAAATATTAGGAAAATGTAAAATAAATCCATTTACTTTAAAGTTCGAAGTACAGGGAGAAGCATATCGAATTTTATCCGATCGAATTTTAATGCCGTATGTAAATGATCAAATCATCAGCGGAAATTTATTCAGCAAATTTAATTTTACTACGGAAATTACGGATAAATCCGAAGATTTTAGCACCGAATTTTTTAGAAATATGGAAGGAACCGGAAATTTCGAAATATTAAACGGAGAGCTGCTCGGTTACGCCAACTTTATGATACCGGTATTAAATACACTTGGAAAAATCATCTCATTGAATGGAGTTGATGGAAGAAAGGTAGAATTTTCATCTTTAAAATCGGATTTCAAAATCGAAAATAATCGTTTTTATTTTCAGAATTTAAAATTGCAAGGAAACGGATTAGAAGCAGACGCGAAAGGAAATATCAGTTTTGAAAAAAATCTAGATATGCTTTTAAATTTAAGATTGGGCGGAAATATAGTTGGAAAGGCCTTTAAAATTCCGATTATCTATAAGGGAGTTTTTAAAAAATCCATTCCATACATCGATCCGATCTGGCTTGGTTCCGTTGTTGCGGGAACTACGATCCTCGCACCATTTTTTACGCCGGTGGGCGGTCCCTACGGCGGTGGAATCGTAGGATCGGTCGCGTCGGAATATGTTCGGGATGCATGGGAAGGATTTAAAGGATTGTTTTCTTCCAAAGAAGAAAACAAAAAAAAATAAATTTTATCCGGGGAGATTTTATGAGATCGAAACTGACGATAAGAATTGCATCGGTACTGATGTTATTTTTTACGATTGGTCATTCGATCAGACATTTAACGCGTTATAATACCGGAGATATTCAGACTGTGAATACAATAACCGCAATGCAATCGACTAAAATACCAATGATGGTGTGGATAAAACTTACGATCAATTTTACTCGGGTCTAAGTTTAAACTTAAGCATTTTCCTCGTTTCTTTAACGATACTTCTTTGGCTGTTGTCAAATCTTGCGGATTCAAATCCAAAAGTGGTTTTAAAACTATTACTTCCTATCTTCTTTTGTATTTTTTGTTTTTCGATTACTGGGTTTATTTATTTTTTTCCCGCCCCCACTTTAATCTCTCTCTTAGGATCGATTTCTCTTTTGGGGAGTATCTTTCTTTTGAGAAAAGTCTAAGGTATTCTAAAAAGTTCATTCTAAGACAATCCTAAAAATATCGAAAAAGGAATGAAATCGTCACTCGGTAAAATCGAGATCCATTCCTTCCTGTGCTAAAATTCGAAGAGCATCTTCTTCTTCGTTGAACAGAAGCGATTACGTGAACCGTGTTATTAATACTAGAACTATTCATAGCATTACTCCTATTGTTCAAGAGCTAACCGAGGTGTACGGTTTTAAGTGGGTTAACAACAAAGGCGAATGTCCCTCTCGACTGATGTTACATCGCTCTGGGTTTCACTTCATTGCTTGGGCAGTTGATTTATAAACGTAACTTTAAAGAAACTCTTTTGTTCTGCGAAAAACCGCGTCGGACTTTTTGAGTTGAAGAACGGTATAGTTTTAAAAAAATCGCACAAAGATACCCGCTGTTAATAACGGGCGATAGACCGGGCCGAAAAACATGCTATTTAATTCGATTGATTTTGCAATATTTTTGCCAATAGTATTTGTACTTTATTGGTTTATTACTAATAAAAGTATAAAACTGCAAAATTTACTCATTGTTGTCGCAAGCTATGTATTTTACGGATGGTGGAGCTGGGGATTTTTATCTATTATAATCTTTAGTACTGTTATTGATTATACTGTGTGTCGTTTACTTTCGAAAGCAGAAAATAATATCAAGCGAAAGTTACTATTATGGATAAGTATTTTAGCTAATCTCGCTATGTTAGGTTTTTTTAAATATTATAATTTCTTTTTGGATAACTTTGTAACTGCATTTTTATTTTTTGGAAAAGATATTGAAGCCAACTCATTAAATATTATTCTACCTGTTGGAATTAGTTTCTATACTTTTCAAACCTTAAGTTATACTATAGATGTTTACAAGCGAAAACTTAAACCAACCAAAGACTTTATTGCCTTCTGTGCATTTGTAAGTTTCTTTCCTCAATTAGTGGCAGGGCCAATTGAGCGGGCTACGCATTTACTACCTCAATTTTTCAGGAAAAGAGTTTTTGATTATTCAAATGCAGTTGATGGCATGAGGCAAATTCTTTGGGGGCTTTTTAAGAAAATCTTAATTGCAGATAATTGCGCTCGATACGCAAATTTAATCTTTAATAATTCAGCTGATTATTCCGGAAGTACCTTAGTTCTTGGCGCATTGTTTTTCACTTTTCAAATTTATGGCGATTTCTCTGGTTATTCTGATATTGCGATTGGCACTTCAAAATTATTTGGCTTTGATCTAATGCAAAATTTCAATTTTCCTTATTTTTCACGTGATATTGCGGAATTTTGGAGACGATGGCATATCTCATTATCGACTTGGTTTAGGGATTATTTGTATATACCTTTAGGTGGCAGTCGTGGTAATACTTTGATGAAACTTAGAAACACGTTCATCATTTTTATCTTAAGTGGTTTTTGGCATGGTGCAAATTGGACATTTATTGTTTGGGGCGCTTTAAACGCAATTTACTTTCTTCCTTTGCTACTAACGAACAGAAATAGAAATAATTTAGATGCAATTGCTAAAGATAAATTGATTCCAGATTTTAAAGAATTTTTATCAATATTAATAACTTTCGGACTAACAGTTTTTGCTTGGATATTTTTCAGGGCAGAGAATATCGGACATGCATTCAGTTATATTAGCAAAATTTGCTCATCATCCCTTTTTGAAATTCCTAAATTCCCTGGTAGGTTGGGAGCATTAACCACTATCATTCTTATCTTAATCTTTATCTTAATTGAGTGGTACGGGAGACATGGAAAGTATGCTATAGAGAAAACATTATTTAAAAAAAGATATTTGAGATGGTGTTTTTATTATACAATAGTTATTTTTATTGCTTATAGTTTTATGACGTCAATTCCGCAAGATTTTATCTATTTTCAATTTTAAAAGGATTTTTGTTAATGAAAATATTTTTGATAAGATTTATACAATTTATTTTTCCAATAGTTATCTTAACGATATTATTAATAATACCGCCTTTGTATGTAATTATGAAATCAAAGGAATACTACAGCATTCAGAGTATAATAGATATTCAACAAAAAGAAAATATACTAGTAAATACCTCTATAATTGCAACGAATAAAGAGCTGAAATATTTTTCAACAGACCGAATAAGAGCTGATATTTTAGCTGTCGGTACATCAAGGGTAATGCAATTTAGGGATTTCCATTTTAAAAAAAATGTTTCCTTTTATAATGCTGGTGGTGTTGCTACAGATCTAAAACAATACATTGATTTTTTTAATGGACTTAGTTATAGTCCAAAAATAGTAATTCTTGGTCTTGATCAGTATTTTTTTAATGAAGATTTTGCAAAAGAACGTCAATCAGATTTAGTTATTGATGGTTCAAGGGATAGGAGAAAGTTATTCACTAGTGCATTTAAAATGACATATTCTAACGTTTTAATGTTGAGATATGTAAATAGTTATCCTGAAAATATTGGCTTAAATGCTGTTAGTTTTAGTGATGGATTTAGGGCTGACGGTTCTTATTTCTACAATCGAATACTTAATCATCCGGAACTAGAATTAACGCAAAAAATGGTTTATCCTTTTGAAGATACAATGTCACGAATCAAAAAAGGAAATGGACGTTTTGAATATTCTAATAACGTATACTTAAAAGCTATCAAGCAGGTAGAAGAGATACTTCAAATATGCGATAAAAAAGGGATACATGTAATTGCATTTCTACCTCCTTATGCACCATTAGTAAACGAAAGAATGCAAGCAATTGGTAAATACGGGTATATTCAAAAAATTCATGAAAGCTTAAAAATAAAATTTGAACATTACGGTTATGAAATTTACGATTTTACTAATTTATCTCGGTCAACGAATAATCAAATGTATATTGATGGATTTCATGGCAATGAAGAAGTATACGGTATAATATTACAAAATATAAAAAATGAAAATAGTAATCTCTCAATATATATAAAATAGTTGCACAGAGCTAACAGCTTAATTTGTGTTACTACCGACCTCGCCTAACATGTAATAGTTAGAACTTGATCTTACACTCCTTAAAATAAATAAGGAGAAAAAAGATGACAACGGCACAAAAAATAATCAAGAACAAGGTAGGTCTTTTGAAGTTAGCAGAGACCTTAGGGAACGTCTCAAAGGCGTGTAACGTTATGGGCTATTCACGGGATAGTTTCTATCGTTTTCAAGAGTTATATGAGAAAGGAGGCGAACTCGCTCTCCAGGATCTGAGTAGACGTAAACCGAATCCTAAAAATCGTATCGAACCTGAAAAAGAAGAAGCGGTAAAAAAAATGGCGATCGACTTTCCTGCTTACGGTCAACAGAGAGCATCGAATGAATTGAAAAAACAAGGAATCATAGTAGCACCTGCGACCGTTCGTAGTGTATGGGTTCGTCACGATCTGGAGACCTTTCAAAAAAGACTGAAGGCTTTAGAGGCGTTCATGGCTCAAGGAGATTCTCCCGTATTAACCGAATCCCAAGTGCAGGCATTGGAAAGAAGAAAATTAGAAAAGCAAGTTGAAGGTGAGATAGAAACAGAACACCCAGGATACTTGGGATGTCAGGATACGTATTACGTGGGCACAATCAAAGGCGTAGGAAGGATTTACCAACAGACCTTTATCGATTCCTATTCTAAAGTGGCGATGGCAAAACTTTACGATCGGAAGAACGCATTAGTCGCTGCTGATATGTTAAACGACAAAGTGATTCCTTGGTTCGAAGAAGAAGGCCTTCGCTTGTTGAGAATTTTAACGGATAGAGGGACCGAGTATTGCGGAAATAGAGAACACCATGAATTTCAGTTGTTCCTTGCTTTGGAAGATATAGACCATTCAAAAACAAAAGCAAGGCATCCTCAATCTAATGGAATTTGTGAAAGATTTCACCGAACCATTCAAGACGAATTTTATGCCATTGCTTTCAGGAAAAAGGTATACAGCTCGATTGAAGATTTGCAAAAAGATTTGGATCACTGGATCGATTCTTATAATAACGAAAGAACACATCAAGGCAAGTATTGTTTTGGTAAAACCCCATTCCAGACTTTTCTTGACACGAAGGAATTAGCTAAGAATAAGTATCTCGACAACTTACAATTTTCGTAATCAACAGGAACACGGAGTGTCAGATCTTATTTTGGCTATTACACCTAACATTTGTGCTACTAATGACCTCGCTTAACATTTTTTACCTTCCGTTGAGATTACAATTTAATTTTAAGAACTTTCGTAAGACGTTTTTCCTATAAGTCTTCCATAAGGAATGAAATCGTCACTCGGTAAAATCGAGATCCATTCCTTCCTGTGCTAAAATTCGAAGAGCATTGCTCGTCGTAACAAGCCCGTCTCTGATTTTGTAATCGAAATGCATTGTACCGTTTACGATTTCTTCTTGGAAATGTTTCAGAACCACTCCCGGCACCTTTGCAAGTTCAAGATCGTGGCTTGTCACAAGACCGATCACACGATTCTTCTTTAATTCTTTCAGAATTCCTTTGCATGCTAGAGAACGTTCTCTGGTGTTTGTTCCTTTTAAAATCTCATCCAATAAAACAAGATGAGAGATTTCCGGATTTTTCACTTTATTTATAATTTCAGCAAGTCTTCTTACTTCCGCATAAAAGAAAGAGATTCCTTCTTCCAGGTTGTCCTCGTTTCTCATACTCGTATGAATTTTTAAAACAGGTAAAACAAATTCCGCAGCCGGAGCCGGGCCGCCCGCTAGGGAAAGAATGGAAGCGATTCCGATCGTACGAAGATATGTGGTTTTACCGGACATGTTTGATCCCGTGATAAGAACCACGTCGTTTTCCTGAACAGGCTCAAGCGGATTGGAAACCTTTGATTCCGAAGGAATCAGAGGATGATATATATTTTTTCCGGAAACAAAGGCTTTTGAATTTTCAGGAAGAATCGTCGGAAAACAATAATCATCGAACATCCACTTCAAGTTTGCAAACGGAACGAGCGAATCAAAAACAGTAAGATCCTCGACGGAGCGCCTTAGAAGAATGGAATGTTTTTCACGCCAGCGCGTGATTCTCTGTAAAATCCAAAGATCATAAAGAAGCAGATTGTTTAAAATCAAATGCAGCAGAGGCGCTTCTGTCAAGGCGGCCCGTCTTAAAATTCGATCCAGATCTTCATACGCGGATTTTAATTCGTCTTTGGAGATATCCTCTAAAAGAGTTTTCCCGTTGATAGCTTTGATTTTAAGACCTTTTAAATAAATTAGAATTTTCTGAAGTCCGCTGATACTTCCCGAAAGGGAATAATACTGCTGAAAAGCCTCTAAAGAATGAGATCTATAGATTGCGAAAAGAATTAGATTTAGAAATAATACGGAAGCGGGAAACGGAACCCCTAAGAGAATATTTGCCGGAATTAAAGCCAAAACAAGAATTGTAACTGGCTTATAGATTTTTCTCAACCAGGGATATTTATCCCAGAGAATTTTTGATGAGTCATTTTGTATAAGTTTGGGACTGGTTTTATTTTTGTTAACAATAGAATTTTGATCTTCGCCGAGATAGGACGCAAGACGAAGTATTTTAGGAATTGCTAATGTTTTTGAAGAAATGGATTTTACAATCGATTGCCGGAACAACACATTCTCACGAATCAAATCGGAATTCGATAAGGAAGGATCCAAAAAAGAAATCAGTTTTTCCTCTCCGCTCGAAGTAAACGTGGTATCCATCCACGTAAACAATCCCGTTTCTCTAAACAGATCCAAATCCCTCGCTAAAGGGGAAATTGTTTTAGGGGAAATTTTAGTTCCGAATTTTTTCCCATATCCTCGAATACCGATTCTCGAAATTTCTCTTTCGATAACAAACTGCCAAAGTCGAATTCGATCTCGGGTTAAAAGAGTTTTTTTATATCTTCTTACAAACCAAAGAAAAACAAAAAGAATCACCAAAGAAGGAAGATAATAAAATACTTCGGAACGTAGATAATAAAATACGGAGATCCAGAGTACAAAGGCAGAAAAGAAACCGAGACGGGATAGAGAAAGTCTGGAAAGAAGAATGGAAATTCGATTGTGAAGACGATGTAATTTTCTGCCTCTTGCAGAAAGCAGAGTGATTTGAGAAGAAGAAGTCATCCGGTGAGGGAATTGATATTTTCGTAGTGTTCGTTTTCGCGTTTATAAATTTCAAAATCCAACAAACGAACGAGAGATCCGAGGTCTGGCATCACCCATTGAGAAACCAATTTCCCTTTTTCCTTTCCTTTGATCTTATCCACATACACATAGCCGAACAAATCCGTGCCGTATTCGTAGGCGACGAATCTTCCCGTTCTTTTACCTGTATTATTGATCAGTCGAATCTGCATTTTTTTGCAATTTTACCGTTTTGGGAAAATTCGTACAAGAAAAAAATACTCAAGGGTTTTTCAATTTCTTCGATATTGTTGTTAGGGAGTCAATTGCTTTCTCAAGGATGAGAATCAAACAGAATTCCCAATAAATAGATCTCGAACCAAACCAGAAAGTCGCATGGAGGCGCAAAATGTTTTACCCAGAAATGGATCCGGAGCTGAAAAGTTCCTTTCTCGCAATCAGCAAAACCACCGCAAATCTCGTAAACAATACGATTCTTCCTCAATCCGGTCTAAAAGCGGGGAATTTACTCAACTCCGATCAGATGAAAAAATTAAAAGAAATCCGCAAGCGAAGATTTCAATCCGGCGAGTGGAAGAATTTTCTAAAAGACTGATCGATTCCCTAAGAATCGGAATGTTGTTTCTTATTGTAAGAAACTTCTAAAAACAAAAAAGCCTGCTAAAATAGCAGGCTTTTCCATTTGAGAAACGAAATCCAGGGTCAGTATTTCGTTTTTGTGGAAGGCATCTTTACGTTTAAGATCACATCCACCTCTGTCACATCACCCTCTCTTACGTTGATCATAGAATTGTTCAAATTCAAATCCTCCGCAAAAGAAGCTTTGATCTCATAGTCGCCGGGTTTCAGATTTGTGAACCAGAAATTTCCTTCTGTATCGGTATTTAATTTTTGAATTCCGGTTACACTCGAGATCGTAGGCATAAAGATCGGCTGATTGATCACAGGATTATCCAAGGTCTTATAAAAAACCTTTCCACGAATCGCGCCAAAGCCGCTCATCGAAGCAGTGACAGCTAACTCATTCTTCTTGTTTGGAAGCACCGCAAAGGTTTCCTGAATTTCCGGATAATCGTCCGCTTTGATCGTAATCTTATGAACTCCGGCCGGAACCTTGTTTAAAGTGATCGTATAAATATTTCCCGGAATTAACTGTCCCTGTTTTTTAACCGCACCCCAAAAATTAGAAGGGGTTGCAGTCACATTCGAAGTAAATTCCTGATCGTTTAGAAACACCTTTACGTTTCGATTTCCTTTCCTCTTTTTCTTAGCAAAGATTAAAACATCCGGAGGAAGATCCGAAAGTCCGTAAGCACGATCTTGAATGATCGTAGTCTTCAACACCAAGTCTCCTCTTTCATCCGTCGGAACTACGGGAGGTTCTTGCGGTGTAACAACCGGTTGGACCGGATCCGGTTTTGGAGGATCCACTTCCGGTTCAACGGAAGGTGCAGGAGGTTTTGGAGGGTCCACAGGTTTCGGTGGCTCCGGATTTTTTTTGCCCGAAAGAAAAATTCCGGATGCGTTTCCGGAAACCTGAGGAACCTGTTCGTGCTGAAACTTTTTGGCCATCTGAACGGTTTCTTCTCGAGATTTAAAAAATGCTTCCAGTGCAGTAACTACGTTATCTTTGTTCAAGTCAGCAGTGCTGAGAGCTCGTCCAAAGTTATAAGTAAAAATCCCATGATTGATGTTTCCACCCACCTCAATCGCAGTTTGATTGTCATCTGCCGAAGAAATGATCGCCTTATCTTGAAAGAAAAAATCCTCGGAATCCTGTTTCACGGTTCCGTCGCTTCCCTCAGGAATCGGTACATTTGCAGACCCTCTGGTCGATTTGCCTTTTTTGGCAATTCCGCCCGAAAAACAGCAATCAAAAATAAAAACCGTTTTCGGAGATTTTACTTTTTCCAGATACTTATTCAACTCATCGTCGGCAAGATGTGGCCGATCATAACAAATGATTAAGTTTCTCATCCCGTTTTTTGCGGAAGCGTCTCTCTGAAACGCACCATGCCCCGAGAAATAAAGCAGAACGGTATCATCGTCTCCCGCTTTTTTTCCAAGAGCTTTGATCTCTTTTTCTATGTTGTCTTTTGTTACGTCCTTTCCGAGAACGATCTTTACTTCATCGAAATTTCCGACTCTTCGAATTTCATCGTTCAAATACTTTGCATCTGCTTCGCAAAGATTGAGTTCCGGAATTCCTGCTTTATTACCGGTATAGTTCGAACCGAAAATGAGCCCGTATCTTTTTTGTGCAAATACATCCGTTGCAAAAAATAAAAACAAACAGACGCTGATTGCCGATAGCTTGGATTTCAAACCTGGCCTCCTGGATGATTGAGAATGGAATCAGGGTAGCAAAAGAAATCCTTTTGTCATTATTTTTTTAAGGAAAGCAGGGCTAAGTTAAAATTTAGGAAAGAATTTTCTGATTCCAAAAGAGACTAAATTCTTCAAAAAAGGCAAGACACGAAGTTGGGCCCTATCTGCAAATGAAATTTGTGAAAATTAGAGTTCGTATTTATAACCAACCCTATACCATAGAGTTCTACCCTATACGATCGAATAGGCCGAAACAAAAGCCAAGTCGATCATTCCTAACTTTGCGGAAAAAGAGTTTCCGCTTCTATAAAAATATGCTCTTTTTCGGTAACTCTCGCTTGAGTGCCGATGCTTCGGTTGAATGCAAGTCCGTTTGATTCTTTTCGATTCGCTTTTAAATCGAATGTTTTGATAAAAGCTTTTCTAAAAATAAAAAACCCGGAAAGAATTTTCTAACCGGGTTTCTTTTATGAGATAGTTTAGAATCGAAATTACTTAGACAACCACTTCATCATGCTTCTCAATTTTTTCCCAACCGATTCGATCGGGTGAGCCGCATTTTTTTCTCTCATATTTTTAAAGTTCGGATATCCGGCTTTTGTTTCCGCCATCCAGTTGTTGGCAAACTTTGCGCCCTTATCTTTTTGAATGTCGTTTAGGACTTCTTTCATTCTTTGTTTTACACCCGGATCAATCACACGAGGACCACTTACATAGTCACCGTATTCCGCAGTATCCGAAATAGAGAATCTCATTCTCGCCAAACCGCCTTCGTAAATCAAATCTGTGATCAGCTTTACTTCATGAAGACATTCGAAGTAAGCGATTTCAGGATCGTATCCGGCTTCGGTAAGAGTTTCAAAACCGGCCATGATCAGATTGGATAAACCGCCGCAAAGTACAACTTGCTCTCCAAAAAGATCGGTTTCGGTTTCTTCACGGAAAGAAGTTTCCAGAATTCCCGCGCGCCCTCCGCCGACACCCGCAGCGTGAGCAAGAGCTCTCTTTTTAGCTTCACCCGTCGAGTCTTGATAGATCGCGATGAGACAAGGAACTCCGCCACCTTCGGTATAAACGCGGCGAACGAGATGACCCGGTCCTTTAGGAGCGACCATGTAAACGTCTACGTCTTTTGGAGGTTGAATAAAATCGTAATGAATGTTGAAACCGTGAGAGAACACAAGAGCATCCCCTTTCTTCAGGTTTGGCTCGATGTCTTTTTTATAAAGATCGGCTTGAATCGTATCGGGCGCAAGAATCTGAATGATGTCTGCTTTTTGAGAAGCTTCCGCTACGCTATATACTTCGAAGCCTGCGTTTTTTGCTTCTTCTACTGATTTGGATCCTTGTTTCAGACCGATGATAACTTTGAGTCCGGAATCCTTCATATTTTGAGCCTGGGCGTGTCCCTGGCTTCCGTAGCCGATCACCGCAATGGTTTTACCCTTGAGTGAATTTAAATCGCAATCGGCGTCATAATAGATATTTGCCATTTTCCCTTTCCTCGAGTGTTCCTTTTTACTAAACATTTGAAAAAGGGTAGAATGACAACTGAAATAACAAACTTCAATACGCGACGCCAATAGCAACGATCGGTTTTTGAAAAACTGTCAATCTATTGAAAACTTGAAAGTCCGCCAAAACGGAAATTATTTATCTTTGATCTAAAACAAATCGTGCAGAAAGAACGCTACCCATCGAAATCTCAAAGTCCTAAATTATGTATCATTGGAATTTGAATCAAACTCAGATCCAGAACAAAATAAACTCAATCGGTAGCGATCTTAGCCGGTGATCCGACTGTAAATCCAACTCGATAGTCTGCATTCATCCCGACATCGACTTTACTTTCTTGCTCAAATTATTTTAATTTCTATAGGCAAACGTCTTGCTACATTATAAAAAAATAATTTCAAACGAGATTTCTAACAACTATGTTGTTTCTACTTTTGTTAATTTATTCGAATGCGAATCCAGTTCGAGAATGATACTCGTAAGGTTCTCGCTCTTTTCCATTAAGGATTCCATCGACGTTTGTAGAGATGTGATCGCTTCCACAATTCCTCTTAAACCCATTTTCTGTTCGGAGGACGCGAGTTCGATTTCCGACGACAAGGATTTCAAATGGTCCAAGGTAGAAAAAAATTGAGAATTGATTTTTCTCTGCTCTTCAAATAATTTTGAAAACTCACTGAATCTGGAAAACAAATCCTGAAATAAAGAATCTTGTTCCCTTACATGTCCTGCGGTCGTCTCCGCAGACTTCTGACCGGTGAGCACGTGATTGGAAGAATCTCGAATGATCTTGGAAATCAAATCGGCATTCCCCGCGCTGCTTTCAGCCAGTTTCGAAACCTCTTGAGCAACCACGGCAAAACCTCTTCCGGCCTCACCGGCACGAGCCGCTTCGATCGATGCATTGAGTGAAAGAAGATTGGTTCTGTCGGCAACTTCGGACATGATGCGATTTACTTCCCCGACGCTGCGAAAAGAATCTCCCAAGGAAGAAAGGGAAACGGACAATTCATCCACAAACCCTGTTACCATAGAACCAGATTTACGGACCTTATCGAGACTTTGATCCAGGGTTTCGTTAAATTGAGAAATTTTTTCTATAATCGATTTTAGATTGCTGCTATGATCGATAAGACTTTCAATATTACTAAATTGATTTTTTACGTTATCCGCAGAATTTTCCGTCTGTGATTGAAATTCCTCCATCGTTGAACTGATTTCTTCAAACGAAGAGGCATGAGTCGAAACCAAAAGCGAAAATTCCTCCATAAACTCTTTTAAGTTTTTGGAGGAATTTTTTAGATACATTGCGGATTCCTGCATCCTTCCGCTTCTTTCTCGAATCAATTTATGAGACTCTTCCAATTCGTTTTGTCTGATCTTCGAATTATCAAGCAGGCTAATAAAGAGCTTTACAAGTATTCGAACAATCACTGCGCAAGCTAAAATAAAAATTACTTTGGTCACCTGTTCTGAGCCGGCAGCATGACCGATCGTATTTGCAAGTTTCCGATCCGAGGTTAAAATTAAACCATAACTTGTCGCAGTAAAAACCACGATACTATGAGCGACCCCAGAAGCAATTCCAACCCAAAGTACCAAATTGGGAGATAATAATAACCCCGAAGAAACAATATAGAAAAAACTAATTCCGTAAAGAATCGGACTTTTTACCAGACCGGTCGTATGATCGGGATGATCCATCGCTCCGCCAAACATCGCCAAAAATAAAACGAAAACGTCCGCAAAGATAAAAACCTTACTCAAAGTACGGGAAATATAACCCGCTGTTTTCATTTTATATAAACTATACAAAAAATAAAACAACATCGTCGTAGTACCAACAAAGTAAAAGAGATTTTGAAAAAACGTATTTCGATACCAAGTGATCGCAATAGAGAAATAGTATAATACAATCAACCCCAAACGAATCCAGTTGATGGATGCTAGACCGGTAGCTATAATTTCAGCATCGGTGATTTTTTTTGACTCTTTCTTTAAGAACATGATACTACTAATTGACGGCTATTCCGGAAGGAAAATCAATGGTTTTTCCAAAATTTGCAATTTATAATCAGGCATAATTAGCATCAAAAATTCAAAATTTTTTGTGCTTTATTTCAGACTTTTTTTATCTTCCCGATTACACTTTCATTCTTCATAGAATACGGTATAAGATTGATCGAAGAATTGACTTTTTGATTTATCTAAAAACACTCAATCAAATATTTAGGAGAAAGTTTTGATGGATTTTTGGAATTATTTTTTTCATTCAATTCAAAATGGATTTAAATCCCTTTTATAAAAATGTGTAAGAAATCCTCAAGATCCAATAGAAAGCGTAAAATCGGTCGCGAGCGACAGGACTTTAAAAATCCTTAAATCAGAGGAATGCAATATGTCTGAACATAAAATCGGCTTATCTTGGAAAAAAGGACCCGAGGATTTTAAATACGAATCCTATGATCGAACCCACTCGATTCGATATTCGGGCGGCCAAAAACTTACAGGCTCGTCAACTACGGAAACTTACGGCAATGGAGAATTAGTAAATCCGGAAGAACTACTGGCTTCTGCGGTCTGTAGCTGCCATTTTTTGACATTCCTTGCCATAGCCGCAAAAAGCAGATATACAGTTTCAACATACGAGGATAACGCAATAGCGGTCCTTGAAAAAAATACAGACGGCAAAACCGTTGTGACTCAAATCGATCTCTATCCTAAAGTAACGTTCGAAGGAGAGAAAATCCCCGATCAGGAAGCTCTAAACGGACTTCATGCAAAAGCGCACAAAAACTGCTTTATCTCAAATTCGATCAAAAGTGAAGTAACGATTCATCCGTCGTGATAACGTTATGTTTCGCTTGCCGTTAGGTTTTGAGAATACTTTCTAAGAATATCCTGAATCTTTAAAATAGCCTCATGATTTGGATCGACTCCAAGTGCGATCTCGACCATCTCTATCGCACGTTTGTAGTTTTTCAAAGCGATATAAATTTGAGCGAGGTTTACTAAGTTTTTGATATGATTCGGCTCTCTGAGCTTTAGTCTTTCCCCAAAATCCAATGCCTTTTGAAAACTACCGGATCTTCTTGCCGCGGTAGATGCGATATAAAGAATCTCCTTGTCTACGGGTTTAAGATTGAGATAGTCTTCCGCATAGATTGCGGCATTTCGATAATCTTTCTTTTTTAGAAAAAGGCTTACGAATAATTTTTTTACTTCGGGAATTTGGTCGTTCAAAGTTTCGGCTTCTTCCAGATAAGAAATCGCTTCCTCGATCTCCTTATTGTTTGCTCCCTCTTTTGCCTTTCTGAGAAGTTCTCGAACTCGTTCCTTCTCGTGGGCTTGCGCAATTTTAGATTCACTGAGACTTTCTCTAAAGGAAACACGTACCAGAGATAAATCGTCCGTTAAAGAACCGTGTTTTTGAATTCCTTCGTAAATAGATTGTAAATCTCCATGTGCTCCTTCCACTTCTCTTAGAAATAATTTTTCGTCGTCATTGATGATTCTTCCGCCTTCCCGATCCGTTCCGACAAGCAAATCGTCTCTTCCGTCAGAACCCGCGATGATAATATCTCCGGGTTCCATTTGAAAGGTTTTGATAAAGACGGTCCCTTCCATTCCCGTTGTTCCCAGTTTTCGAAACATGAGATCGTCTTCGATAAAACTTGCAATTCCATCCCTGTACAAAACGGTCCAAGGATGTTCCGCGTTGATAAAATACATAAGACCCGCATCGTCGTCCACAACTCCCAATACGAGAGAGACGAGCATCGAACCGTCGAAACTTTCAAAAACCTTATGCAACTCCAAGAACGCATTTTTTAACCAGCGTTCCGGAGATTGCTCTTTCATCGTCGCGGCCATTCTTGTTCTTTCTATGATCGATTCGAATACCGCTCCGAGCACCAAAGCTCCACCCGCTCCCTGCATCGATTTACCCATCGCATCCGCATTTAGGAAAACGGTATAATATCGGTCCTGTAGTTCTATGAAATTGGAGATGTTGATATCCCCTCCGATCTCATCGTGAAATCTTCTAAAGGAGAACTTCTTTTTTTGTTCGATCAGAAAATCCACTTTTACGTTTCCCTGCCGCGCTTTATTAGAGCCGAGAGGCTTTATCAAAAGAGACGTTAGGAAGTAATCGCCGTCCTGTTGCTGCTTGAGTTCTCTGACTTCTTCCAGGGTTTGCTGTAATTCTTTAGTACGCTCCTGTACCTTTTCTTCCAGTTCGTCCGCATATTGCTGTAGACGTTTTCTGGCGGCTTGAATTGATCTCGCCATTCTGTTAAACGAACGCGCGATAAATCCGATTTCGTCTTCGACTTTTACCTGAAGACGATAATCCAGATTTCCCGAATTTGCCTCTCTCAAACCGACAACAACTTCATCCAAAGGATTGATCAACGCCCCTTGAAAGAAAAATCGAAACCCGAATAAAACCAAAAAAAGAATACAAAGCGCGGAGATATATAAGATCTTTCCCGTGGGGTGTAAAAATTCCCTTAGAGATTCGTATCTAAAACCGACTTCGTAAATCTTTCCATTGGATGAGGAAACATAAAAATAAGAGATGTAGTGTTTGGGAATTTGCGCCCCCAACTCATAAACCCTCTCTCCTTTGTAAGTTCGCTCGTCTTCTTTTCGGACCTGAGTCAGAAACGTGTTGATTATTTTTTCTCTTTTAACCGCGTCGATAACGCTCGGATTTAGAGCATTCTTTTTTAACTCATTTAAATAAGCGGAAATTCCGACTGTGTCCGAATGAAAGAGTTTTTCCAATACGACAGGATCGTTTTTTTCTTTCGGGGGCAGATGAAAGTATTTATTCCTGAGTATGATCAATTTTTTCTCTAAGGTTTCAAAAAAGGATTCGATCTCCCTTCCCGAAAATTGAGTCTCTTTTTTCGAAGCAAGATATTCTTTTACGCCGGCACGATATGCTTCAAAACCCGCTGGAGAGTTTTTAAGAATCTTATCCGCTCGATCGATCAACTCTTGATTTGGCAAAGAAGGGATTTCAAAAAGGCTATGAGAAATTTTAAAAAAACGAAATTCTCTCAGAACGTTTTCATTCGGTTGCATCAAACTATTTCGAGAATATTCTTTTGCGGAATCGGTTTCAGGATCATACTCAAATACATATGCGGCATCTTTGGATAGGTTCAATCCCGAAACGGAAAGACGAACTTCCTTTCTTTTGATCAAGTCGTAAGAGTCTTCATATTCGTTAAAAATAAACAAACTCACGATTTGCAAAACTAAAAAGAAAGTAGCGAGCGTAATGCCAGTAATTCTGGAAAGAATCGAAGTCTTTTCGCTCGTATAATTGATATAACCGACCAAAATGATAAAAAGTCCGATTACAAGAGAGATGTCCAAAACTGTCTGATACAATTCTCTGGAAACGGCCCCATCTCGGCTCAATGCATTTAACACACCGGGAACGAGTGTAATGATTGTCAAAGGAATCAAGACAAATCCAGTGATGATTCTATCTTTACCTTTGAGCTTGATCATTCTCCAGATTCCGATTCCCATAAAGAAAAACGTATAGAGAATGATGACTCCTGAATAAACTTTATAAAATAGATTGATCTGAAAATCCCAGTAATGTCCTGAAAAATAAAAAACTCTTTTTGCCGATAGAGATTCATAAAAATACCACGCGCAGATGAGAGCAACCCCCATAAATGCGATGATAAAAATCGGTCTTATGATTTTTTTGGAAATGGGTTCCGGATAATGCAAGAAAAACATAATGAGAAAAAGGAATCCGAAAAACGGAGATGGAATTACGATCCATCGATGAAATACGGACCAGGGTCCGTAAAATGGAAAGCCAATCATATAACCAAGGTGAAAGATCCCAAGGCAAAATAAGCCGATCGCAAGATAGATGGTACCGGAAGCTTTTTCTTGGATGGAAAAGAAAAAGAACGTAGTAAATCCGATAAACAAAACTCCGATCAACGAAGCCAAAGAAAAATAATTTAAATAGATTAAATCCATATAAGCAGGCACTCTACAAACTTCTTAAAATAAATGTCGTCAAGCAAAAAGGAATTTAAAGAGAACGTATCGGATGTTATAATAAAAGTGGATTGAAACACAATCATACAAAAAAGAACGGACGAACCGATAAAATAATTAGGTTTTATATAAAGTAAAACTGAATAAACTAACAATGCTAACAATGATTGTTTGCTCTTAAAATCCGCCGATACAAATATATTTGACGTGAAGATATTCCTGAATTCCGTATTTTGATCCTTCTCTACCAAAGCCAGATTCTTTCAGTCCGCCAAACGGAACTTGTTCGCTGGATATAAGCCCTTCATTGATTCCTAACATTCCGGATTCGATGTGTTTGGAAAGCGCCTCAATTTTTTTATAATCCTCTGTATACGCGTACGCTGCTAAACCGACCGGAGTAGAGTTTGCTACTCGAATTCCTTCTTCAAAGGATTCGAATCGATAAACGGGAGCGACGGGTCCAAAAACTTCCTCTTTCATCGAAAGAGAATTTTCAGAAACGTTCGAGAGAATAGTCGCCGGAAAAAATAATTTTCCAGATTCCAGACGCCTTCCACCTAAGAGAAGATTGCCTCCGTTTTGCAGTGCGTCATTGATATGAGTCTCCACCTTTTGCACGGCCACTTCGCTTATCAACGGACCCAACGTTGTATCTTTTTCCAAACCGTTTCCCAATTTTAACTTTGATGCGGTTTCCAAAAACAAATCCAAAAACGAATCATAAATCTTACTTTGTACTAAAAATCGATTTGCACAAACACAAGTTTGTCCCGAGTTTCTAAATTTGGAAAGAACGGCTCCGCGAACCGCGGATTCTAAATTTGCATCGTCAAAAATTAAAAAAGGCGCGTTTCCGCCGAGTTCCAACGAAAGTCTTTTGAGAGTTTTAGAACTTCTTTCCATGATTCGTTTGCCCACCTGTGTCGAACCGGTGAAACTGATTTTTCGAACTTCAGGATGATCGATCAAAGTATTCGCAATTTCTTCGGGATAACCTGTGAGCACCTGAAACACACCTTCCGGAATCCCGGCTTCCTGTGCGAGAACGGCTAAAGCTAAAGCGGAGAATGGAGTCAACTCCGAAGGTTTGCTGATCACCGTACAACCTGCCGCCAAAGCGGCTCCCGTTTTTCGAGTGATCATAGACGAAGGAAAATTCCATGGAGTTAAAATTCCACAAACACCAATCGGTTGTTTGAGAACTTCGATTTTTGTATCTTTTCTATGACTGGGAATGATATCCCCGTAAATACGTTTTGATTCTTCCGAAAACCATTCTAAAAAAGAGAAGGCATAATCGATTTCACCTCGGGACTCGGCCAACGGTTTTCCCTGTTCCAAAGTCATAAGAATGGCCAAATCTTCTCGGTTTCTTTTCATTAAATCCGCCCAATTTCGAATCAGAATCGATCTTTCTTTCGCAGTCCGAGAAGACCAATCCTGAAACGCTAAGACGGAAGTTTCAATGGCTTCTAAAGTTTCTTTTTGACCCAAAGAAGGAACATGACCTAACACCTCTAAGGTGGCTGGGTTGATGACTTGAATTTTAAGATCCGAATTTCCGTTTTTCCATGATCCGCCCCAAAAGGCCTTTTCTCTTAACAATTCTTTTCTATGTAGGAATTCAAAACTCAAAGTTGAACCTCGATTTTCTTTATGCTCCCAAAATACGGAAAAGAAAGAAAAATCTGTTTAGAATTTTAATTTTTTAACAGAAAAGCATAACAAAGAGAAATACACCCATTCTAAAATTCTACAGCGTCTTGTTTAAAACTACTACATTCGGGGTTTTGATTTTTGGCAACCAGTGTCTCGAGTCATCTATTTACGAATCTTTTTCTTTTTTGAAATCGGTGTTTTGAATTTTTTCTTTGCTCGCGCCGCGGATTTCGATTTTTGCTCTTTCTTAAGTTCAGAATTTTTTTGATTCACGCTGGAATTGATTATCGATGAAAGTCCGAATTTTTTTTCAAAATAAAATTCAACGGACCGAAAACCTTTTTTCGGAGGAATAAAAGACATAGCTCTTTCGGTCAAGGCTGTGATCGAAAGACTCGGGTTGACTCCGAGATTTACCGTGATCATCGAACTGTCGCAGATTCTCAAATTCTGATAACCAAAAACTCGATTTTTAAAATCGATCACACCCTCGCGGGCGGTCTCTCCCATAATACAACCACCCATGATATGACCGGTAATCGGCGCATTTAACAGAACGTCATTGATGGAGCTTCGCGGGATTCCACCTATCTTTTTAGAGATCTTACGAGCGGTATCGTTTGCGATGGGTATGCAAGAAGGAGTTTTTTCTCCTTTGGTCAAAGCGGAACTCATCGTCTTTTCAAACGGCCAGACAAATCTTCGCGTTTGTATCAAACGAATTTGATTGTCCAAAGATTGCATCACCAGTAAGATAAGAGAATTCTTTGCAAAACCGAAAGGCCAAGAAGCTTTGAAAAAATAAATCGGATTGGTAAACAAGGTAACAAAGTATTTTAAAGGTCTTGGAAATTTTCCGCCACCGTCGGTCAAAACGGAAGCAATCATTCCAAAAAAATCGGATCCTTTGGGATAACGAACCGGCTCCATATGAGTGTGCTCGTCGGGATGTATAGAAGAGGTAATGGCAACTCCACGCGAATAATCGACGTCTTTTTTAAAATTAGTAATCGCTAATACTGTTTCGCTATTTGTGCGAACGCAGTCTCCTAACATCGACGAAAGCCGCGGTAAACTCCCTTTTTGTTTCATTTTCAAAAGCAGACCTACGGTTCCCATCACCGCCCCGGAAAGAATTACGTTTTTTGCATAAAGTGTCTTTTTTGGAAAACCGAAAAAACCGGTGGTAGATCGTGTTTCAATTTGATATCCAAATTCTCCGGTACCGGAAGCGGACGGTTTCCCTTGTTCGTTTAACGGAATCAAAGAAACAACTTTACTTTGCGGAAAAATTTTTGCTCCCAACTTTTCCGCAAAGTAAAGATAATTCTTATCCAACGTATTTTTAGAATTGAATCTGCAACCCACCATACAACCCCCGCAGTGATTGCATGTGACCCGATCCGGACCTTCCCCTAAAAAGTAAGGATCCTTGGTAAATTTACCCGGCTTATCTCCGAAAAAAACCCCCACCGGCGTAGGACAAAACGTGTCCCCTCTTCCCATTTCGTCCGCAATTTCTTTGAGGATTAAATCAGATTCGTATAATTGCGGATTCTGTATTACGCCTAACATTCTGGAGGCAACGGAATAAAAAGGAAGAATCTTATTTTTACCTCCCAGTTTTTTAAACGTTGGAGAATTAAGGACCTTATCGCCGGGAACATAAAGAGTGTTTGCATAAACAAGGCTTCCACCGCCGACTCCCGCTCCGCTCACAAGAAAAAAGTCTTTTAATAAATTCAATCTTTGAATTCCGTAAAAACCGATTCTCGGCATCCAAAGATATTTGTTAAGCGACCAGTTTGATTTTGGAAAATCTTCGGATCTCCATCTTTTACCGGATTCGATCACCGCAACGCTATAATTTTTTTGACTCAATCGCATCGCGGATACACTTCCCCCGAATCCGCTACCGACTACAATGTAGTCGTAATCATAATGAACATTTGTTCTCTTTTTTTGTTCCATTAGTATTCAGTACTAAACTCATGATTTATAAATTCAAAACTTTTTTTAATTGACTCGTTTATATTTTTAGGCTGTATCATGATTCACAACGTTGCTTTCAGAAAGCAGGAGAGATATATGTCTTCATTGCCTCGAGTTTGTGTGATTGGAGCCGGTTCCAGCGGGATCGCAGCGTGCAAAGCTCTAAAAGATAAAGGAATTCCGTTTGATTGTTTCGAAGCGGGAAGCGAAGTCGGAGGGAATTGGAGATTCAACAACGACAATCAGATGAGCAACATCTATAAATCTCTCCATATCAACACACATCGAGATAGAATGGAATACAAAGACTATCCGATGCCGCGTAGCTACGCAGACTACCCCGGTCATAAAAAAATCCTGGATTATTTTATAGATTACGTAAATCACTTCGGTTTTCGTAAGAATATTCGATTTAAAAATCCGGTTGTCCATGCCGATTATCAAGATGACGAAACATGGCTCGTCAAAACAGGGGATGGAAAACAACAATACTATGACGCTCTCATCGTGTCTAATGGACATCACTGGTCTCAAAGATGGCCTGATCCTCCATTTCCAGGCAAGTTTACGGGAAAGATCATTCATTCTCATTCTTATGTGGATCCAGAAAATCCGATCAAACTTACCGGTAAGAGAGTTGTCGTTCTCGGCATGGGAAACAGCGCGATGGATATTACGGTCGAACTCTGTCGCCCGGGAGTAGCGGAAAAGGTTTTTCTTGCCGCAAGAAGAGGAGCATATATCATTCCCAATTATCTTTTTGGAAAACCGTTGGACAAATCCACCGAACTCATTCCGGTTCATACCCCATTTTGGCTTAAGAGTTTTATTATGGGATTGGTATTTCGCTTCGGAGTGGGGAAAGTAGAAGACTTCGGTTTACAAAAACCCGATCATAAACCGGGAGCCGCGCATCCGACCATTTCCCAGGACATCCTGGTTCGATTGGGCAGAGGTGACGTAACTCCAAAACCGAATATAGAATCGTATAACGGCAATAAGGTTAAATTCGCGGATGGAAGCGAGGAAGAAATTGACGCGGTAATTTATTGCACAGGATACAATGTTAAGTTTCCTTTTTTTGACAAAAATTTTATCTCTGTAAAAGACAATCATCTACCTTTATTTCATCGTATGATCAAACCTGAATTTAAGAATCTGTTTTTTGTCGGATTGTATCAGCCACTGGGTGCCATCATGCCTTTAGCGGAATTTCAGGGAAAATGGATTTCCGAGTATCTTACGGGTAATTATCAAATGCCAAGCATCAAAGAAATGAATCAATCTATCGAAAAATACGAATCAAAAATGAAAAAACGTTATGTGGCTTCGACAAGACATACGATGCAAGTGGACTTTGAGGATTTTTTGTATGATATGAAATCCGAACTCAAAAAAGGAAAAAAAAGAGCGGATAAAAATGGAAATAAACCGACCGTGAAAGCGATTGCACAGCACAAACAGGTTTCCAAAAACGAAATCATCTCTCATAAAAACGGCACAAAAAGTAAGACGCGTGCTCTTGCAAAAACTTGAGGCTATTCTTCTCAGATGGATTCTGAGTTTACCCGAAAGTATTCTTAGAAAACTCTCGGGCGGAATCATTCAAAAACGAAATCGGGTTTTGGACGCGAGATTGCAAATGGCTTTGTATCTTGCCCGGGTCAAACCGAAAATCGAAACTCTTTCTCCTGTGGACGCGAGAAAGATGTACAAAAAATCGATCACCATATTCGATCTTCCGAAAGAAGATCTTTTTCAAGTGGAGAATTTTACGATCCCCGTTAAAAACGGAAGAATCGGAATCAGGCTTTATCGTCCGATTCAAACTTTGAGTGTATCGCCGTCTCTTGTGTATTTTCATGGAGGCGGATTTGTAATCGGAGATCTCGATACTCACGATTCCCCTTTGCGATATCTTGCAAAAAAAACGAATACGATAATCCTTTCGGTCGATTACAGACTAGCGCCGGAGTTTCGTTTTCCAACCGCGGTGGAAGATAGTTTTACCGCTTACCGGTGGATTATAAAAAACGCAAACGATCTTGGAATTCATCCAAAAAAGATCGCAATCGGCGGGGACAGTGCGGGTGGAAATCTTGCCGCGAACATTTCCATTCTTGCCAAAAAGAAAAAGATCGGCACTCCCCTTTTTCAATTGCTGATTTATCCGTATCTGGATCTTTTCAGAATGAGTCAGAGTCGAAACGATTTCGGTCGCGGATATTTACTAACAAATAAACTATTGGATTATTTTAATTTTTATTATTTAAAATCCGCAATCGAAGGAAGACAAAGTCTCGCATCTCCGATCCTTTACAAAAAAAGTTCGAATTTTCCGAAAACATATCTACAACTCGCAGGTTTTGATCCGTTACAGGACGAAGGATTCGAACTGATCGACGCTTTAAAAAAATCAAAAGTTTCAATTACCTATTCTCTTTACAAAAGCTTGATACATGGTTATATCAGCTTTGGCGGAATGATTCCGGAAGCTAAAACGGCTTTGGATGAGATCGCGTTTTTTTTAGAGGACGGTTTTCGTTCGAAATAAAAAAACGACTCTTTTTTTTGATCGTTCCATTATTTTAGAAAAAGAATTTAGATGATTCTCACTCAATCTAAATTCTCTTGAAGTTTTTTGAGAATCTAGAAAGTATATTTGGATTAAAGAGGTCTTCTTTGATGAAAAAAAGATTTTTAATCAATCGTATAAACATTTGGCTTTTTCTAATCATCCTGATCAATCTTCAATTAAACGCAGAGTCGGCAAACCTCGTCTCCGGACCGATCGTGGGTTATTCTACTCTAAAAGAAGCCATGATTTGGATTCAAACGGATCGTAAGTCATCCGCTATTTTAGAATATTCTGAAATATTAAATCCACAGCGAACATTTTATTCGGAAGAAATTCAAACCAAATCACAAACCGGCTTTATCGCAAAACTAATCGCGGCCAAAATCGAACCGGGCAAAAAGTATAGATATGATCTTCTTTTGGACGGAAAAAAAGTGAAAGCCAAACATACGCAGACGTTCCAAGCCCAATCCTTTTTTACGGCCGGTCAAAATCCTCCGTCTTTCTCATTCGCATTGGGAAGCTGCGCTTATGTCAACGAAACAGAATTCGACGTACCCGGTAAACCTTACGGAGGAGAATACTTTATCTACAATTCAATTCTTTCTAAAAAACCCGATTTTATGCTCTGGCTCGGAGACAATATTTATCTGAGAGAAACGGACTGGGATTCAAGAACCGGATTTTTTCATCGCTACAAACACCAGCGGGGTATTCCGGAATTGGGACCGCTTTTTGCTTCCGTTCATCAATATGCGATTTGGGACGATCACGACTTTGGTCCGAACGATGGAGATTTCTCTTTTTGGATGAAGGATACCGCGGAGGAAATGTTCAAACTCCATTGGGGAAATTCTAATTACGCAAAGGAAGGAATTTACGGTTCGTTTACTTGGGGGGACGCGCAGTTTTTTCTTTTGGATAATCGCAGTTTTAGAACAGCTAACAGCAATCAGTCGATTGGTCCGAGACAAATTCTCGGGGAAAAACAATTTCAGTGGTTTGTAAATTCTTTGGCATTTTCCAAAGCGACGTTTAAGTTTGTCGCGATCGGAGGACAATTCTTAAATCCGAACTCGGTCTTTGAAAATTACGCGACTTATCCCGAAGAAAAAAATAAAATACTTTCAGCAATTCGTATATTAAAAACCAAAAACGTGATATTTTTAACGGGTGATCGCCATCATACAGAACTAAATCTTCTCAAAGAAGAAGGGCTGGAACCGATCTATGATTTTACGGTTTCGCCTCTTACATCCGGGTATTATTCTCCCGTTACCGAGAAAAATTCTCTGCGTGTGGAAGGAACTCTTGTCGATCAAAGAAATTTCGGACTTGTCACTGTCTCCGGAAAAAAGGGAGAAAGAAAACTTCTTCTTCAAATTTTCGATACATCCGGAAAAGAAATCTGGAAGAAAGAATTAACTCCGACTCCTTAAACATTTATGAAACGGTCCGTAAACATGTTCTTTAGTTTATTATTTGTATTTCTCTTCGCTGCGCCACTGCTTGTTTGGTGGAATCAGGACAAATTGATTTTTTTTCCGGAAAAACTTCCGGAAGACTTTCCCTTTTCCTTTTCTTCGGAATTTCAAGAAATCGCCATTACTACACCGGATGGAAATCAAAGTTATGCGCTTTATTTCAAGGCAGCAAAAAATCCTCAAAACAAAATCATCTTATTCTTTCATGGAAACGCTGGAAGTTTAAGAAGTTGGGGAAGCATTTCGGAGAATTTTCTTCCTTTAGGTTGGGATATTTTGATTACGGATTATAGAGGATACGGAAAAAACACGGGAAGTCTCTCGGAAAAAACGATGTACTCGGATGCAGAATTATGGCTGGAATATCTTCAGACAAATCTGAATCGCTCCAAGGATCAAATCGTTATTTATGGACGTTCCATCGGAACCGGAGTTGCAGTCGATCTGACGTCCAAACATCCGGAATTACATTTATTTTTAGAAACCCCTTTTACGGATCTCCCATCGCTTGCAAAAATTTATTATCCGTTCCTACAACCTTGGATGTTGCGGTTTCAGTTTCAGAATTTAAAAAAACTGGAGAACATTCGTTCCAAGATTAGAATCTTTCACGGAACAGAGGATGAAATCATTCCATTTTCAAACTCGGAAACCATATTCAAAAAGTTGCAAGAGAATAAACAAAGCGCCGTATTATTCGTAATCAAAAACGGAACTCATAACGATCTGACTTTATTTCCCGAATATCACCAAGCCTTGAAAAAAAGCCTGGATGAAATTCGATAATTCAATTAGAAATATTCAGGAAATAAAACTTTTAACTTTTTCACCGTATCCGGATTTCTTTTTTCGGGTGCGGTAATGATCGAATACTTCGTACTGTTTTTTAGACTCAAATCGTCCCCGTTTCCGATAACGTGAATCAATTCGGAAAGAAGTTTTTTTGCAGTCTCTGCATTTTTTGTCAGATTCGCGATTACCATTTCAACGGTAACCGATTCCTCGCCTTCTCTCCAACAATCGTAATCCGTGGACATGCAGATCATCTGATAGGCGATCTCGGCCTCACGCGCAAGTTTTGCCTCAGGAAGCACAGTCATATTGATGATGTCCGCACCCCAAGAACGATAGAGATGCGATTCTGCCTTTGTAGAAAATAAAGGTCCTTCCATACAAACCAAAGTTTTATCGATATGAACTTCCAAACCGATTTTTTTTGCGGTATCTTGGATCCGTTTCCTCAAATTGGAAGAGAAGGGTTCGGCAAAAGGAGCATGTGCAACCACTCCGTTTCCAAAGAAGGTGGAGTTTCTAGAACGAGTACGATCAATCACTTGCGAAGGTAAAACGAAATCAAGAGGTTTGATTTCTTCTCTCAGACTTCCAACGGAACTAAACGCGACAATTTCTTCCACTCCCAGTTGTTTAAGAGCGCAGATGTTTGCGTGATTTGGGACTTCCGGAGGAGCTAAAAAATGTCCAATACCGTGTCTTGGTAAGAACGCAATTAGTTTTCCTTTGTAATTTCCAATCTTAATCTTATCGGACGGTTTTCCCCAAGGAGTATCTGGATAAATCTCTTCGATCAGCTCCATTCCATCAAGACTGTATAGTCCTGTTCCTCCGATAATCGCCGCTCTTACATTATGAGTCATGAATCCTACTCCTGAAAAGAAAAAGGATTTCCTTTTTCTTCGTCAGTTTTGGAATATAGACCTAAATTGTAAATCGCAAGTGCTTCGAAGGTTTACAGAATTAGGCAATGCTCAAACTTTTGAGATCCGAAGATTGATTTCGGATCTTTTCGACTTCGATCTGTAGTTTATTGGATTCCTGATTGATTTCATTGATTTCTTTTTCCAGATGAACCATGGTTTTTACCATTTCCTCTTGTCCGATCATCTGTTCTTTTGTGGATTCGAAAATATCACCCGAAAGTTGTTTAATTCTTTCCACTTCCGAAACAAAATTCTGGATGATTCCTCTTTGTTCCTGATAGAGTTTTCCCATTTCTTCGATCCGATTGACCGTCTCTGAAATTTTTTGTTTTTGTCTGCCGGTTAAATTTCCGGTATCATCGGAGGCCTTGTTTGCCTCTCCGATAAATTCTCTGGACTGTTTTACAATCACCGAAATATTTTTTGCGTTTTCCGAGGTAAATTCGGCAAGTTTACTGACTTCATTGGCGACAACTGCAAATCCTCTTCCCGCGGCGCCTGCTCTTGCGGCTTCAATCGAGGCGTTGAGAGCTAAAAGATTTGTCTTATCGGCAATCTCTCCCATGATCTGATTGATCTCGTCGACTCTATTAAAAGAATTTGATATACTTTGCAGAAAATGATTTGTCTTTCCCGCGGCCTCGGAAACGTTTTCCATGTCTCTTTGATTTTCATTTGCATAAGCTCCAAGATCCTTTGAAAATTGAGCGATACTTTCTATGATCTCGCCTAGGTTTTTTGATTTTTCATTCAGATCGACCAAACTACGATTTTGTATCTCTATAGAATTGGATGTATTCTGAGAAGCGGAGGCTAATTCTTCGATAACGGCATTGACTTGCTCCAAAGAAGCGGCTTGAGATTCCATCTTTTCACCGGTAGAATTGATGAACTCGGCAAAATTCTTGATCGTCACTTCCAGACCTTCCGCGGAAACGCGAATCGCTTTTTGATTTTTTTCCAACTTAGCAAAAAATCCCTTACTTTCCTCCGATAATTTTCCCGCCTGATCTGCAAGGTTCATAAATAGATTCATCAATTGCGCGAGAATGATACCCGCTGTAAAAATAAAAATTATTTTTATAATTTCAATACTCGGGATCAACGCTCCCGGTTTGTTTGCAAAGCTCGGATCTTCGGAAAAACTTACACCAAACTGAACCGCGACTATAAGCGCGATCGCGGAACCCAAGGCACCGAGAACGCCGATCAAGATCACAAATCTTTTTTCTCCCAAAAGTCCCGCGTAAATGTTGATATAGAAATAAATAAAAAATAGAATTAGATTTTTCATCGATTCCGAAGCTACTTCCGGAGAAATCATCGCGTCAAAAATCAACGAACCGCTTAAGATAACCGAATCCAAAATCACCGAAGTTTTTTGGACCCATTTGGGCACCTCTCCGAATCGATTCCAAATAAAAATGACCGCGCAATAAATGGCCATTGAAAAAGTCGCAATAGAATGATTGATCACCTGGGCTTGATTGAGAGCTTTTAAAGCGCCGAGCAGCGAAACGGCAAAAAGTATTACAAGACCAAGACGAATCCTGTTGATTAAAACGGTTCCGTTTTTTTGAATTAATTCAATCGAATTTTGACTCATAATCTTATAAGAGGAATCAAAATCTGAATTTCAAACAAAATTCGAATCGAAATCAGTTTTTAATTTACCGACTTTGTTTCAATCAGAGATAAAACAAAATTCTAAATCGAATCAGATTTTTACTTCAAAAAATCAAACCACACTCAATGCTTTCAGATCTTTGGATTGAGTTCTAATTCTCAAAACTCCGTCTTGAATTTTTCCGGACTCCTTTGCGATCTCATTAATTTCTTTTTCCAATTCGATCATAGCCTTCATCATCTCGACTTGTCCGGTCATCTGATCCTGGGTAGAATGAAAAAGTTCATCCGATAAGTTTTTGACTTTGCCCAGACTAGTTACAAAATCATTCACGATCGCAGTTCCATCCCGATACAAACGATTCATCTCTTCGATCCTAGAAACAGTTCCTGTGATTTTAGAATTTTGACCGTCCGTCAACTCTCCCGTGTCCCTGGAAGAACGATTCGCTTCTTCGATAAACTGAAGAGACTCCTGAACTACTTTAGAAATACTTTTTGCATTTGTGGCTGTAAACTCCGCTAGTTTACTTACCTCCTGGGCAACCACAGAAAAACCTCTTCCCGCAGCGCCGGCTCTTGCAGCTTCGATGGATGCATTCAAAGAAAGCAGATTCGTTTTATCCGCAATCTCTCCCAAGATACGATTGATTTCGTCTACACGTTTAAAAGAATTTGAAATGTTCTTTAGAAAAGTATCCGTTTTTTCAACGGAATTTTTAACCGATTGCATTTCGATCTTACTCTCTTTTGTATTCGTCTCCAAATCTTTTGAATATTCGGAAATTTTTGCAATCAGATTCAAAAGAGTTTGCGATTTGCGATTCAATTCGTACAAATTCTCGTTTTGAATTCGAATCGAGTCCGCATTGCTTTCAGAAGATTTTGATAAAGACGTGATTACTGCGTTTACTTCTTCGAGAGAAGCCGCTTGTGATTCCATTTTTGAACTTGTTAAACTAGTAAACTCCGAGAAATTTGTAATCGAATCTTCCAAAGTTTCCGCAGAAGAATGAATTATTTTCTGATTATTCTCCAACTTTGTCAGAAAACCCTTATTCTCCTCATAATAAGAAGTCGCCTCTCTATAAAGACTATCAAACAAACTCATCAAACGATATAGAATATAACTTACTGAGGCCATAAATATGATTTTTGTAATCTCCGCACTGAGTTTTACAAAACCGGGCGCTATGTTGATCGAATTATTTTCCGAAAATTGTAATCCGTGATACACCGCATTGAGAACCCCTAATGTGTAACCAAAAGCACATAACAATCCGGTAACCAAAACGAACTTCGGTTTACCCAACAATCCCGAATAAGAAATAATAAAATAGTATACCGAATATAAAATCGAGTTCTTTAAAACGGGAGCAATGATTTCTGCGGAAACCATTCCGTCTAAGACGATCGTTCCAGTCAGCAAAAAAGTATCAAATATTATAAAAACATTATGTACCCAGTTATATACTTTGAATTTTTTATATAAATAAAAACCGAAAAGCGTATAAACACACATAAAAATCGCTGTGATTGTATGATTGATCAGAATTTGAGGATGAAGAGATTTATAACTCGATGCTAAAGACAGTAGCATCATGATCATGATTCCAATTCTGGAATAATAGGTCAGCGCCTCTCCCCTAATACGGATGGATTCAATGGATTGCTTGGACATAAAACCAACCGTCTGTGAAATTTAGATTCAGTAAACGAAAAGAAAATTCTACCAAAAAGGAAATGAGAAACGATTTATAAAATGATAGTTAGGTCTTCAAAAAATATGCTAAGCAAGTCAAAGTTTTTACATTTTGTTTAAAATCCAAGATTGAGGGCATCCGAAAATGGGTGCAAAAAGTAGTTTTCCGGATGTAAAGAGATCGGTAATCGTTATTTTTCGAACCGGTTCCCCATTCGGATAATTTCCCATATTTTTTTGATTATTGGATCTATTGCGTAATTGATATCATCTAGCATAACCGTATAATTTTCGGATTTTGAAAAGCAGTGACAGAAATCGAGTGAGGACTCCTCGATCCATAACCCTGAGTAATGATAGGTAGCGATCCGTGATAAAAAACGGGAGTGATCGCGCAGGTATTGATCCGATAAGGATAACTCAGAATTAGGACTCCTTTCAAAAAAGGTACTAAAACTTCTTCTTGAAAACTTTTCGACGAAGGTGACACGAAATCAAAAAAGGAACCAGATAGATGCTCAAAAATCGATTCATAAAATCTCCCCAAATCGGCTGTTAGAGCAGTAAAATTAAGAAACGAATCCTTTCCATCGATTTGATTGTTTCTCTATCAAACATAAAATTCAAGTTTCAACAAAGAATCTTCTCGATTCTCTATGTTTGAAAAACCTCCGTTTTTGTTCTTTCCCAGCCGATCATCGCCGCCTTTCTTTCGGAACCCCATCGATACTCTCCAATTCCACCCGTATTTTTAATCACACGATGACAAGGGATCAGATAACCTACTGGATTTTTTCCGATCGCGGTCCCCACTGCTCTGGAAGCGTTTTCTTGTTCGATTGAGTTTGCGATCGCCGAATAAGAGGACAAACTTCCTTCCGGTATTTTTAAAAGCGCTTCCCAGACCTTGATCTGAAAATCGGTTCCTCTCATATGTAACTTAATTTTGTCACGATCGGTTAAAGTTTTATCAAAAAAACGAATCACACGATCCTGATTTTCATCTTGTTTTTGAACAAGATGGGCATGATTCCATTGACTATAAAGCTCGGAAAGAATTTGATCCTTTGAAATATCATAAAAATATAAATTACAAATCCCTTTTTCCGTGGATGCAACGAGGTAATCTCCGAAATCGCTTTTCTGAAAGCTATAACGAATCGTCAAATTTTCACCTCCGTTTTTATACTCGCCCGGAGTCATCCCTTCAATTTTGACAAATAAATCGTGCAATCTGCCGGTTCCGGACAACCCCGTTTCAAAAGCGGCATCAAACAAAGTAGACTCGGGTTTGGATAGAATCGACTTTGCATTCTGCAAGGTTAAGTACTGCAGAAATTGTTTCGGACTTACTCCCGCCCATTCGGTAAAAAGTCTCTGAAAATGAAACGGACTCAGGTTGACCGATTTTGCAATTTCTTCCAACTCCGGTTGTGATGTGGAATGTTTTTGAATGAACTGAATGGCGCTCGCGATTTTTTTGTAATGATCCATGAGTATAGGATAGCCGAAAGTAAAATTTAGAAAACCCGATCCTTGCTATTTTCAAATTTTTTTAAATAAAAAGAACTCCAGTTTCAATTGATGAAAATGCAGAATCAGATCTTTCACACGCTTTCAATTCTTATTTTGAAACAAATCAATTGTTCCGACAAACGATTGATTTGAAATTCTTCTTGAAACCGGACTTAAAGTCCGCACCAAAGTAAAATTACGGGAGAATTGAAATCCCCCAATGTTTCAGATAGACTCCGTTTTTCGAAATGACACGAAATGATTTTCAAGAATGAATCAACTGCACCAACTGATCAATCCCTTCTTCAAAAAGAGCCGGTCCAGGTTGTAAAATGACAGATGGGTCCAGTTCATAAACTTTTTGATTTCGGATGGCATTTATATCCTGCCAGTCCGGATGATTTTGAACCCAATCAAAATTCACCGGTTTTCCGCACCAAGAACCGATGTAGATATCCGGATTTGTGCGAGCGACATCGGAAGCGGTGACGATTCTATCCTTAGCATGCGATTTTGTTTTTAGATGATCAAAACAATCTTTTCCTCCGGCAAGTTCGATCAGTTCCGATACCCAAGCAATTCCCGTGATGATCGGTTCGTCCCATTCTTGAAAGAAAACCCGAGGTCTTTTTGTTGAGACGGAATCGTTTTGGATTCTTTCTAATTTTGATTTCCAGCCTTCGATCAAATCTTTGGTTTGCTCTCTCTTTCCAACGATGGATCCGAAAAGTTGCATCGTATCTAAAATTTCAGAAATCGTTCTTTGATTTGTTACCAGAACGTTCAGTCCTTCCGCGATGAGATCCTTTGCAAGATTGGCTTGAATATCCGAGAATCCGATCACAAGATCCGGTTTTAATTCCTGAATTCGTTTTACATTTCCGTTGATAAACGCGGAAACTTTCGGCTTTTCTTGTTTGGCTCGAATAGGACGAACCGTATACGCTGAAATTCCAACGATCCGTTCCTCCTCGCCTAACAGATAGAGTAACTCAGTCGTCTCTTCGGTAAGACAAATAATTCTTTTGGGTCCGATCAGAATCTTTCCTCTTTTAACTGTGAAATTCTTTTTTATCGTCGATCAATTTTTGAACTACGGAAGGATCCGCAAGAGTGGAAGTATCTCCGAGGCCTTCGAATTCCGCGCTCGCGATCTTTCTCAAAATTCTTCTCATGATCTTGCCGGATCGAGTCTTAGGAAGTCCGGGCGCCCAATGAATCACATCGGGTCTTGCTATCTTGCCGATCCCCTTTTCCACCGTTGCTATCAGTTCTTTTTTTAAGGAATCGTTCGTGACAACTCCTTCCTTCACAGTCACGTAAGCGTAAATTCCCTGACCTTTGATATCGTGAGGAAAACCGACCACTGCCGCCTCCGCTACGTTTGTATTTTCTACAAGAGCGCTTTCCACTTCCGCGCTTCCGATTCTATGCCCGGAAACGTTGATCACATCGTCCACTCTTCCCGTAATCCAAAAATAACCGTCCTTATCTCTGCGTGCTCCGTCCCCCGTGAAATAATATCCTTTGAACTGAGAAAAGTATGTATCGTAAAAACGTTTCGGGTCTCCGTAAACTCCTCGCATGATCGAAGGCCAAGGACCTTTGATACATAGGTTTCCTGAAATTTCCCCTTTGTCTGTGATTTCCTTTCCATCATTGTCCACCAAAACAGGTTGAACTCCGAAAAACGGCAAGGTCGCAGATCCGGGTTTTTGAGGAATCGCTCCCGGCAAGGCTGTGATCATGATGGAACCGGTTTCCGTCTGCCACCAAGTATCGACGATAGGACATTTGCTTTTTCCGATATTTTTAAAATACCATTCCCACGCTTCCGGATTGATCGGCTCCCCGACAGAGCCCAATAAACGAAGCGAACTCAAATCTCTTTTTTTAATATGCTCCAATCCTTCTCTCATCAGCGCTCGAATTGCGGTGGGGGCCGTATAAAATACATTCACTCCGTATTTATCGATGACGTCCCAAAACCTTCCCGCGTCCGGATAAGACGGAACACCTTCGAACATCACGGAAGAAGCGCCGTTGGAAAGCGGACCATATACAAGATAAGAATGTCCCGTTACCCAACCTATATCCGCGGTACACCAATATGTATCTTCCGGTTTGATATCAAATACATAATGAAATGTTAAATTAGCTCCGAGAAGATAGCCGCCCGTAGTATGCAAAACTCCCTTTGGTTTTCCTGTGGAACCCGAAGTATAAAGAATAAAAAGAGGATCTTCTGCGTCCATGGGCTCCGGCTTACAATACGCAGGCAGACTCGAATCGTTCATCAAAAAATGATACCAATGATCCTGACCGTCTTTCCAAGACAACCCCGCTTCGTTTCCGGTTCTCCGAACCACAATCACCGTTTTGACTTTTTCCTGGGCTTTTTCAATCGCCAGATCCACGTTGCGTTTGAGTTCGATCGGTTTACCGCCGCGATATCCACCGTCGGCAGTAATGATCAGTTTTGGTCTACAATCGTCGATTCTGCTTTGAAGCGCTTCCGGAGAGAATCCCCCAAAAACGACGGAATGTACCGCGCCGATCCGAGTACATGCAAGAATTGTAATGGCAAGTTCCGGGATCATCGGAAGATAGACGAGGACTCGATCTCCTTTTTTAACTCCGTATTTTTTGAGAACGTTTGCGAGAAGGTTGACCTCTCTATAAACGTCGTAATACGTAAGCACCTTGGATTCGGACGGATTGTCCCCTTCCCAGATCAAAGCGGCCTTATTTTTGAGAGGAGTCTGAATATGACGATCCAGGCAATTGTAGGAAACGTTTAGCTTACCGCCCTTGAACCATTCTACTTTTGCATTTTTGAAATCGTGAGTGAGAACCTTAGTCCACTTTTTAAACCAAGTAAGACGATTGGCTTCTCTACCCCAAAACTTGTTCGGGTTTTCGATCGATTCTTTATAAAGGGATTTATATTCTTTAAGACTTATGTTTGCTTTTTTTTTAAAATCTGTAGACGGTGGAACGATCCGTTCTTTAGCCATAACATCCTCCGGATTCGGTAAAGAATGAATCTTTTTTTTTCTCTGTCTACCAATTTGCTGAATAGAATTCAGGACTTCGCGCTTCGCTCCTAAAAGGTTACAATGTAAGTTTGTTATTCTATTGGGTCAGAACTCAATCTATCTTACATCCAGAACTTCGCGCCTCGCCTCAGCGCTGCGATTAAGTAGATCCGGTACGAATCAGATCTAAGAATTCGGAACGAGTCACCATATTTTCTTTAAACGCACCTAACATACAGGATGTAAAAAGTTCAGAGTTTTGTTTTTCAACACCGCGCATCATCATACAAAGATGTTTTGCTTTAATTACGACCGCGACCCCTTGCGGATCCAAAACTTCCTGAATGGCATACGCAATTTGTTCCGTAAGACGTTCTTGAACTTGAAGTCTTCTCGCAAAAACATCCACGATCCTAGGAATTTTACTGATTCCGATGATCTTTTTATTGGGAAGATAGGCTACGTGAGCTCTTCCATAAAAAGGCAAAAGGTGATGTTCACAGAGAGAATACATTTCGATGTCTCTCACAAGAACCATACCTTCGGTAGGTTCTTCGAAAATAGCGCCGTTTACAATTGTAGTGATATCGGCCCGGTAACCGGAGGTTAAAAAATCGTAGGCTTTTTTTACTCGTTTCGGAGTATCGCGAAGTCCTTCTCTATTCGGATTTTCGCCGATCGATTTTAGAATTTTTACAACTTCTTCTTCCAAGCTTAACTCTCTTCATTCCGTTCTTCTACTTGTTCGATGATATCTTTCTTTAGATTCTCTTCGTAAGAATTCGGATCAATTTTTTTAGAATCCGATTAGGATTCATTCCCATTTTCAAAACTCCCTTCGGAATCTTCCATCGGATTTTCATTTTCTTGCAGATTTCCCGAGCCGGGGTATCTTGTCCGTTCATGGGCTTGCAGAATACAAAATTCCAAGGAACTCGTCCGATTCGAATCGGATTGGACGCGAGGATGATCGCTCACTCCGGGATCGGAATGAGAATCCGAGGTCTTCTAAAATATCTGGGACCTTTGGTTGAAAAAGAGAATTTTCGGATTTATCTGTTTGGAAACAAGGAAACGATTCTGAAGGAAGGAATTCCTTGTTATGAATTTTCGGGTTTTTCAGAAGTTGCGGCAAATCCCACTTTCAATCGAAATCAACCAAAACAGAAAACTGCGTTTTCCTTTCCCGTGATTTCTTATCGGACGCCCATTTATTCTTTTTCTGAATTTTTGGGGCATCCTCTCATGAAAGAAATGGATCTTTTGGATATTCCCCATTTCAACGCTCCGATTGTATATCTTTCCAAATGTATCGTAACGATTCACGATATCATCCCTTTTCGAATGAAAGAATTTCATTCTAGTTTTGTAAAACGAATTTATATGCAGATCGTTTTCAGACTCATCCGCCGTTTCGCAAAACAAACCATCTCCGTTTCCAAATTCACCGCAAACGATTTGAATTCCGTTTTTGGTTTTACGGAAAAATCCGTGAAAGTGGTCTACAACGGAATCGATGAAACTGTTTTTTATCCCGCAAAAGCCGAAGAGAAAAAAAACTTTCTAAAAAAATACAAACTCAAAGAAGGGTATCTGCTCAGTGTCGGAATCGGCAAGGGTCATAAAAATTTAAATCTTGTTTTGAAAGTAATCAAACCTCTCTGGGATTCTCAAAAATTAAAAACCAAATGGGTGTTAGGCGGATCACTTGGAAAAATTCCGGACTATTTAGAAACGGAAGCTCGAGGATATGAAGATCGAATCCTTCCTATGCCAAAACTCGTCTTGGACGAATTACGTTGTCTTTATTCCTGTGCGAGTTTACTTGTTTTTCCTTCGAGATACGAAGGTTTCGGATTTCCTCCTCTCGAAGCCCAGGCCTGCGCTTGTCCGGTCTTATCTTCCAACGCAACGGTAATGCCGGAGGTTTTGAAAAAAAGCGTTCTCTATTTTTCTCCAGATCGACGTGAAGAATTAGAATCCCAATTGAAAGATTTTTTTCAAAAACAAAATTCAGGAAAACTTTGGATCATAAAAGGAAAGAAAAATTCTGCAAGATTTACCTGGAAAAAAACGGCGGAACAAACGTTGGAGGTATATAAAAAATTTTTGAGTGAGTTGCCTTCATCCGATTTTAGGAGTTAATTTAAAATATCTTTTTAAAACAAAACTTCAACCGTATCCGGTGGATTTTTTTCGAATCTGGGGATTTCGTTTCAATTAGAAAAGTCGTCGTATTTTACTTTAGGCCGGACTTGAAGTCCGATTTCAAGAAATATTTCGGTGGGACAGTTTGTCGGGCCAAATTTTCAGAGCATAAAAAAAGACTCTCTCAAGACGATTCGGATCGTGTTGAAATCTAATTACTAAATCTTAGCGTCCAAATTGAAATTCTTTCCGTAACAAATTTCCTACTTGGAATGCTTTTTATTGAAAAAAATTTCTTCTTTGCGAATCCGAATTTTTAAAAACAGATCTTCTCTTTCCTCGTCGGAATATCGGGACCAGTTTCCAATTTCTTCTATGGTTCTAAAACACCCTTCGCAAAACCCAGTTTCAAAATCCATCGTGCATATTTTATTACAAGGAGAACGAACCAATCTACTTTCCTTTACTCTTAGACTTGGAAGAACTTTTTTTCTGAATCGCTTTTTTCTTCGAAGTCGTTTTAGCCGCGCTTTCGTTTCCGTTTTTAGAATGATCCACAATTGTTTTCATTTCGCGAAAAAGAGACATCCCGCTGATCCTTCCGGGAACAATTACGTGCGCCGCCCCGCTTCCTACAAGAACCTCGGCTTCCTTTACATCATCGGTGGTGAGAATGATCGAAGGTTGAGTATGATGACAAATCGTCTTGAGAGATTCCAACAGTCTACGATTGGTTGTACCTTTTAAAATCATATCCGAAATCGTACAAATGACGTATCTCGCATCTTCGATTCCTAAATGATGGAGCGTTTCCGGATTTGCAAGATCGCCGTATGCCCATCGAATTCCCTTTGCCTCTAGAGATTGGCGAAATACAGGATTGAAATCAACGATCAGAATTCGTTTCAACCATTCCGGTTTTTCTTCTTCAATTCCCTCTAAAAGCCCTTGGGCGATTCTAAAATATCCGAGAATGACGATGTCTCGTTTCGGCTGACCTGTTATATCGGATTCGGTTTTGTTCTCCTCTTTTTCCCGAATTCCGATCAAAGCTAAAATTCTTAACAAGAATCTTGAAATCGGATCGTTGAATAAGATTACATAAGTAGAAACGACGGAAGCGAGAATCATCGAAGTCAAAACGGTAGATTCCAACTCCTTACTGATATGTCCGTAACCCATTCCTAAAGATAAAATCACGAGAGAAAATTCGCTGATCTGAGCCAGATTCAATCCTGTGACGATCCCCGCTCTCAAACCCTTACCCGAAAAGAAAACCGGAGTCGCAACCGTGATCACTCTACTAAACAAAACAAACACAACTGCTATCAAAGAAAGCGTGATGATTTGGATCGAAGGAATCGGAATCTTCATTCCTAAAGCGACAAAGAAAAGCGTGATAAAAAAGTCCCTGATTCCGGAAAGTTTTGCGATCACATCGGCGCCGTATGGAAAAGCGGCGATACTGACTCCTGCGATCAAAGCTCCCATTTCCTTTGAAAGTCCCGCGCGTTCCGCGCAACCGCAAAGCAAGAAACACCAGGCGATCGAGGTGATTAGAATGAGCTCCGGTTTAGAAGCCGCAGCCTCAAATAACTTTGATAAAAGGAATCTACTGATTAAAAATGCGACTCCGATCAATACCAACCCGATTCCGAGAGATCCCGCGATCTTTAAAATCTGCGGATCCTGAAGATTGGGTTGAACCCCCATAAAAATAATGGCCCAAATGTCCTGGAGTACCAAAACTCCAATCGTAAGTCGGCCGGCGATCGTACTGACTTCAAATTTATCGTGAAGAAGTTTGACAACGATCATCGTTGAGCTGATCGCCAATGCGATTGCAAAATAGAGAAGGTCGAATTTACCCGCGGATCCCGAAAGAAGACCCTTAAAAAAAATCAGTCCGAATAATACACAAAACACGAATTGGCTAATTCCTAAAATAAACATGGATTTTCCCATGCGAGCCAATTCTTTCAAATCGATTTCAAGACCGATGATAAACAGAAGAAGTATCAACCCGATTTCCGAAATCAACTCGATACTTTCCTCATTGACCACGAGACCAAATCCGAGGTTCGGTCCGAGCAAAAGTCCGCCGGCTACATAGCCAAGGATTAACGGCTGTTTGGTGAGCCTGGCAATATGAGAAAAGAAAGTAGCAAAGATGATACTTAACGCTATGTCATTGAGAAGTGAAAGAGAATGGTGCTCCATAAGTACAACTTGTCCTAAAATCTAATTTTCAGACTACAGCTTGTTTCAAAACCAAAGTTTTCGTTCACGGATTTGATTTTAAAGCCGCAAGACCTGTGCCAAAGGAAACAGGTTCTTATAATAAAGATCTCGATGCGATAAAAGATAGAACCGATCCTTTCCAAAGTTTGTCGATCCGTCTGAAGCTTCCCATCACATATCGGTCATTCCGTTTTTCTAACACAATCAGGGAACAAATTTAATAAAAAGCTTCTATATACGAAACTAAGAAAGAATCTTTTTATTAAAAAACATTTTTTGGTCGATTTCTTAAAAACTTAGATTATAAAAACGGAATCTCTCAAGTCCAGTGCTTATTTTTATTTCACGAAATCACTTTTCGAAAGTGTAGATATTGAGAGGAGTTTTAATTTTTTTGTAAAATGAAATCGAATTTTAGAACAAGCTGCAGACGAATCCGCAAAAAAAATCATCAGTACTTTGAAATTGAGCACAATTTTTAGATGGAAAATTCCCCCGGCTCCAAAATATAAATCTCGGATAAATTTCTATATTTGCCATCAAAATCTAAACCGTATCCCACCACAAACTCATCCGGAATTCTCCAACCTACGTATTTTACCGGAAATTCTAAGATATTTTTTTTCTCTTTCAGAAGAAGAGTGACGATCTCCAAACTCGCAGGATTTCGAGTAAAGATATGTCTCACGAGATATTGAAGCGTAAAACCTGTATCCAAAATGTCTTCAACGAGTATAACGTGTCGATCCGTTAGATCCGCATTGATGTCTTTGAGAAGATCGATTTTACCGGTGGAAGCCGTTCCCATATAGGACTTTGCCTGAACAAAATCGATTTCAACCGAAAACGGAATTTCCTTTGTCAGATCCGAAAAAAAATAAACCCCGCCCTTTAACACACAGATAAGAATGGGATTTAGTTTTTTATAATCCTTTGCGATCTCCGAAGCGACTGTTTTTACTTTTTTTGAAATTTCTTCCCGGGTAAAACGTAAATGTAAAATATCGGAATCCATTTTGTTCATCCAGGTATCCAGAATCTGATGATTTTTCCAGGAATCCTGCCCAATTCTTTCCAAGAATTTGTTTCCACTTGTATACTCAAAAAACCGGAGGTTGGAAATTTACAAAATACAGATTCGAGAAAAGATAGATCCTCGCTTCCTCGAATCAATTGGTTTGCAATTTCCTCCATTGCCGGATTGTGTCCTAACAATGCCACATTCTCAAATTTAGAATCGAACTCACGAATTTTTTCCAAAATCTCTTTTGGATCGGATTCATATAATTTTTTGGTTACCAAGCTTTCGGAAGATAAATTTTGATTCTTAGTTATAATCTTGTAAGTATCGAGGGTCCGTTTCGAATCCGAAACAAGAAAAAGATCGCTTTTAAATTCTATTTTCTTCAAATATTTTCTAAGGGATCGTGCGTTTTTCTTTCCTCTTTCCGAAAGAGGTCTTTGATGATCCGATGAAAATTCGGTCTCCCAATCGGATTTTGAGTGTCGTATTAAATGAATTTGTTTCAACGAACTTTGTCTCTCGTTTTCCAGTTCTTAAGTCAACTTAATTTCATTGACAAGCCATAAAAGAACACTTTAATTATGGGGCTATGAATAAGGTCTTTACGTCGGCAGGAATTGTTTTGCTCGTTCTGATTCCCACTTACTTGAGTGCACAATTAGCGGGGCCTCCCGACGAGGAAAGAGCAAGGAAAGACGTTCAAATCCAGTGGCTGAAAAAAAATTTCGGCGATAAGATTCAGTCGATCGAAAGTAACGGCGCACCTGTCCTCATTGAAAAAGAAAAATCCACAGCAGATATTCTCTATAAGTTTCCGTTTTTAGTAACATCCAAACGCAAAGACGGCAGCGTTACTCGTACCGAAGTCGGGGCCAATTACGTGTTTGTTCGTACAAAGGGTTGGTTATTCTCCGAACTTGGATTGGGCAAAAGTATCGTATTATCCGATCCGGGAAAAGAATCTCCGGATAAAGAAACCGCTCTCAAATTGATCGAAGATGCTTTAGTGCAGGAAAGATGGAAGGGTAAGACGATCGAAAATCTCCGATTAGGCGAACCTATCTCCGGAAGCGATCCGGAAATTCATTGGTATCGCTACACCGGAGAATACGAAGTTGTTGACGGATACAATCGTTACACTTGCGTAAATTTGGTAGTAAGGATTTTTAAAGACGATTCCGCTTCCGACTGGAAATTAGATTGGAAAGAAAAAGGAATTTGTAGACAACAAGGAGGAGGCTCGAGCGAACCTCCTCAAAATTACTAAGTCCGAAATTTAGTTTTTAATTTAGGATTGATTGCGAATTCCGGTTTGTGGTTTGCGAAGATTTTTGTCCTTAAGTTCGAGTTGATTCTTTTTTAATTGAATCGAAAATCGGACACTTTTTAATTTGCCGGATTTTAAATCTTTCAAAGCATTTCGAATGGAAACCCCGATCCGATTGTGGCCGGAGTATTGTTTTAGAAAATTCTCCGTTCCGGTTTTATCCAAAGAATAGAACGTTTTTCCATACGAATAAACCGCGGAACTTCGTATCGAAGGATGCACCGACTCATCGGAAATGGAAGATTCCAAATAATCCTTAGCTTCATTTCCTCCGAAATCCGCAATGAGTTCGTTGATCTGTGAGATCGCATAAACACGCAGACCCGGTTCTTTTGAAATCGCGATCAGATAATCCAAAGGATTCGGCGTGATCGAATGAATCTCTTTGATTAAATTCTCTTTTTCAATATGACCGGTTTGAATCGCCAGCGCTTTGATTTTTTGATATCGATCCGGATCCAGAGATTGAGCCTGCAATCCAAGAGAAATTGCAAACAAACAGAGAATACTAAAAATCGTTGTTTTGTTGAACCTTACTTTCATCTGATCTTTTTTTATTTCCATTGATTTAATATACAAGAGGGTGAGATCTCAATACCCAGCCTTGTTCTCCTGTAATTTGAGTTTGATTGATCGACGGATCTCCCGCCCAAAACATAAGATTCAAACCGCCGCTATTGTAAAAACCGGTTCCCAAACATTCGCCGAGACCGATAATACCATTTCCATTTTGATCCTTGCATTCGGGTGTTTCGGGTAACGGATCCGTAAAACCTTGTCCCCGAACCACATCTCTTTCCACCGGATGATAAAGACCAAGGTAGTGAGCCCCTTCGTGTGCGATCGTCTTTGCTAAAAAGGTCTGGTCTGCGGCGCAGATTAAGTCGTCCCCGTCACCTCCGCATCCTGCGGCAGTTCTATGATTTTCAAGAAAAACGATCATGCCTGATTTTGGAGTACCCGCAACTGGAATTCCAGGGATACCCGAAGAAATCCCTAAAATTCCCGCCGGCGCGCTCGGAGAAATCTGATAGCCTTTTGTAATATAGATGTTCAAGGAATTCACATCTTGTCTGTTATCCGGATTTGACTTGTATAAATCTCCGAGAGAACCGTCGACATCACCAAAATCATCGTTTAAATCCGTAATGGCCAAGAAAGTAGCCGCATCCGTGTTCACGACAGCGGCTGTAACGGTAACGTCGATCTTTACGGTATCTTGTGCGTAGATATTCTTGAGTTCATTGATCATCGTCGCCATTCCGGCGGTTGATTGTGTGTTCACGACCCCATTGATAAAAATCAGATTGATATTCAGTTTTTTTCTAGACTGCCATACCTTACTCAAACCGGAATTTGCACTTCCAAAAAGTCCGTTTGTATCCGGACGAAACTTAAATTCTTCACAGGTTTGGACCGTATTATTCGTAACTTTATGAGTAAGAATCGTAGGAGCGGGAACGCTCGGTAAAATAAAATCCACCCCCATTCGATTGCTTCCAAAATTATTATAACCCGCGCTTGGAGCAAAATATCCCGGAGCCGCGCCAATTGGAAAAGCGGTCGTGACCGATCTTGTGCCGCCGGTTTCACTCTTTCCGTTATCCATAATCAGATCTCCGTTAGAGTTCTCCCAAAGCGGAAGAATAAAACGATTCGGATTTGTCTCTAATCCGTGATCTTGTTCGATATATACGATTCCCATCGGATTGTCTTTTCCAAGACCGTTAAAGTCTACCGTTCCCACAAGATAGGCGGTTCCACCGTCAGGATAAACTCCGGCTTCCGATGCAAGAATCTGATTTATGTTCGAAGTAGAAAGCGAAAAGTTCGGAGCGACTCCGTCTGCCCGAAAGTTTTCCTCCGGTTCACAATGATACAATGCTTCGTTTGCTGCATAAAGTCCGAGTAGAATTTTCAGATCGTCTGATGTATCCTTTTTTCCTATACCTACGGGACAGCCCCAGGCTAAAGAAGAAGTCATTAAAATCAAAATTACGGATTTACGAAGCATAAATCATTTCCTATAAAGAATTTTAGATGAACCTGTCTCAAAGATAACTCAACATCTCACTCGCTGGAACAACTCAACACCTCGCTCTCTACGGATCGCTCGGTGGGAACAGGTTCTTGCAGCTTGATCTTTCTGGTAAAGTTAAACTGGGGTTTTGGGACGCGCTGTAAATATAATATATACAATCGAGACGAACTTCCAAGTTCAACTTTTTTAAAATAAAATCATCTTTCCGAAACATCGCTTAACAACTTAGCGTGTTTGGGACCCGCCGGAAGAAAAGAATTTTTTTATTATCCGAATTATCATACGATATCAGCGAACGAATGCGCCCTCTTTTTCTTTCCCAACCAGTTCGGAAATCGAATTAAAACCGTTTTTTTTCAGAAATCGGTCTAAAAACTCCAAAATTAGAAACGGCAAAAACGGTCCTTGATAAATATAACCGGTATAGATCTGAATTAGGTCAGCTCCCGCGAGAATTTTTTCCAAAGCCGACGGTCCTGAATCGATCCCTCCGACTCCGACAATCGGAATTCTTCCCTTAAGAATCCGGTAAGCAATTCTTACGAATTCGGTAGATCTGTTTTTGAGCGGTGTTCCGGATAATCCTCCTTCCATTTCCACATTCGGATATTTTTTTAGAGCCGATTTATCCACGGTGGTGTTTGTTAAAATGACTCCGCCTAGTTTGAGATTTAAACAAGTTTCCAACAGTGCTTCTAAATCCGGGATCTCCATATCCGGAGCAAATTTTACAAAAACGGGAAGATTGAAATTCTTTCCCAAATCGTCAGTAATTCCCTGAATCAAGGAAACAAAGTTTTCCTGTTTTTGAAAGTTTCTCAATCCGGGAGTATTCGGGGAACTGATATTGATTACCACATAATCCGCATAAGGTGAAAGATTTTTTAAAGTATAAACGTAATCTTCAATCGCTTTTTCGTCGGGAACAATTTTGGTTTTTCCAGCGTTGATTCCTCTGACTTTTATCTTTTTTTGAGAGGCCAATGTTTTCAGAGCAGTATCGGCGCCGGGATTGTTAAATCCCATCCGGTTGACTAGGGCTTGATCCTCGGGATAGCGAAACACTCTCGGTTTAGGATTACCAGGTTGCGTTTGGGCAGTGATCGTACCGACTTCGATATGCCCAAACCCCATTCTGCTCAAAAAGGGATACAACTCTCCCGTCTTATCAAATCCAGCTCCGATTCCCAAAGGATTTTCAAATTCGATTCCCGCAACCCTGGCTTTCAAACGATCGCTTTGATAGGAAGTCATCGCTTCGATGAGAGCCATCGAGCCGGGAATCTTTCGGCTGATTCCCAATAAGGATTTTGCCAGTTCATGAGCCGTTTCCGGATCAAAGGAAAGTAAAAAAGGTTTTAGAAAAGCGGAATACGCACCTTGTTTCAGGGAAGATAAAAGCATCCCTGAAACTATTTTCTCCGCTTAGATCAAGACCAGCGAAAAATTCTACCCCCGACAAAAAGAAAAACGATTCCGTAACCAACCAATAGAAAAACCGCGGGCAACGTAGTGGCAAAACCGGCCCCTTCGATAAAAATAGAGCGCAATGAATCCGCGACCAAAGTCAAAGGAAGATTTCGAATGAAAGGCAAAACGAATTCGGGAAAATTTTGATACGAAAAGAAAATTCCGGACAGAACCATCATCGGAAACGTGACCGCGTTTACCAAACCGTTCCCGACTTGTGCACTCGCCGCTCTTGATCCGATAAACATTCCGATACAAGCAAAGGAAAAATTTCCGGCAAAAAATATGAGAACCGCGGCGCCAAACGAACCTTCGAACGAATTTTCAAAGGTGAGCAATGTGAACGTGAGTAATATCGTAGATTCTACAATCGTTACGGCCAAGCGCGTAAAAAAGAAAGACAGTAAAAAATACAACTTATTCATCGGGGTAGCGGACATTCTGCGTAAAAGTTTTTTCATACGCATCTCGATCAGATTCCAGCCGACTCCCCAAAGACAGGAATTCATGATTCCCATCGCTACCATTCCGGGAACTAAATAGTCGATATAACGTGTTCCTTTCGAATCCAGATTCTGAACTTGAAATTCAAAACCAGCTTGATTGGAACGAATTCGCGCAAGAATCAAAAGATAATCTCTCTGCCCGTTCGGATTGTCCGGATCGAACGAGAAGTGAATTTTTCCTTCCGCGGTTCTTTCGACCAACAAATTTAACTTTCCTCGTTTCAGATCGCGTATCGCTTCCTCTTTAGAAAGAACAAGCACCTTGAGAGACGGCAAATGAACCGAAGAATCGGATTTGTTTTGAATTTTATCCTCTCCGGATAAAATTTCGGTCTCCAGCAATTTTTTGAGTTCTTCTATTTGATAAGAATTTTCTAATACTGCAATTTTGACCTCTTCGGATCCACGATTTTTAAAAGCGAGTCCCAAAACCCCGGCCATCGCGATCGGAAACACAAACGCCCAAAAAAGAATCCCGGGTTCTCGATAAAACTCTTTGAGCTGAATGCTCACTAATTGAAATATCTGTTTCATTCTTCCAGTCCTCTTCCGGTCATGCTTAAGAAAAGATCGTCCAAGGTTTTTTTATGACATTCCAGACTTTTCAACTTCTTGCCGGACGCCGTGATCGATTGTATCAATTGTGGGAGATATTCCGCGATCGTTGATACATAAATTCTCGCTTCTGATTTGCTTTGATTCCAAAAAAATTTATACATTCCTTGAGAAGGAATCAGTTTTTCCGGATCGGATCCGTCCTCTAAGGACAATCGAATGATCTCTCCTCCGTCGCTTCTTCCCAGAAGATCGGATAAAGTTCCCTGATCCAAAATTTTTCCCTGATCCATGATGATGATTCGTTCGCAGAGCGTTTCCGCTTCTTCCATATAATGAGTCGTAAGAATCATCGTCGTTTTATTCTGTCTGAGACGATCCAGAATTTTCCAAACGTCTCTCCGCGCCCCCGGATCCAAACCCGTTGTGGGTTCGTCCAAAAAAAGAATTTCAGGATAATTTAATATGGAAACTCCCAATGCCAGTCTTTGTCTTTGACCGCCGGAAAGATTGTTCACATAGGTTTTTTGTTTTTCCTCGAGATTGATCAGTTCGAGGATTTCATTCAGTCTTTCCTTTTTACTTTTGTAAAAAGTCCCAAATAGATCAAGAGTTTCCTGAACCGTAATCTTATCCATAAATCTTGTTTCCTGCAAAGCAAGACCGATCTTGGATCTGAGAAGGGTTTCGCTTTCCTTCCAAGTGGTCCCAAGTATGGAAATCGAACCCCCGTCCGGTTTTTGAATTCCTTCCAACATTTCGATCAAGGTCGTTTTACCCGCACCGTTCGGACCAAGAAGCGCGACAAATTCCCCTTTCCGAATTTGAAGACTCAAATCGTTGACCGCGATCGTATTTTTAAAACGTTTTGTTACGTTTTGAACATCTATCACAACGTCTTCTACGTTGGCATTCTTAAGATTCAATGGAACATCCTTTTAATTGAGTCTGACATTTTACGATCGGTTTTACGCATATTGAATTGAGTTGTTAGGTGTTAGGTGTTCTTTATAATTTTATAAATCAGAGAAGGAAAAATTCTCAACGCCCATCTCAGATATCTAACAATTCCGATCCCGATATAAACCCGATCTTTTTCCAAAGCCGATAAAAATTGATCGGTTAACGCGGCCGTTGTGAGTTTATTCCTACCCCTTCCTGCAGTCATAGGAGTGTCCACCTGCGGGGGTAACATTTCGATCACTTTGATATTTGTTTCTTCCAGCTGATATCGAAGCGCTTCCGTGAACAAATGCAATCCCGCTTTGGTTCCGCAATAAAGAGGCGCTGATTTTTTTGGTACTAAAGCCAAACCCGAAGTTACGTTGACGATCGCGGATGCTTTTTGGGATTTTAAAACCGGAATCAAAATGGAAATCAATCGGATCGGAATCGTTAAGTTTGTTTGAATTTCCTTTTCGATTTGGACGGATTGATCCGGATCCTTTGCAAAATCCGGGTTGAATTGAATTCCCGCGTTGTTGATCAGAAGATTGAGAGAAGAATATTTTTTTCGAATCAACGAGATCAATTTGTCAAAATCGGACGGTTTTGTCAGATCACATCGAATTGTATGAACGTTGGGAATCGAAGACAATTGGGAAAGAGAATCCCGATTTCTTCCCAAAGCAAGGACCGTATTATCCAGACTTGCAAATCTTTTTGTAAGTTCGAGACCGATTCCGGATGTCGCACCGGTGATTAAGATCGTATTTCCGGAAAGTTTCATGATCACTGATCTTCCGATGATAAACGGATCGATCAAGCAATTCACGATTTTAAAATTAGAATTAAGCTTTACCGTAATAACGTAAAATTTGTCGAAGAGAGGAAAGATAGGAAGGACCAAACAAATTGATATGAACCAAAACCGGATACATCTGCCAAAAAGGAATTCTATCTTTTAGATGTCCCGGATCGTCGATCCCGCTCGAAGAAAGAATTTGCTGCATTTCCTCCAAGTTCAGAGGACTTCCGAATAAACTCAGCATCGCAAGATCCTGTTCGGGATGCGAAAAGGAAATCGAAGGATCGATCAGATACGAATGTCCGTTTTTTCCGGCGAGTATATTTCCGGACCAAAGATCTCCGTGAATCAATCTGGGTTTGGATCGATTCAAAGACCATTCCTCCGTAAACTTTTGAAAAACCTCTTCCACATTTTCAATATCTCTAGAAAGAATCAACTTACGACTGAGCGCCAGGTCCAACTGCGGCGATAATCGGCTGTCCCAAAAGAATTCCCCAAAGGTTTGATACCATCGATTTTTCTGGGAAAGAGTTCCTATATAATTATTACGATTCCATCCCCAAGAATTGGAATCTTTTCGATAGAGCAGTTTTAAACTTCGGATCAGATCTTCTCTAGTTCCGGATGACGCGCCGGATTCGATATAGTCCATGACCAAAAGCCAAACATTGCCCGCTTGAACGGTTCCGTAACATTCAGGAACTCGGACACCGATCCGATAGAGTTGTTCTAAGGATTCTTTTTCGGTTTCGGCCATCTCTCGATTGCTGATCACTTTGACGGCAAAAGAATGCCCCGAAATCGCAATGAGATAAATTTCGTTGAGACTGGAAGAATGAAAACTCACCTTGGGTCTAAAACCGGAGTTTAGGATCCCCAGTCTTTCCAGACCATCGTAGATCGCCTCTTCTAATCCCGCTTTAATGACCACATTCGATTCCTCCCGGAAAATTTTCCGGCGTCTTGTCTGATTTAAAAATCGGTTCGAAAGGTTCCCGGATTGATTGAAATTTACGAAATACTCAAGTATTCGGTAAAACGTGAACCTTTTTCGAATTCTTACCGCAATTCTCCTGTTTATCGGAATGCCTTTGAAGAGTGAAAGCGAACAAACCTTTTGGAACTACGCTGTCGATTCTTCGCTTAAAAAATGGCCCCTTTCTAGTTGGACAAAAATTTTACCAAAATCGCATACCCTTTGTTATACTGGAACGTATATCCTCTCCGACGGTAAAATCCGATCTTTTGTCCTTTCAAAAAAATTGATTTCCCTCAGTCAAAAGTATCAGGTTCGTTTGATTCCTTTGATTACAACATCTCAAGGAGACTCTCTTTTTCTAAAATCAGAAAAAAATTTCCAAACCGCAGTCGATAACTTGATCCGATTGTTAGAACAAAACCAGCACCTCGCCGGTTTGCATTTGGATCTGGAATCGATTCCAAAATCATACGTTTCCAATTACGTTCGGTTTCTAAGAACTTTGAAATCCAAACTTCCTAAAAATAAGTTATTGACCGTTGCTCTTTTTCCACAGATCGGATTTCCAAATCCGAATTATAAGATCCATTCCGTTTTGATAGACCAGGAATTTATCGACGAATTTGTTTTGATGAGTTACGATTTGCATTCTCCGAAAACAAAACCCGGAGCGGTCACATCCTTGTCTTGGACCAGAGAGAATCTGAATTTTCTATTGGAAAAAATTCCGTCCTCAAAACTTTGGCTGGGTCTTCCTCTTTACGGTTACTTTTGGAAACAAAATGGAAAGGTAAGAATTATCACAAAAAAGGAACTGGAAAAACAGCCATCCGGCCTGGAGATCACTTCCAACCCGGACGGATATCAAATTCTCAAAGACAAAAACGGAATCGGTTCCATTTCCGATTTCAATGCATTCAAAAAATTTGAAGAATTGGCTTTCGAATTTCAGTTAAAGGGAATCGCGTATTGGAGATTGGGGTTTTAACAAAGACAAACAAGATCGAATTCGATCTTTTTACTTTATTTTCTTAAGTGGTATTCGAAATTTTTTAACTATATCGTTTCTTTTAAAAAAACTTCGAAATCAAATCGATTGATTGATAAGACTCAATTTCGAAATTACAAGATCGTCTACAAAGAACGATTTCGGAAAAACATCGTAAATCCGAAATCATTTTATTCGAAATTGATAAACTATCTATTTTTTTAAGTTTTGAACGTATTTGAATAATTCCGTTCTAAATGAAAATTCGCGGATTCCCATCAAATAACGAAATGCGGAGATCAACACATCCGGCCGAGGAGGGTCTCCTCCAATAAACAGATCCGGCTCCTTGGGACGTTTTCCAAGTTGAAACAATCCTCCAGAGATCGCCTCCGTTCCGCACGCGACTAACGCTTTTGGAGACGGCATCGTTTCCCAAGCAGTGTTCAAAGGGCCTTCCATATTCGGACCGACCGGTCCGGAATATACGAGTGCATCCGCGTGTTTTGGAGAAGCAACCACTCGAATCTGACTCGCCTCGCTGTCAAAGAGTGCGTTAAAACTCGCGTTAAGCTCCGCTTCTGTCGTATTATTTCCGCCGGCAGCAACCTCTCTATACTGAAAACCAGTTTTGGCCGTGATCTTCCGAAATTGTTTTACTTCCTCGGAGATCGTTTCCGATTTTTCTTCGGGAATCCCGTTCCTATAAGTCACTTTGAGAACCTCCCGATCTACGGAATAAACATGGACAAATCCCGAATCGATGATCTTTCCGTTGGAGCAAACCTCGGAACATCTACCGCACTGAAGACAAGCTCCGTAATCAAAACTCATCGTATCCTTGGAATGGATTTTAAGGGAATGAGTCGGGCAGATTTGTTCGCAGGATTTACAGGATAGACAAGATTCGCCCGAAGTCAGCGTTGGGATCGGAATTCCGCGGGAATTTACATTGATCGGAGATACCTTTTCATAGTTCATCGTTTTTGCACGACGAAGTATATTCAATATTTCATATATGATTTTCATAAGTCTACCCCTACGTAGCTCAGATTAAAGGATTTGTTATTCATAGGAAAATCACCGATAAATTCCCCCCGAACCGCCAATTCAAGCGCGTGCCAGTTTGGAACCGAAGGATCCCTGATATAAACGTCTTCAATGATCCCATCCGGATCCAAATCCAGAGAAACCAAAACGGGTCCTCTCCAACCTTCTACGGCCGAGTAATAAGTTCCTTTTTTTACGGTTTTTGAATGTGTTGTCTTTTCTGTTTTTAAAGCAACCGCCGATTCTAATTTTGGAATCGCTTCTGCCAGCCAATTACCGCTGTTTTTCAACTCTTCGTAACGAATATAAAACCGCGACCACGCGTCTCCTCTCATGTGATTTCGATTTAATTCAAGATTGATCGGAGAGCTCAACGTATACGATTTTTCTACGGCACGCAGATCTCGATTGAGTCCGGTGCATTTTTCTACCATTCCGATAAAACCGAGATGTTTGACTTGTTTCTGACGAACCACTCCGCAGGATTGAAGTCGTTCCCGGTTCGTAGACGCGTAAGCCGCTCTTTCAAAATGAGCGGATACGTCAGCCGTAACCGAACGGATTCTTTGCGCAAGTTCTACGAGTTTTTCCTTTGTCAATCCTCGTCTTAAAAAAATCTTTCCTGGAGCCAAAGAGCCTCTTCCAAAACGATTGCCGGTTAAAGCTTCCATCACTCCCAAAGGAACCCCTCTTTGAAGAGAACAGACCCCGTGAAGAGGATAATAGCCGATATCTTCCGCTAATCCACCTAAATCGCCGATATGAGTCGCGATTCTTTCCAGCTCTAAAAATATCAGTCTTGCAAAATCGATTTCCTGCGGAACTTCGATCTTATGAGCTTCTTCAAAGATACGCGAGAATGCGATTCCATAAGCGATCGTGCTGTCCCCGGAAATCACCTCCGCATAAGGAAGCGAATCTTTATACCCTTTTCCTTTGATCAAATCTAACAAACCGCGTTTTTGAAAACCGAGGCGAATGTCCAAATTCTGGATCACTTCCCCTTTTACTATAAAACGGAAATGACCCGGTTCTATAATTCCCGCATGAATCGGTCCTACTGCATGCGAATAATGACTTGCCGGAACCGGAACTTTCAAACCCTTATATAATAAATCCTTAATTCCTTTTTTTGTTACAAATTTCTCAAGATCCGTTTTACGATCCGCGACGACATACTTTTCAAAATCAAAGTCAGAATAATCCTCTTCTCCTTGATCCGATCCCAAAGAATGTTTTAAAATCCAAATCGGGTTTGCGGAATCTTCGATCACTTCTTTTTCAGAATGTTCGATCACTTCTCTTTCGACTCCCTCTGGTGTAAGCCAAAATCTATGATAACCCTTTTTACCTTTTCTCGGATATAGACCGGTTACTGTTCGCATTTAAAACTCTCCTTGCAGCAGGCGATAAAATCCCCAGACCCCGATTCCCAAAACCATTAAAAACAATAATATTGAATCCGCGAAACGAATCCGTAAGGTAGTTGCAAAGTCTTTTGGAAACGGCCTGTCCTCCAAATTAAACAAAGGAACAGTTTTATAGATGAGCACGCCGAAAAAGACAAGACCCAAAAACGGTACCGAAATCACAAACCATTTGCCCTGAGTCCAACCCGAGTTTAAAAGTAAAAGATCACTCACAAAGATCGGTGATCCCGGAAGAACAAAGGCTAAAAAAAGAGCTGCCGTATAAAGCGTAAGAGCTTTTTTGTTGATCGATTCCGAAAGAAAAATCTTACTCAATTCTCTTTTGCCTGCGTCCATTCTTACGATTCCCATCGTTAGAAAAAGAAGAGATTTTAAGACGATATTACCGGCCATTACGAAATTGAAAATCGTATCGGGAAGATCCATCCATAAAAAAATTCCTAAAGCTCCGCTATGAAATAAAGCAACCTTGGCTGTCATCATTCTCAAATCGTTTCTTTGATACAATGCGATGATGCTCTGAAGCATGGTCACTACACCGAGAATCAACAAACCTTCCGCAGCGCTGAAAGTAGTAGGATACAATTGATGATCCATATGGATAAAGGGACGAAGCGCCGAACAAACCGCTACCGGGATAAACGCAGCAATCAAAGCGGAAATCTGACTCGGACTGTCTCCGTAGGTGTCCACGACCCAAACGTGATTCGGAAACAATCCCAACTTTGCGGAATATCCGAATATCGCCAGCCAGAGACCGATTTCGATCCAAAGATTTTCCGGATGCTCGGATAATTGCCCTGCAAGAACCTCGACAGGATGTTCAAGACCGTGTAACGTCGCGGTTACGATTATGATTCCGAGAAACGCCAAACCCAATCCAAACGAATTGATCAAAAGAAATTTCCATGCGATCGGAAAGGATTTTGAAGTTCTACTCGAAGATATCAACAAAGCTACCGTAAACGTTGTCGCTTCGATAAGAACCCACTGCAAAGCCGAACCTTCCAAATTCCAAGCAGCAAAGCTCAATGCCGTACAAACGATCATCAAAAAAGACCACATCCCGATTTGTTTCTGACCTTTGGTCGGAGCTAAAACATACGCCACCAAAATTAAAAGAATAACAACAACGCCGATTCCGTTTAGGATTAGGAGGCTCATGCGGATACCTCCTCTTTTTCATCTTCCAAGTCGATCTTCATACTCATCCTGAGCGTTGAAGCTGCACCGATGATAAAAACCGCATCCAAAAAAGATCCGAATTCGATTCCTAAAGGCAAACCGGTTCGTAAGATCTGTGTCAAAAGAAAAGTTCCATTCTCAAAAACCGCAAAAGAAGCGATCACTCCTACCCAGTGACGTCGAACTACAAAACCCACCATTCCCACGTATAAAATGAGAAACGTGTATAAAAACGACATTTGGTTTACTTCGCCGAATCGATATTTAGTAAAACCTAATATAATAAAACCTACCAATGCCCCAAACAGAAGCAATGCAAAAGTCGGAATGTATCCTACTTTTGGAAAAGTGGATTCCACCGAATTTGTTTTTCTCGCCGTCCAAAAAAGTATCAACGGAGTTAAAACCACTTTAAAAAGAACGATCATCCCCGCTAAAAAAAGACTGTGTGTATTGTAACCGCTATCTTCGAAAAGAGGGAGAAGAAGAAAGATACTTTGAAAACCCAATAAAAGCACTAATCTTTTCAAACGGTTTTCCAGTAGAATCACGACTCCTATCAAAAGGAGAATTAAATAACTAAATTCTGTTCCCATATAATTTTCCTAAGGATCAACCTAGTTTGAGAAGAATGCCCAAAAAAAGCATAAAGATGAAGTTTAAACCGAGTAACTCGGGAACCCATATCCATTTTCGACGTGTGCTGTTCGATTCCATATAACCGACACAAAACGAAACAAAAAGCGCTCCGAGGATCGCGACCGTATCCAGCCAAAATTTGGAAACAGAACGGCTCAGAAAAAATTCACCGTGATAAACTCCCATTTTCGCAACGAACAAAAATAGAGAACTAGTTTTGAGCTGTTGAGCAAGTTCAAAAAACGCTCTTCTACTTCCGGAAGCTTCCAACAACATCGCCTCGTGAACCATCGTAAGCTCCAAGTGAGTTCTTGGATCATCAAACGGCGGTTTTGCGAGTTCGGCCAATATCACCAAGGAAGTTCCCAGCAAAAATAAACCGCCGAAGGCCAAACTTGCAAAGTTTGCGTTAAAAACGAGATGCGATTCAAAGACGACCAAAACTAAAATCAAAACCGGTTCACAAAAGACATAGAGAATCACTTCCCTGGCCGCGCCCATTCCCGCGAAGGATGTTCCGTTTTCAACGGAATAAGCGAGTAACGCAAATCGCATGATTCCGATCAAAAAAGGTATCAAAAGAAACGAAGCCCATTCAAAACTCGCCAAACTCCATACTACCAAACCCGCAATCAATGCGATGATCGGAGAAGCTTCCGTAAAAAATCCCGAAAAAGGACCGTCCACCGGTTTTTTGCGAATCATCCTAAGAACATCGTAGAATATCTGAAGAACGGGAGGCCCGAGTCTTCCTTGTGCATAAGAGCGAATTTTTAATACGATTCCGCCGCAAAGAAATGGAAGAAATAAAAACGATAAAACTCGAATTACCGAGTCAAGGTATTTAAGAATAGTTTCCATAAATCTCCTTCAGCCAACTTTAAGCCGATGATCAAAAATAAAAGGACCACAACCGTGGCGGATGAAAAAGCAAGATTGATCGAGATCGATTCTTCGTCCGCTTCGTTGACCTGTGTTTTAAACATATCCAAAACTTTTAGGATTCCATTCAGAATGGCTTCGTCCAATCTTGAATTACCCTTTTCCGTGGTGAAATATCTTCCCAAAGAAGCGTATAACGGATCCGAAATTCCATTTGAAGGAATCGCAACATCGGAACCTTTGTATTCACCTCCACAATCCCAAAGTTTTCTCCGGACAATCTTGGTTCGAATTCCCAAAAGTCCCACGATCAGGATTACCGCTAAACCGATAAAATTTACGCTCGAAAGCCCCCTATACCAATTTTCATCCAACCATTCTTTACTCGGTGCATAGTAAAGTGTATATCCGGACATACCGAGTGATACCACTAGGATCAAAATTCCGCTTAACAAGAGCGAATAACGGATCGCTTTGGGAGGTGTGTTCTCAGGCCAATTCGTTCTCGGTCTTGAAAGAATCATGCCTAAAAAAATTCGCAAATGACCCGCCGCTCCTAAAACCAATCCGGACGAAACCAAAATCAAAAGCGGAAGAACAAGAATCGCGCTTTGTCCCGGAATTTCCAAAACTCCTGCGACGAGTTTTACAAAGGTTGCCTCGGTGATAAATCCCGTTGTCCCGGGAATCGCCAAAAAGCTTATGGTCCCAAGACACAATAAAGAAGAGGGTAGTCCGGAAATTCTTCCGATTCCCGTATTGTGATCTACATTAGAGGATCCTGATAGTTTAAGAAGATAACCAATCGAAAGAAACTGGAACGTTTTACTAACGCTATGATGAATTAGAGAAACGAAAAAAAGAAAGGAAAAGGATCTGCTCAATACCCTCAGACTATCCACGTCGCTGTCTTTCCACAGAGCGGAAAGTAACATACAAAGCATTAGAAAATTTGTATTCTCTATCGTGCTGTATGCGATCGACTTTCTTACGTCTTTTGAAAATAAAGAACTCAAACCCGCCCATAAAACACCGAACCCGGCCAAAGGGATTAGAATTTTTATAAAAATAGAATTCCCAATCCACGGAACAACAAATTGATGAAACAGAATCAAGGGAAGATTTACGAGAACACCCGAATATGCAGCCGATGCGTGTGCTGGAGCGCCCGCGTGAACTTCCGGAAGCCAGAAATGAAAACCGAAAAATTCAACCTTAACCAAAAGTCCGAGAACCAGAAAAAATCTACCAAGATCATCGTCCGGAGAATAGATCCAAAACGTGAAACAAAAAACACCGACTCCGCTTGCAAGGAGAAGTGCGATAAAACTCTTTACCGATTCGGAAGTCCATTTCCCTCCTTGATACAAAAGAAACGCGCTTACCGTTGATAATTCCCAAAATAGAATCAGCCATAATGTTTTACCCGCAAAAAAGCAAAATCCGGTACTGAGAAAAAAAAACGCGTATCCCAATAGAACCGCGGATTTTTTTTGCTTTTCGTATCCGTAAACATAAATCGATAGGATCAACCCGACGATAAATTGAAGGCTGAGCCCGATCATAATCGGACCGTCCGGACCGAAAAAATTCTTACCGAGTATCCTCCCTGCAAAGAAAGGAGCGATAAGACAGACTGCGACGACTAAGTAAGATACAATGACCATCGTTGATAAAACCTCCTTTATCTATAAAGCGGCGTTCACTTGGAAAAAAAAGACATTCGCATTGTTGGCCGATGTATGTTGCTTTGTTAAAGCGGCCGCATTCCATTCAAATTGATGCGTAATATTATTATAGAGCAAAGGACTGTTTCTATAATTTTTAATCGCATTTCCCGCGATCAAAAAACCCGCACCCATCCATATAGAAACATTATCATTGATCTGATACATCCAAGTAAGATCCAGTTCTCTGTAAATGTTTCTACCCGTGGAATAAGCCTGTGTGTAAGCATTGCCTGTATAGTTTTCACTGGATCCGGCGGTTGCAATTTGTCCGTTCGAGTTGACGGAAGTCGCAACCGGAGAGCTTAGAGAAGTTCCCGCCATCGAATTTGCCGCTCCGTTGATCGCATACCAGGCGTCGTTTTTTTCAGCCTTATCATTGATGATATAAGTCGCTAGGAAAGTGCCCCACTTTTCGGTTTTATAAGTGATGTTCGCGTTCCAGGAACTGAGGTTTTTAGTATCCACATTTTCCGAAAGACCGGCGACATTGTTCCAATAGGGAATCACCCCAAACCGCGGATTGACTAATGTTTGAAACGTAGACGAAGTTCCATCGGCGCGATTGTTATCCCCTGACGCATAGGTATACTGGGCCCCGATTCGCAACTTTTCAGCAAACGTATATCCGGTTTGTATAACGTGAAACGAACCTGAGTATTTCACCCTTTCTGTTTTTGTATCCGCGAGTTTTGCGGAACCGATCATACCCGGGAGATCATATCCTAAAAATTGTTTATGAATTCTCTGTCCAGTATAACCGTTTTGCCAAGCGTTTTCAAAAGTCCAATCCCAGGCTTTTCCTTGGGGAAGATTGTTTTTTACGGTTCGGTTCGTAAGTCTAAAACCGGTCGTATAGAGTTCGTCACTCTGCCTTTTACGATTGGTTGCAAGAACGTCGTCCACCGTCGACACCGGAGTCGTGTTCGGAATCCATTTTTTTACGACATTTATATTATAAATATCTAAAACAACTTCATTTAGAATATTAAAGCTATTGTAAGTTCCAAATAGCGTAGTGTCCGATTGGGACGCGGAAGGATTCGGGTTTCCGGCGGTCGAATTGAACTTCGGATCGTTGGATGACAAAACCCCGTTGACTCCGCTTTGAGTCCAATAAGGTCTCGCAGCAAAAAAATGAGAGCTGAACTTCTCGTAATCGAACATGAATCGAGCTCCGTCAAAAGAAAGACCGTTAATCGTCCAGTTTGCGCCGCCGATCATTCTCTGATCACCGTAAGCCCAAATCTGTCGACCAATCTGAACCTTTCCATTTAGAGGAAGTTTTTTTAACATAACAAACGCTTCCCGAATACTTGTGTTATTGGGAGCGATGGAATTGTTTTGTCTGCCCGGAACATTCGGATCGCTGCTCAAAGTCGGTGTGTTGCTAAAAAAGCCCGATCGAATGTCTCCGACGTTTGCGGGGGATTCTCCGCCCCATACCCTCGTGTCTTGGACTGTTACTTTGAAAGCAACATACTGACTTGGATCCATTAAAAAATAGAGTGCGGAAGTCTGCATCACTCGATCCGTATACGCGTGATTGGATTTGTCAAAATTTAAATTGTTCCGAGATTCATATCTTGGTCTTATATAAACACCGATTCGAATCCAATCGTTCAACCACATCTTTTGAGATAGATTGACCTTCTTTGATAAATCGGGTTCTAAGAACATATGACGTGTATATTCCGAGGTCAAACCGCCGGCTTTCATCGGAGACACGTAATTGTCTAAATTCTCCGGATCCGTCGCAGGTTTGGGAACGGCGGAAGATTCCGTCGGTTTTTCCGGCGCGGGAGTTTTTAAATCCGCATTCGTCGTTGTTTGCGCGAACAACCCAAACGGAAAAATTAGAACGCTTACAAAAATAAAATCGAAAAGTATCTTTCTCATAAATCTACCTTGATTGATTCATCTAAACTTAAGAAAGAGAGTCGATTGAAAGAAAGAATCGGATTCTATCCTAACAAATCGGCTTCGATTTGTTAGAGTTCGTCGGAGTCGCATCGACCTCTAAGAGAAAAAATTCCTCAGCCGAAAGAATACAACTTTGACAAACGCAAAAAATACTTCACAGATAAAATTACTTTCGCGATCGACACATCAAACTTGAAGAAACTTTTTTATAAAAATCTCACCAAGCTACGTTCTTTCTTCCGGAGGAAGGATGATTCGAAATCGGTTTTAATTTTTCCAATCCGACCAGCTCGAATGTTCCGCCTTCTTCCTTATATTTTTCAGCAAACGAGAGCAGGTTTTCCATCACTGAATGGTCGACCAGCAAAACTCCCGATAAATCAACTTGTATATTTTGGCTTTTTGGAATAGAATACAATACTTTTCTAATAGAAATGTAATTCAAAAATATGGCTAAGCCGTGAAACTCGATTTTGATTCCGTTTTGTTTTGTTTGAGATTCGGTTCTAATCCTAAAAAAATCGTTTAGAGTAATCCCCTTTGGAAGGATGATATTCAAAACGTGAATCGCAAACTTAGCGAGCACACCGACAAAAATACCGACCAACAAATCGTCAGCGACGGTGAAATAGATGGTTATGAAAAAGAGAAATACCTGATCCATTCCCACTTTCCAAGTTTTTTTCAACTCAGGAATTGCAAGTCTATATCCTGTCACCATTAGGATAGCCGCTAAGGACGCTAACGGAATCATTCTGGCGATGTTTGGCAACGCGAGAATGAAAATCAAAAGAAAAGCTCCGTGAAAAAAATTGGACCACCGAGTCCGCGCACCGTTATTTATATTCGCAGAACTTCTTACAACTTCCGCGATGATCGGCAAACCACCGATCCATCCCAGGATAAAGTTCCCCACACCTTTGGAAAAAAGATCCCGATTGAGATCGGAATTTCTTCTATAAGGATCGAGCTTGTCGATCGCCGCTACCGTTAGTTGTGATTCCAAACTCGCAACTAAAAAGATTGCAACTACTTGAGAAAAGAATTCGACAGTATTGACCTTACTAAAATCGGGAGAGGTAAATCCTTCCAGAAAACTCGGGGGAATGGCGACCAAACTTTTCGGTCCGACTAAAAACTCGCCTCCGAAAAAACTATAGGTATGTTCCGTGTTAAACTGAAATGCGATTCCTAAAATAATTCCTAAAACCGCCACCACCAACGGCCCTGGAATTTTTTTGAGCCTTGCATTCGGTAAAAAAGGGATGCTGATCAGAATGATAATGCTGATCAATCCAACGATAGCAATCTGAGGATTTGGATGCACCAAACCTACCGGAAGTTCATTGATCAAACCGATAATCGATTTTGTGGCAGGCGTATAACCCACAGCAACGAAAAATTGTTTTAGAAAGATAATCACTCCGATTGCGGCAAGCATCCCGTGAATGACCGCCGAAGGAAAGATCGTAGCTAAGACCCCCGCTCTCAAAAAACTAACGAGAACTTGAAGCGCACCGGCGATCACAGTTGCAGCAAGAGTATATTTGAATCCCGCCGCCAAATCCCCATGCCCCAATGTTTCAATGGAGCCGAGCACGATGACGATTAATCCCGCTGCCGGACCATTGATCGTGACATAGGACCCGCCTAAGATCGATACGATCAGGCCGCCTACGATACCGGAAAGAATTCCGGCCATCGGCGGAGCTCCGGATGCGATCGCAATTCCGATACAAAGCGGAAGGGCGATCAAAAAGATAATAAAACCGGAGAGAATATCCGATTTCCAATTTTCGAGCAGACCGGGAAAAAAATCTTGAGGAATTACGAGTTTTGTATTTCCCGTTGTGTTTGTTTTATTGTTTGATGATTCCATTTACTTATCCTAGATTTCATAGTAAAGATACGATTCCTTGAAAATCTAGAAAAGATTTTCAAGTAAATGGATGGTATGGAGGAGGAATGTTGAATTTTTCGATTCTCAAAATTTTCGAAATCGAAAAAATTCCCGAATCGCATAAGATCAGTTCTCTGATTTTAACAATCAAGACATTTAAAGAATTCGAAATTCCAATGCCTGAAAAGACCAAAAAAAGAATAAAAACCCATTCAAAAGAATAGAGTTCCGATTCTGAAATCGACTCCGAAGATTCGATACTTGGATTTTTATCCAGATAGCCAGGGTTTTGAACCACACCGATAGAGAAGGTAAACAATGATAAGAGAGCGACCGCAAAAATGACCGATAGAGCAAGTTTTTTTGTTAAAAACTTTGGCAATCGAATTCGAGCACTCATTCTAAAGTAAATTGTCGATAAATACAATTTTGTGTCAACAGAAATCGAAAACAAGTTTAAAAGATATGGATTTAAACGAATCACTGAGTCTTTACCCGAAAATTTTTCAGTTTTTTTAAACCAAACGATCAACGTAAACAAACCTTTTTAACTTTTTTGGACGAATTCAAATTTAAAAAACAATTTTACATTTTTAAAAATAGCTTAGAAATTTGTTTCGAATTTTTAAGTTATTCTCAAAGATCCCGCAGGCATTGGATGAGTTCAATCCAACGCAGGTGACTGACGATTCTCAAAGGATCGGTGTTTGAAATCATAATTTTCTATGCAAAAACAAAAGCGGTAATTCTTTTCTTTCATTTATAAAATCCGATTCTTTTACGGATCATTCGGATTCTCAATAAAATGTAGACTCATTCTGGAAATTCATATAACATCAACGGTTAATTATTATAGAACCCATAGGAAAATTATGATGTTGGCAAAAAATTTTAAAAAAACTACCCTTATCATTCTATCTTTCTCCTTTTTTTCTTGCAGCATTATTTTCTCTTTGTTTTTACAAGAAGACCAAACTCCTTCCGGAATGATCGTGATCTTTCAAAATGGAAACGTTGAAATCGAACGAAACGGTAAAAAAATAAAATCCGCACCAGGCTTTATCGTTAGAGAAAACGATACGATCAAAATCGGATCCGGTTCGATCGACGTTCAAACGGCAAACGGCGATATCATTCGAATGAAATCCTTTAGTAAAATAACATTGAAAGATATTTCGAGCGGCTCCAAACCGAATACGAATTTGTATGTTCAAACGGGGGAATTGTTGATCAAAGCGAATAAACTCAAATCAAAAGAATCTTTTTTTCTAACTACCCCAACCGCAGTCGCAGGAGTTCGCGGAACCACATTCTCTTTTGAGTTAACAGAGGGGAAACCTCCCAAGGTAAAAGTTTATGAAGGCGCCGTCGCTATCTCTTTTAAAATTCCGAAAGACATTATAGAAAACAACAAAGCGCAAGATAAAGAATTGTATAATGACTTTATAACATTTTTGGAAAAAAACGAAGTTGTGTTGGAAAACGGCGATTCTTCGTATATAGAGCCGAGTTTAGACGATATGATTCAACTTGTCGTTACAAGAATGGAGCAAAACGAGGATATCTCCAAGCAATTTGATGCGATCAAGAAAACGGAGAATCATGATTTTCGGAAAGTGGAATTTACAGAAACCCCGCAGGAGGCGGCGGAAATAGAAACATTGGTTCAAACAAATCCGGATTTAGTAGTCAAAGCGCTGAAGGAAAAAAATCCGGACTCTACTCAGCCTGTCATCGCTTCGGTTTCAATGGAAATACAAGCGGATCATGACTCCAAGCTCGAAGAGGCTTTGAAAAAAATCGAAACTACGGCGCAATCCAACGAACTCAAAGACGAGGCGAAAATCAGAGAGTATTACAATATTCTTGAAATTGTCGTCAAGACCGATGGAACGAAACTTTCGGGAGCCGTCGTCACTCAAATCGGGGATAAGCTGATTCTCCATACCCCATCCGGAGTAAAACGACTGAATAAAAACGAAATAGACTATGTAGATTATCAATCTTTTCAGATCAAAACAAAATCGAAATAAAAAACGGATCAGGGGTTTGCTTTCCGAAGTTCGAACCTCTTTTTAGAACTCATCTTATTTTCTTTTCTATATAACATTTTTCTTTTTGATCTTTCCAACAATTCTTTCAGTCTGCCAGCAGGACTATGAAAAAGAAAATTCTTCTCCTCGGATCCGGGGAACTCGGTAAGGAATTCGTAATCGCGGCCCAAAGACTCGGGCAACATGTAATTGCGGTCGATTCTTATGACAACGCTCCCGCAATGCAGGTCGCTCACGAAAAAGAAATCATCAACATGTTAGACGGCAATCTTTTAGACCAAGTCGTCGCCAAACACAAACCGGATTTGATCGTTCCGGAAATCGAAGCAATTCGAACCGAAAGATTTTACGAATACGAAAAACAAGGGTATCAAATCGTTCCATCCGCAAAGGCCGCGAACTTTACGATGAATCGAAAAGCGATCCGCGATTTGGCTGCGAAAGAATTAAAGCTTTTAACCGCAAAATATCAATACGCTTCCACTGAAGAAGAACTTAAAAAAGCGATTCAAGAATTAGGTTTTCCTTGTGTGATCAAGCCGCTTATGTCCTCTTCCGGTAAAGGTCAATCCGTGATCAAGTCTGGAGACGATATTTCCAAAGCTTGGGAAGCATCTCAAACAAAGGGAAGAGCCGGTGCAGCGGAAGTAATCGTGGAAGAATTTATTCCTTTCGAATCCGAGATCACATTGTTGACCGTAACTCAGAAAAACGGAAAAACACTTTTCTGTCCGCCGATCGGTCACAGACAAGAAAGAGGGGATTATCAGGAAAGTTGGCAGCCTGCAGAAATTTTCGAAACTCAGTTGGCGGAAGCGCAAAGAATGGCGGATTTGGTAACAAGGGAATTGACGGGTGCGGGAATCTGGGGTGTGGAATTTTTTCTTACAAAGGATCAGGTTTATTTTTCGGAACTTTCCCCCAGACCTCACGATACCGGAATGGTTACGTTAGCCGGAACACAAAACTTCAACGAATTCGAACTGCACTTAAGAGCGATTTTAGGAATTCCGATTTTCGAAATCACCTCGGAAAGAAAAGGGGCAAGCGCTGTAATTCTCGCCAAAACCGATGGAAAATCCCCCGAAGTCAGCGGATTGGATATCGCGTCCGGAATGCCCGAATCGGATTTTAGAATTTTTGGAAAACCGACCACAAGACCGTATCGCAGAATGGGTGTAACACTCGCTTATTCGCGCCGCGGAGGCGAGGAGATTTCCTCTCTTCGCAAACGAGCCGTTCTTCTTGCATCCAAGATCAAAGTGGATTAGGGAATTTCGTCGGTGCACATATTTGCATAGTATTGGATCAAATTCGGATCCAATACTTTTACGAGTCCGTTTTCAACGGAAATCATCCTTCTCTGTTTTAAAACTTTGGTTCCTTTGTTTAAAATCTCGTCGGGATCCCGGGCCAGATAATTTCCCTTTTTGGTAAGAACCGCTTCTTTTATCATCGCCTTTAATTCCAAAAAAGAAATCGGTGTCTCCGTTCCTGATTCGACCAACAATCTTGCGAGCAACTGATTGGGTAAAATTCGACGGTATTTTTTCCAACCTTGCGTAATTTCAAAACCGATCGAGCCGGTCGGATCCTCTTCATGAATGTATTTTGAAACCGGTATCGGTTCGCAAAGATCCATATAAACTTCCGTTCTTTTATAAAAAAAATCTCTAAATCCAGGCTTTTTATCGCTTCCGCAAAACTCCTCGTCCTCCGGAACGTTTTCATAAGACAACGCGATCGGAACCACAATGACCTCCGATCCGGTGTGTTTATAAGCTTCCACGGAAGTGGATAAAATTCCCGTTTTGATCGGAATGATTCCTCCGGTTCTCGAACGAGTTCCTTCGGGATATACGAGAGTCGGGATTCCCGCTTCGAGCATCATAGTAGAATATTGAGTCAAACATTCCAAATATAGAATATTCCGATTTCTTTTTCTGTCTACCATGTATGCCCCGAGCGATTTGAGAATACTCGCCAAACCGGGAGTGGCCATCACTTTTTTATCAGCGGCGTATCTTGGAACCGGAAGACCCAACCATTTTAAACCGAACGCAACTTCCACGGAATCCAAATGAGATCGGTGAGTGGGCGTATAAAGAATATCATAACGCGATGCTAAGGCTTTTATTTCCTTGATACATCCTCCGATTTTTGGAAGACCCGCTCCGGATTTAAAACCGCTAAAAATAAATCGAGTTGGCGCGATCAAATGAATCAAAGTGTCTCGTAAAAACGGTTTGTAATCATCCGCGATTTCGGATACGTAAAAATCCAGGATTCTGGATAAGTCTTTACTTCCTTTTTCCTGAAAATTCTTTTCAACTTCCTTCCAAAGCTGAATCTCTTTGGGAATTTGCAAAAGATCCGTGATATCGTTGGATTCCTGCGCTTCCTCGTATCGCTTTTTTAAAGATTTAACGATCAAGGTAGATTGTTTGATAACCCGATCTGTCATTCCTGGATGTCCATTCACTTGACGCAGAACATTTTTACCCAGAGCTTGTTGAAATTTTTTTCCGGAAGTCATTCCCATCCCGGAACGTTTGGTCGCGGTTTTTGAAATATGACGCACCTCGTCCGAAGTGGATTTGGATACAAATCGAATCAGCTCGGTCGGAGAAACACGTCTTGTAAGAATCTGAAATAGAGTATTGTAAAGAGGGATCTCAACTTTTTTTTCCTCCGCCAAAGCGATGATCGAAGAAAGGACAAACGCGCCTTCCACATGACTTTCGCTTTGACTTACTTCTTTTTGAATGAATTCTGCGGGATTAAAAAACAATTCAATCCTTTCGATGAGATTCGGTTGATCTTCGCCGGAAATCAGCTTTCGAACAAAACGATGTCCATACGCCTTGTTTCGGCTGTATCGGGAAGTACAGGAAGAAATGAGATCCGCCAATCCGTATTCTTGGACGGGTCTAGTAGGAATTTCTAATGTTTCTAAAAGAAGGACAATTTCCGAATATCCGAGACTAATCAACTCACCCTCGAAGTTGCTGCCACATTCCGGGATTCCGGAAGCGATACCACATGCGATCGCAATCGGATTTTTCATGGCTCCGAACAATTCAAGACCGTTTAAATCCTCGTATGATTTTGTGTGATGTTTGGATCCGTTAAATAAGGATTCAAAGATTTCTATGGACTTTGATCCGGACGATGCTAAACAGTAAAAACTATGATGTTCGCGTTTTAATTCCCCCAATAAATTCGGACCGTTTACGGCCGTGTATTCCAACGAGGTAAAACCGCTCGCAAGAGAAAGTTTTTCTATGTATTCAGAATATGTAATACAATTTGTTTTGCGTCTTGTAGAAACCGATAAAATTCCCTTTGTAAATGTAAAAATAAAATGGGGGACGTCTTTATCCAAAACCTTTATCAGTTCTTCCAAAATTCCTTCCATCAAACGCGAAGGAACCGCTATGATCAAAATCCAAGAGCCTTTTTTTAAAAAACCAAACTCGCTCGTAACTCGAACGTTCTCGGGCAAAGTGATCGAGTCTTCCAATAGGGAAGCGATTCTTCCCTTTTCAATTTTTTCAGCACGTTTTCTATCATCATACCATAAATACAAATCTTCTGTTTTTGGGGAAAGATAGGTTGATAGGAAGATCCCCATCGGTCCTCCCCCTAAAACCGCGATATTTGCCAAACACGGTCCCGAAGTTTTTATTTCTTCCATACTGATTGCTATTGAGAGCCCTATTATCCTTGAAACAATCAGAAAACAAGGATCGTTTGTTTTCTTTTTCCGGGTTGCCTAAGAAGCGAAATAAAAGAGACTGGATTTGTGATTTTATTAAAATCAAAAACGAGCAGCAACAAATTCTATTATTTATGTTTATTGCTAATCGTTGTCCTTCCCAATCTCATCGGTTGTGCGACCTATCTGCAAAACAGAAAAAACGATTTGAAAGATATTCTTACCGCGGGTATCGAAACGCCCGGATACGGAACCGGAATCAGAATCGGTCCTTTAGCAGCGGGTTTTGTTTTTCAAGGCGGCGAAACCTCCTCAGGAAAAAAAGATTTGGGAAAAGGATACGGACTTCGCGGGGGAAACTTTGGTTCGTATCGCGCGCAACAGCTGATTTTTGGAATGTTAGGAAGTGATACTTTTTTTCCTTTGAATGTCGAAACTCAAACTTCGGAAGCAATGGAGAATGAGGAAATTTCTCCGGAGATGAAGGAAGAATTAAAAAATTTGGAAAACAGCAAAGTGCCGGGCGATCAGGTACCTGAATTTCTAAATGAACGATACAATATCAAAAGCCACAAACTCCGCTTTCTTTCGTTTTATAATATTCCGATTGCGGAAAGAAGGAAAAGAAAAAAGGAGGAATTCTATCGCAGATTTATCGAAGAACAAAATTTTGATAGAAACGATCCTTCGATTCAAAACGCTTTAAAAATTCTTAACAAATCAAAAGACGGTTATCCAAAAAGTTTTCTTTATCAAATCGAAGTGTATTTGGGAATTTACGTCGGTTTACGATTCGGAATCAATCCCGCAGAGCTACTTGATTTTATCGTAGGACTTGCGGGACTTGATTTATTAGAGGACGATATTTGAGCTCAATCTAACAACGATTAGAGTTTATACTCCATTTTTTTGATCACACCTTTTTTATCGATAATGAGTTTGATAAACTTCGTATCTTCCGTGATGGAGGTTGGTTTTTCAGCCAATGTTTTATAAGAATTTTTCTGATAGTCCGTAGAAACTAAATACCATTCCAATACTGCACCGTCTTGAGTATTGAGTTCTACAGAAGGGGTTCCTAAAACAGCTTCCGCCTTTAAACGTTTATCTCCTTCTTTGACCATTCCGACTTCAAACGTTCTGATATCGGAGTTGTGTTGAAATTCCTGTTTCGCGGGTTGTTTTTTCTCTTCGGAAGTGCAAAAGGAAAGAACGAGCAAGCATGCCAAGATGATAAACGTCGAAATAATTTGTTTCATGGTGATCCTTCTCTGAGTTTAAATTTCAAACTACTATTTTGATTCTTATTTTAACTCTGTCCAGATGAAAAAACAAAAAAATACATGAATATTTTTTGATAGGAGGGATGTTAGATAAGAAAAAGTAGTTCTATTTGATCGGATAGAATCAATTTTGAACTAAGAGCCAAAATTGATTGGTGAAAAGCGGGAGAATATGATTCAGACAATTCTCGTTACCGGGGGAAGCGGTTCCTTAGGACTTGTTTTAGTTCCGGAGTTGTTAAAAAAATACAGAGTACTTTGCCTTGGAAGAAATCTTTTATCCTTTCCAAATTTGATACGCTTTGATCCAAACTTTGTTTTTATTGAATTTGATTTGGAAAAAACGAAAGAATTCAAAACCAAAGAAAATCCCGTCTTTATCATTCATCTCGCAGGAAAAGTAAGCGGAGAAGCGACAAGTCTCGAAGAATACAAGTTAGGAAACGAAATCCCAACCGCGAATATCCTTAAAATTGCGGCAAAGAATCAAAAAACGGGAATTTTATTTTCAAGTTCAACGTCCGTGTACGGTTTTTCCGAAACCGCTGTCACCGAAAAATCGCCGTTAAAGGGTAATACCTTTTATGCGATATCAAAGATAGAATGTGAATCTCTCGTAGAAAAATCCAAAAACCCTTTTGTCATTTTAAGAATCGCCTCCGTTTTTGGTCCAACCAATAAGAGTTTTCTCAATAAACTGCTGCGGTTATTTCAATACGGAATTTTGCTTTACTCCGGAAATCCGAACTTCAAAAAATCGATGGTCTATTCTTCAGACGTGGTGGAAGCCATTCTTTTGATTTTAGAAAAATGGAAAAAAGCATCCGGAAAAATATATAATATCGCATATCCCGAAGTTTTGTCCTCTCAAGAAATAGAATCTCTTTTTTCAAAACTTATCCCCGGGAAGTTTTTTGTCCGACTGAGACTGAAAGGGTTTATTTTATTTTTATTCAATATCGTTAATTTTCTGATTTCAAAGATTTTAAAAAAGAAAATCAACATAGAATACATTCAGGAATCTTCGATCGTGGATTCTAGTCGTTTTGAAAAGGATTTAAATTTTCGTTTTAAAACAACCTTCGAAGAAGGAATTCAAAACATTCTAAAATCGAAATCGTAAAGTTATGCTTCCACCGGATCGGAAAGGAGAAGCAACAAACGATCCAAATCGTTTTTTAGATCAAGGAGCGTTTTTTTATCGATATTCAAATTTTCAAGAAGTTTTCCGGGAACACAAACGGCCTTTTCCTTGAGCTTTTTTCCTTTTGAAGAAAGAAAGATCTGCACGGATCTTTCGTCGTTCAGAGACCGTTTTCTAATTACGAGTTCCGATTCTTCAAGTCGTTTTAATAAGGGAGTCAAAGTTCCCGAATCAAGATGGAGTTTTTTACCGATTTCTTTTACGCTGCTTCCGTCCTCTTTCCATAAAACAAGAAGAACCAAATACTGAGGATACGTAAGGCTCAGCTCTTCGAGAATCGGTCTATATAACGCGGTGACCGCTCTCGAACAAGCATAGAGTGGAAAACAAATTTGATTTTCTAAAAGTAAATCCTTTGTACTCATAAATAGACCCGTCTTAAAAAACAAGGCGGGCTCAAAATCCTTATTTTTTTAAAAGCGCTTGGATTTCTTTTTCAATCTTTTCGGGAGTGGTAATGGGAGCGTAACGTTTGATTACATTTCCTTGTTTATCCACTAAGAATTTTGTAAAATTCCACTTAATCGAATCGCCAAAAAATCCTGACGCTTTTTTTCTCAAAAAACGAAACACCGGATGAGCATCGTCTCCGTTTACGTCGATTTTTTTAAAGATAGGAAATTCGACTCCGTAATTTCTCTGGCAAAAAGATTTGATCGTTTCATCCGAACCCGGTTCCTGGTGTTTGAATTGATCACAAGGAAATCCTAAAATTTCCAAACCTTCTCCTTTGTATTTGTTATACAATGCCTGAAGACCTTCGTATTGAGGTGTAAAAGCACATTGGCTCGCTGTGTTCACGATCAAAATAACTTTCCCCTTGTAATCCTCCAGTTTTTGGTCTTTACCGCTATTTAAGGTGGCAGTTAAATCATATAAAGTCTGGCTCATATCAATCTCCATTTAGATTGTGCACAATTTAATTTTATAAAATTAAATCTTTTATTTTCAGTCAAGAAAATTTTTTGACTTTCAATAAAACCTATTTTAGAGGCCGTTAGGAGTTGATTTTTGAGAGGAAAAGATACAATCGATACCATGACTTCCAAATTAAAAATTCTGATTCCTTTACCCTCAAATGATTTTGATCCTTCCGAAAGTGCGATTCCTTGGAAAATTTTGAAAGAAAACAACTTTGAAGTTTTTTTTGCAACTCCTGACGGGAGACCCGGAAAAGCGGATTTTAGAATGTTATCAGGTAAGGGACTTGGTCTTTGGAGGCCGATCTTAATCGCCCATAAAAATGCAAGAACCGCGTATCAGGAAATGATATCGGATTCTAATTTTCTCAATCCCTATTCGTATCAAAATCTGAAACCGGAAGATTTTTCAGGACTGATCTTGCCTGGGGGTCATGCTCCCGGTATGAAGGAATATCTAGAATCGAAACCGCTTCAAAGTTTTGTAGGCAAGTTTTTTGCTACAGGGAAACCTCTAGGTGCGATTTGTCACGGAGTCGTTTTAGCAGCGAGAAGCAAACATCCCGATACGGATCGTTCCATTTTGCACGGTAAGAGAACAACCGCTCTTTTAAAGTCTCAAGAGATGGCGGCTTGGAACCTGACTAAATTGTGGTTAGGGGATTACTATCGAACCTATCCTCAATCCGTAGAAGATGAGGTAAAGGCAGCTTTAAAAAGTCCGGATGATTTTCACTTTGGTCCAAAACCCATCTTTAGAGATAGTCATACAAAACCGGAACGGGGGCATGTCGTGATCGATGGAAATTATATTTCGGCAAGATGGCCCGGTGACGCCTATTCGTTTGCAAATTCGTTTATCAAACTTTTTAAACATTCTCAATTTTAATCATATCGTCTAAGAATTTAGGAAAAAGAATGCAAGATCATAATTTACTCTTAACGCTAATCATATTTCTCGGGGCAGCAGTCATTGCTGTTCCGCTTTTTAAAAAAATCGGATTGGGATCGGTAGTCGGCTATCTGATCGGGGGAGGGATCATCGGACCTTGGGGAATCGGGCTTATCACCGATGTGCAAAGTATTCTTCACTTATCTGAGTTCGGAGTCGTATTACTTTTATTTCTCATCGGTTTGGAATTAAAGCCACAAAGACTTTGGATTTTACGCAGACCCATTTTTGGGCTCGGCGGTTTGCAGGTGGTTCTTTCTTCGCTTATTTTTTTCGTAATTCTTTCGTTTTTAGGTCTCGAAAAAGCACAGGCCATCGTAATCAGCATTAGCATTTCCTTATCTTCCACCGCATTTGCGCTTCAAGTTTTGGGAGAAAAAAACGAACTCAACACTGCACACGGAAGATCCGCATTCGCAATCTTGCTGTTCCAAGATCTTGCGGTAATTCCGATCATGGCTATTCTTCCCTTTTTAGGGGAGACGGTCGAAGGCTCGGGATCTCAGGAAACGTGGAGACAAATTTTACCGGCAATTGGAACGATCCTTGCGGTCATCTTAGCGGGAAGGTTCTTAGCCCGACCTCTTTTCAGACTCGTGGCGTCCTCCGGCAATCATGAAATCTTTACAGCGTTGTCTTTGCTGATCGTGGTCGGAGTTTCACTGCTCATGGATCAGGTCGGTTTGTCGATGGCCTTAGGCTCTTTTTTAGGCGGGGTCATTCTTGCGGATTCCGAATACCGTCACGAATTGGAATCCAATCTAGAACCTTTTAAGGGACTTCTTTTAGGACTTTTCTTTTTAGCGGTCGGTATGTCCATCAATCTCGGAGAAGTTTTAAAGGATCCGATTCTTGTGATTCTTTTTGCTTTGGGATTGATGTTTATCAAAGCGGGAGTTCTTTACGCGTTAGGCAGAATCTCAAAACAAAACGAAGAATCCTCTCTAAATCTGGCCGTAACAATTTCACAAGGCGGCGAATTCGCGTTTGTAATTTTAGGAGTCGGAGTTTCCTTATCGATTTTACCAAGAGAAAGAGCGGACTTAGTCATCGCGGTAGTGACACTTTCCATGGGACTTACTCCGATTTTTGCTATCGTCAAAGATAAGTTTACTGAATTGATTTTTAAAAATTCCGTAGAACAAGAGGCGGATAAGATAGAAGAGCAAAATCGAGTAATCATCGCCGGTTTTGGAAGATTCGGGCAGATCATCGCAAGGATGCTATTTGTACACAGAATCGGATTCACGGCTTTGGAACACAATCCTGAACAGGTCAATTTAGCAAGAAGATTCGGATATAAGATCTACTATGGCGACTCAAGTAAACTCAGTTTATTGAGATCCGCTGGAGCGGAGCAGGCGGATCTATTTATATTAGCGATTCAAGATATAGAAGTATCCGTCAAAGTCGCGGAAATGGTTAAAAAACAATTTCCAAACCTGACCATTATAGCAAGAGCGCGAAATCGGGAACATGTCTTTAAACTAATGGAGCTCGGAGTAAAAATTATACGCAGAGATACGTTTGCATCCGCTCTGGAATTGGCGGGCGAAACTCTCAGTCATTTAGGGTTTATGGATTCGGAAGTTGAACAGAAAGTAAGAAAGTTCAGAGCACACGATGAACTCACACTTAAGGGACAATTTCAAATTAAAGACGACGAAAAAGAATTTATCAAATTTTCAAAAAACTCCATGCGTCAGTTAGAGGCGGCTTTTGAAGCGGATCGTCAAGAAAAGGAGGGAAAAGTGGCTGGTTAACTTCAGTCGCTTCGAGTCAACGCCGTAAATTAGATGATTTGGTAACAAAAGCATCCGATCAATTACAAATCACTTATCAATTGATTCCGCTTTATAAATAAGAAACACTGATTCTCTAAAAATAAGTCGCATAAAGCGATTTTTCTCTGTCTTTTAGACCCCGTTTTTCGGATATGTTCATTATAGGAAACTTTTCCATCTTGAATTTTCCATAAAGTTCAAAATGGAAAAATCCAATTCTCTTCACTATTCCCTACGGGGTGGCTCTTAACGAGCCGCTCCGATTTTTTGAAAATTCTCCTTCTAAAAGCAAATCCGACTTTGGCTACAAAAGTCAAATTATAATTCAGCAAGAGTCTATAATATTAGGATCGATTGAATTGTTGAAGAGGAAATGGATTCATTTTGTCCGATCAAAGAGATTTTAAGATCTCTTCGCGCTTTTTTTTGTATTCTTCTTCGGAAATTAATTTCTTATCATATAGACTTTTCAATTCGAGCAGTCTTTTCTCAGTATCTTTAAAAGGAGAATTTCGAGTTTCCTCTTTAGTAAAATTCGAATCCTTTACCGGATTGAATTTAGTAAAAATATGATATTTTACGGATTCATTTGAATTCTCAGCTTTGAAATAAGAAATCGTGCCGATCGCAGAATCCGGTATAAAAACTTCCAAAGACGGTCTGATATTTGATTCCGATAGAGAATAATTTGCCCAGTCCTGAAAACTATACGGAGTTTGAAAATCGATAAACTGATTCAATTCTAAAAATACAAAATGAAAAGAATCCGCAGTCGAATATAATAAAAATACACTTCTTCGTATTCTTCTTCCCGGATTGATAGAATCTTCTTTTTTCAAAATCCAAAGTTGATACGGTTGATTCGGATTCCTTTCGAAATTCTGAAACGAGCGTTCGGCGATTTCACCGCTCAATTCTTTCGAAAAGATTCGAAGCGCCGTATCATTAAAAAGGGAATCGTTCTTATTTCCCAAATGATACAAAGTATTTTCTATCAATGTTTTATAACTTTTACCTTGATCGTTTTTGATATAAATCGCTTTTGAGTCCAACCAAGAAGGAAGTCTCGGAGAATTTTCAAACGAATAGAATGCGATTGAATCGGATGAATAATTGAGTTCTTTGCGTATCCCGGAAACACAGGACAAGAATAAAAACGGGATAAGAAGTAAACGAAAGACGTTCATTTTGAGGCGTTTCAAAAGATATTGATCAAAAAAAAATCAAGCAAGTAGGATTACTCTTTTTTACCTGCGTCTTTCTTTTTAAGAATATTTCCGATCTTTCCGAGATCCTCCGGTTTGATCTTGGTTCCGGCTGCCTTTTTATTTTCTTCTTGGATATCTTTGTAAACCTCAGCCCTATGTACGGAAACAGTCCTCGGAGCCTTGACACCAATCTTTACCTGATCACCCTTGATATCGACGATGACGATTTCGATGTCATCGCCGATCATAATCGACTCGTTGGTTCGTCTTGCAAGAACCAGCACTTAACTTATCTCCACGGCAGCGGATTCGAGAATTTTCTCCCGAACGGAATGAGATTCGTTTCTTGATATAAATTGTTTTGCGATCAGAGTTTCCTTATTAATGAGAATCGGCCCTTGCATATTCGCTGTCATAAGCGCCGGATCGTCTCCAGGAATCGTAACGATAACTAACGTTAGACCTTCTTTCATTTCCGCGATTCCTATCATTTGCAGTTCCTGTTCCGGAATCAGCGGTTTATATTCTTTCTTAAAAAGAGAAGGAGGAATGACTACAAAAGCAAGATCCACTTCTTCAATAGACTGCAACCATTTAAAAACGGATTCCTCCTCTTCTTCGATTAAAGCAAATTTTTTATATTCTTCGAATCCTAGCAAACCTTCTGGAAAGGCGAGAATTTGTTTTTCCGATATTTGTATTTTTCCAAACGGTTTTGTTTGAATCTCAATTCCCATCTTAAGTTTTTACCCCAGAATTTCCTTTGCAGAATATTCCATTATCTCAGAAAATCCATCAATGTCGGTTTAATAATTTTTGATCCGACATTGAGAGCATATTGGTGAACCGTTTCCAACCACTTCATGTTCATGATGGTTTCAGGAAAATCGATCCCCTCGTTTTTAGAAAGAAGTTCGGTCATATATGATTTATCAAAATCCACACGTTGAGCGTGCTCTTCCATGCGATTCATCCTTGCGCCGACTACGGCTCTGTAACGGAGAATATTTTCCATCGCAAGATCCAAATCCTGAAGATCGCGACCTGAAATTCTTTCCTGATCTTTTTGGATGAGATCGTTTCTAAATTGGATCATCACGTCAAAAATAGAAAGCCCTGTTACCGTTGCAGACTTGGAATAATTATTAGGAGGTTCCGAAGTGGCGGAATCGACCAATCCGATATCCCTTAAAATCGTTCCGCCTTCCGTGTCTTCCATCCAGATTTGATGCGGGGCCGTCGAACTTAAACTGATATTGTCCTGCGCGAGTTTGTTTGCTTTCACTTCCAAAGGAGAATTGTTGATCTTGTCGATGATATCGTCGATCGTATCCCCCGCTGAGATATGAATTTCAACTCCGTCAATTTTAAATTTCTGATCCGATGAAGCGATATAACCCGAGTTATCCACCTTACTCGTGATGCTCATATTGGTTCCCCAGAAAACCTTGTTCCCCGGAATCGTTACCGGAATGTATTCTCCCTTTTCGATCTCTCTGAGCTGTTCGCCGATATCGCCGCGATATTCAACCCCGATAAATTGATTTTTGAGTTCGATCCCTTGAAGTCCTTTGATTTTGGATTCGATCGCTTCAAAAGGAGGTCTTTCGATTACGTGTCCTCCAAACAATGGCCGACCGGTCGCGTCTCTTGTATTTGCGATGTCGACTAACGATCTTAGAATTTCATCGATCTCTTTTCCGATCGCGATCTCGAGTTCAAAACCTTTATCTCCTTGATAGATCCCGTTCGATGCCTGAACCGCGAGAACTCTCGCTCTTTGAAATAAGGAACCGATTCGATCCAATTCCCCGTCGATTTGCTGAAGACGAGAATTGCCGTCGTCTATATTTCGCTGAAACGTATCCAACTCGTTCAGTCTGGAACGAAAAAACATTTGATTTGTTGCGCGACCCGGTTCATCGGACGGAAGACGAATTCTTTGTCCGGTAGCGAGTTGATTCTGCGTTTCGTCCATGAGTAGCTGGTGCCGATTCAAATTCTTAACCAAGCTGTTGTTCTGCATCATGTTTGTTATGCGCATCATAATATTCTCTCCTTACTCACCGAAAGATTTCGGAAAGATTAAACACCTAAACGATTGATTATCGTATCTAAGATTTCGTTCATCGTATTGATCATCTTTGCGGAAGCGTTATAAGAATGCTGAAACTGAACCATATTGGCCATTTCCTCATCCAGATTTACCCCCATAACGGACTGTCTCATGTTTTCCAGCTCGGCCATCAGATCGCTTTGAATTCCGAATTCTTGTTTTGCTTCGCGAGCTTCCGTTCCCAATTTGGAAATCAACGTATTGTAAAAGTCGTCAGTGGTTTTGGAATAATCGACCATGACTGGATTGTTCCTCAACGCGGACGCAACCATAAGCGCGTTTCTTCCATCCTTTTGGCCGCCCGGAGAATTGTAATCCCCCGTGCCGCCTACGTCCTTTCCTCTTGCAGCGGCGATGTTCGCCACGTTATTCGCGATTGAATCTGCAATTCTAAAATGTGAAGAAGGATGAAAGTGAGGAGTTAGGGTGATGTCTTCGGGACGAGACTGTAGCTTGTTGATTTCACCCAGACGTTTATAATCATATGCTCCCGCGGGTCCGGACGCCATCAAGATTCCGGTCATTCCCACCAAAAGATCACCGCTGTCTTCCACGTGTCTCAGGATAAAATTCTTGTTGGGATGATCGTCCGCAACCGTGGCTTTCAAAGCCAATTGATTGTCATGGTTCATATAAGCCACGACCCCGGATCTCGAAGCGTTGATTCTTTTGATAATACCGTTTAACGTATCGTTTGTTGAGTATGGAATCAATACGGGAGCTTCTTTTGCGTCCGATTGATTAAAACTAATCGTTCCGTTGATTCCGATCGGTCGATCCGGATCGATTGTGTTTCGACCGGTTACACGAAAGATTGCAGTGACGTCGTTTTGTCCGTCTCCGTTGGAATCGTATTCTCCGAACGTATTGATAGATAGGGCACGGATGTTAAAGAAAGCTTGGTTCGTATTTCCACTGATACCAAAACCGTCTTTGTGAATTTCGTTCACCGCATCCATGACGTTGATCGAAAGAGAATCCACTTGATCGATCTTCTCACGAATGATTTTATCGCGGACTTCGATCAGCCCCTGAAGTCTTCCCTTTCTCAAAAGAACCGGATCTCCCGTTGCCCCCCAATATAAATCCAGGAGTCCGTCTTTGGATGGATTACCAAGAACATCGATCTTGTTAGCCTTATTCCCTTGAACAAATATCTGCTGACCGATAAAGACCATCAGCTCGTCCTCATCGGAACGGCCGATCGTAATATCCACTAAGGAAGAAAGTTCCTGTAAAAGAGCGTCTCGTTTGTCATAGAGATCGTTTGGACGATCTCCGAGAGCTTCCGATTTACCGATTCTTTCGTTCAAAGTACGAATGTTTTCAGCGATCGTATTCATATGATATGATTTAGTTTCGATCTCTCGGTTTGCTTGGTCTCTCAATTGAGCCAGCTTACGATAGACGTCTTCTGTTCTACTTCCAAGTCCGTTCGCTTTTTCCAAAACTACGGATCTATGAGCGTTGTCTTCAGGATAGTTCGCAAGATCCTCCCAAGAAGACCAAAACTTATCCATCAAGGTTCTGAGTGTAGTTCCATTTGGTTCGTTAAAAACAGTTTCTAATTGGTATAAGTATTCGTTACGAGCCGCCCAATAATCTTTCGTTCCGGATGTTTCGATGATTCTATCATCGATAAAATTATCTCTGATTCTTTCAATCGAAGCGATTTCAACTCCCTGGCCGATTTGTCCCGGAAGATTTGCGCGGTTTAGAGACGGATCGTATAAAGGATCCATCGCAGTCATTGTGACTCTTTGTCTCGCGTATTGTTTATTGTCCGCGTTGGAAATATTATGACCGGTTGTTTGAAGCGCCTGTTGGTGAGCGGTTAAACCCCGCTTTCCGATTTCAAGTCCTGAAAATGTGGATCCCATGGCATCCTCCTAATTATAAAAATGTTCTATCATTTATGCGGAAGCATTCAGCATCAGAGCGGGTCTTTTTGCTTGTTTCCGTTCGGGTTCTTTTCCAGAACCATACGTACTCAGTTCAGATTCTGAAGCTTTTTCGCGCATCGCATCGATCGTGCGTGAAAGAATTTCCTGACGAGTTAAGATTAATTTTTCATTGGATTTAATTTTTTCTTTCAATCGATGAAGAATCGATTTCAGAGAAGAGCCGTATTCTTTTAATCTAAAATTGGAATCACGATCCAATTGATTTAAAAAATCGGATAAGGTCAGAGCTCCGGTTTCTGGCAGAGAGAAATTTTTAGAACGATATACCTCTTCGATCGATTTCATCCGAACTCTTTCGATCTCAGAAGCCATCACCAAAAGTTCGTATGTCTTTTTTGTAATTGCTTCCAGGGATTTTCCATCGGCTTGAACGACAGCGACAGACTTTTGTGTTTCTAATTCCAGGACGTTTGAGTAAAGATTGATCTCATCCTGAAAAAGTTTCGTTAATTGCTCCAACCATTCCTCTTGTTTCATCTTTTTTATCCGATCCCTGCTATGAAGAATCGGTAAAATCGGAAATTTGCTTAGGTAATTTTCGAAGAAAATAAGGGAATCCGGGAAAAATCGGGCTTCTGACCGCTTTGTGCAAATTTGAGCAAAGATAGAAAATTGTCCGCGAGAGTTACTCCCCTCGGAAAGAATGGGCGCTAAAAACGTTACTGAATTTCAGTTTTTTAAACTTATTTAGGAAACTCCCTTGTTTCCAAGGACACTATAGGTATATTCTAAGATGTCGAAACATTTCAATCACTTCCAAGTGTCAAGAGTTTTGAAATAAAGGGTATACTAATCTGTAATAGTCAAAATAAGATCTGACAGTTTTTTCAAGTTCATTAAGAAATGTGCAAGTTGTCGAAACACTTTTTTAGCTAATTCCCTCTTGTCAAGAAATCTCTGTATCGAAGTTTTGCCAAAACAATACTTATCTTGATGCGTTCGTTCTTTGTTATACAAAACGATCCGATAGCCCAAATTTTTTTACAAATCCTCAATCGAGTTGTTTATCTTTTTTCTAAGAGCAATCACGTACGATTCATCTTGATACGAAAGACTCCTCTTTGATCTCGGGGAATAATGTTTCTACCAATTTTAAATTTTTAATTTCCTTTTCATAATATTTTTTAAAAGAGTCGTCGCTTGTTATTTCCTGAGGGGTAAACCATCCACGACAGGAATATTCTTTAAAATCGTAGGTTTGTAATAAAGATTTTAATTTTACGTCATCGGATGTGACGAGTGTGTAAATTGCACAGCTGTATCTCATAACGTAACCGGTCATAATTGGAGAGTCTTTTAGAATACGCACTTTGAGAGAAAATCCGCTTTTTAAAAGAAACGGTAAAAGTCCTAAGCCATCTTTTTCGATTTGAAAAATAGAATCATGTATCAATGAACTTTCTAAAGAATTGTATTCTTCTACAAGCAACTTCAGGATTTTTTCGTTTGCCGCTAAGTGTAATGCTTCCGAATCGATAATCGCTCCTTTATCGATTAGATCTTTGATTTTCTTTTGATTTCCCGAAACGATCGCTGTTCTTAAGGGAAGTTTGAGTTGATCTTGAGCGCCGTAGGAGATTAGCAATTTCTCCAAATCTTTCAATCCGCATTTTCGAACCGCATCCAAAGCAGTTATAAGTGGACGATCCATATGATTTGGATCTAAAACATAACAATTGGGACTTGCGCCCATTTTGAGTAACCTCAAAACACGTCTCTGATATCGTTCGTATTCACTTTGATCTTTTGCGGGAAAAGATAAACTAACCATTGTTTCGATAGCATCACAAAGAGGAGAGCCCCAACCGCTTCCGTTTTCTTGGATCCAATCGGCTTTACCCGGGTCCGCGCCCGCCAGTTTGAGCAATTGAAATAATTCCTTTTCTTTTTCCTCGTCTTCGCAACGTATCAGTCTAAAATATTGCGAAGAACCATACTGACTTTCTAATTTCCAAAATGATTTTTTAGACAAAAGTTTTCGCGCGAGTTCCGGTCTGCAATCTTCCATTGTCATTTCAATTGCAGTATTGGGTCTTAGAAGCTCCATTCTCCCACCGAGATGATTTCCTTTTTCAACGGATTTCAACCAGAGCTCGGTAGAAAAAGGATCTTTTGGAATTTCCTTCCAGAAATCCCAGAACCCGGCCGGGGGTTCGGGAAATTTTTTTAATAAAAGAGCTTTGAGACTGAGATTTTTGGGGGATCAATAAAAAACAGCATCCCAAAGCACATTTTCCATCGATCCCAAAACCGGAAATTTTGATAAACGAAGAAAGGATTCAAGAATGATTTGAATCGTGTTTTCACTTTTACCTCCCAGCAAATCCATGAGATGAAAAGCGATCTTCGGATCTTCTTGATTGATCTGAAGTAAGGTTTGTTCGTATCTTCCGATTTGATTTTCTTGTTTCTCATTTTCTAATTCTTGTTGCAATTGAAAATATCGAACAGGAGTGAGTCCGAATCGATTCGGTATGTCTAAACTGATTTTATGTGTTTTGCAATATTCAAAAAAGAAATCGGCGAAAATTTCTCTATTTAGCAATAAAAAAAGAGGGGTCGTTCCGTCTTGATATTCTTGATTGAGAGCGGTTCCTTTTTCTATCAATTGGATTGCAATGTTTCGAATCGTTGTTGTATCCTCCCACCTAAAACGAATCAAATAATACATAGCGTCATTTCCATACTTGTCTTGAGCTTGAACGGATGCACCTTGTTCTAATAAAAAAGGAACGATCTCTAAATTGCCTTGCTTTAGAGCGTGCATAAGAGGTGTCAGTCCGGTGTTTGTTGCGGAATCGATCGAAGCTCCGGCATCGATTAAGTATTGTATGAATTTCGAATTGCATCGCCTAACAGCCGCTAGGATAGGAAAAAGTCCTTTCCGAGTCGATTGATTGAAATTGATTCCTGCTTTTTTTAATATCTTTACTGTAGGCAGAGAACAAAGATCGGTCGCTACGATGGCGGCATTGATTCCGGATTTGGTTTCCGCATTGAGATCCGCCTTTGCTTGAATCAATACCGATAACGATTCCAAACTGAGACCGTAAACCGCGGTGATCAACGGAGTTTCTCCGCGATCGTCGCTTAGATTTGGATCCGCACCGCGACTCAGAAGAAATCGTAAAAAAGAAACGTCGTTATTTAAAACCACCTTGTGTAAAGGAGTTTCGCCTAAGAAATACTGTCTTGGGTCTCGTGCGTTGACAGAAGCTCCTTGATCCAGCGCCGCTTTTGCCAATCGTAGATTTCCGTTGATTGCGGCAGAAAGTAACTTTCGGTCCGCAGAAGAAATGGGCGCCCCGATCACCGGACTGACAAAAGACAAAAGGATAAAAATTGAGAGGATCCAAGATTTGAAAAAATGCGGGAAAATTTGATTTCTTAGATTCAAAAACGGAAACATCATAGTGATTACATCGACAAAATAAGTAAAAATATGATTTCCAAATTTTAAATACAAAAACACCGAGCGTTCGAACGTTGAAATCAGCCTCGTTTTAAGTTATAGCTATTACAGTTATGATTCTACTTTTATAGTTGAAGAATTTCCTTATCTTCAACGCGCAATATGCGAAGAAGATTTAGATCCAATTTTGTATATGACTCGTATCGTGAATCAAGATTCTCAAAATCGAATTCAATGCGAAAATATTGCGGGAAGTTTACAAAAATTCCTAAAATAATCCGGAATGAGTCGATGGTTCAGAATGTTTTTAGCGCATATTCCGGATAGAGGTAACCACTCGCGGACACAAAATGATCAAAAAAAGAGTCTGACTTATTGAGTTCTTTTTATTATCCGATTGCACAAAAGAACGATACACAATTTATTTCCTCTCGGTTTTTCAATTGTTGTACAAGGCGTTTTCAAAATTGTAGTAAGATCCTATGCTGAAGTATTTTAAAGTTTTCTACGTTATTTTCCTTTTCGTTTTGTATATAAGCGGGAATTTGATTTTATCCAAAGATAAATCCGAATCTTCGCGCAAAGACGTAAAAATTGTCTCCACGATTCCGATAACTTCCAAAAAAGAAGAAAAGGAAAAACCAAAACGAGTTTCTAAAAAAGAAGCCGATGAAACCGAAGTGATTCAAAAAAAGGAACCTCTTTTTTTCTTTTCGATTCGGAGCCGGCGATTTGCGCAGGGAGAACTTCTTTTTCTCAAATTGATTCCTGAGAAGACGATTCTTTCCAAGTTGGATCGAATCAAAATTCTTTGGGAAAAAAAAGAAGTTCCTTATACCATGAAAAATTCGGTTTTTTATGCTTGGATTCCGATTTCACCCGAGTTTGAAAAGAAAGCGGGAATTTTAGAAATTCAAGATAAAAATTTATTCCGGAAAAACGATTTTAAGGAATATGAAATTCCGATTCAAAAAACGAACTTCACCGAAACAAAAGTATCCTCTTTGACCATGGATAAAAAATATACTTCCGAAGAACTACCAAAGGAAACGTTAGACTTCATTGCGACATGTTCCAAGGCTAAGGCGGAGGCGTTTCAATCCAAGACGGATTTGCAGATCTTTTCCGACTTTGTTTATCCCGTTCAAGAAGTGCATTTTACAAGTCCCTTTTATAAAAGAAGAGTCTATAACAAGAAGAAAGGAAAAGCACACGGCGGCGTCGATTTTAAAGGTGGAATCGGGACACAAATTTATGCCATCAATGACGGAACAGTAATCCTATCAAGACCGATGTATTACGAAGGCAATTTTACGATCATCGATCACGGTCTCGAAGTTTATTCTTTATACATGCATCAATCCGAACTCGGTGTGAAAGTGGGGGATAAAGTTAAAAAAGGCGATCCGATCGGCAAAGTCGGCTCGACCGGAATGTCTACAGGACCACATCTACATTTAGGTCTTAGAGTACAAGGAATCATGGTGGATCCGCTTTCTGTGATCAGTTTGAAATTATTTGAAGATCGCTTGCCTTAATGTCAATTAAAGTTCGATTGTAATCCAAGCGCGAACTTTTTGATTCGCTAAAATTTTCTCCTTTTTACGCACGTCCGCTTTTAGAGGGAGAACGTATTTTGGAGAATTTTTTTCAGAAAAGATCGACGTCCTCCAACGTGTATTGCCGATCTCTACAGAAATAGGAATCATACCCCAGGAACCGGTTACTCCTTGGACAATCGATCTCACTTCTTTAGAGGCCGCTAAAGATAAAGTTAAAAAATGCCAACCTCCCTTTCCGGGATAAACCCATACTTTCGCGGTAAATTGAATCGTGACCAAATTCATGAAGTAATTTCATTCTCTCTTAAAACTTTGTAGAAGTTTTTCAACGGATTCTTCGTGTTGTCTCCCCTTAACCAAACTTTCAGAGACCTGGATCAAAAATGAATCCGGCAGTTTATCTCCCGAAGAGATAAAGAATCCTGTCTTTGCGTATCTCGGTCTTAGATTGTCATAATAAGTCCAAAAAACTCCATCCATTCTTTTTTCAAAATTTTCTTCACCGAGCTCGTGAACCTCCACCATATCACCTTGATGGATCGCAAGATCCAAAAATTTTTGAAACTCGGGTTTGATCTTATCGATTTCTAAAAACGGTTCGGGAAAATAAAACATTCGAATCGAAGGATATCGATTCGGATCAGTTTCGCTGGAAGATATGATACCTGCGATTTGTCCGGTTCCGGTTTGATCTTTTAACGTAAGATTTTTGGGATTGTGAAAATAAAAATCTTCCGGTAAAGTCAACTGAAGTCGAATGTCCTGATTTCTAAGAATTCTAGATTCGGAATCGTAATTCCAATTTGTAAGTTCCTTTTCCTCCCAGTTCGGTTTAAAAAGAATATAGGAAGTCAAAATCTCGGCCTGTTGCAAAGCCTTAAAGCTCAGAAGACCCGCGGACAAAATCATCAATCCAAGTAAGGAAATTCTATAAAATACAGTATTTTCTAAAAACCGAAGGGCAAGACCGATACAACAATAAGCGGCGATAAAAATAATTCCGGATCGGTTCGAATAAAAATCAGTAAAAATTAGTAGAACAATACAGAAAAGAAAGATAAGCGTCTCTACGATCGGATTTAAAATAATCCTGCTTGCGTCATATGCAATGGCCGAACCCGAACTAATTTCGTATTTTTTTACGATCTCCACTTTGAGCAATTTGCCAAAGGCAAACGAAACCAAAAAGAAAAATCCTGTAGCGATTAAAAAAGCTCCCGAAACCAAGAGAACGATAAAGAATACCGGGAGATGACTCTCGTGTAATAAAAGAAAGAAAACCCCAATGACCGAATAAATAAGATAGAGTTTTTGTAAAAAGGAAAGTTCTTGCAGTTTCACAAAGAAAGAATTGAGTTTCTTCCAGCCAGGAATTTTTTGGAGCAGTTTCATGAGTCAGATTACCGGTTTTTTTGCAGATCTGAAAACGAGTTTTGACAGCCTATCCCAGTCCATCCAATCATTTCTGGATACGATCGGAGTAATTACTTCATTTTTAAAGATTCTTTTTTCCATCGTACCTCTGGATCTTTTTCTTGTTTTGATCTTTTCTCTGATTCTTGTATTCTTGTTCAATACGATATCTCCAAGCACAAGCCGTTTGAATTATACGTTGGGAGTCATCATCGTTTCCACGATCCGATCTTTTTTTCATCATTCCATTTCGCAATCCTGGAATGTCGGTCCCGTTTTTTTAACCGCGTTTTATCTTTTGGTTCCCGCCTATTCCATGTATCTGATACGAATTCTTTTTTTATTCCTACGAAAATCATATCGTAAAAAGAATACACTCAATCCGAAAGATTTAGAAACGGCCTTGATTCAGTTACAAAAATCATTTCACAATCTGATGGCGGACGGTTATCGCGAACTGTCGTTTTCAAATTCCGATTCCATCACCGATGCCAATCGATTGCAAAATCAACTGGAGGATTTGGAACAATCCATTCAAGGAATGAAAAAAATTCTAAACTCGAAACGATAATCCATCGGTTAGTGTTGAGAAAAGTTCCAAGCTCATTCAACTGGCTTGAACAAATCCTTTACCGCGTCTTTTGCTTTGGATTGGTTGAAGTCTTCTCGATCGATTAGAACAAGCTCCAATCCTTCTTTCTCGATGCGATTTAGAATTTTTGCGATTTCGGTTTGAGATTTTGAATTGGTAGCCAAATATTTGAACTTAATCCCACATTGAGGACAAGATTTGTCTTTGGTATAATTTAAACCAAGATGTTTACAATTTCCGCATGTTCCGTATAAATCGTCGATCAGCAAAAGCTGAGAAGAAATTTCGGAAACGCTTAACTTTGTCCAAAGACGGATGTATTTTTTATCATCGGCTTGCATTTCTCTTTTGGATATCGAGATTTTTTTCTTAGTCAAGACAAAAGCGGATTGATTCCTCGATTATATCGCACGCGATATTCATTTCCAAAAAATCGATTACCAATGGAGGTGCAAAACAAATCGTATGCTCGTGATATCAGCGTTGATTTTTGAGACCGCTCCGTCAAGGTCCGAACCAGTTTGGGATCGCAAGACCATGATTGACTGTGGAAGAAGCGTATAAAAAATCAAAGTAACGTTTTCTTTCGATATCAAAAAGATAAATTCTTTCGCCTCGATCCAAAACCGCAGGAAGCGGTTCGCAATTAAAGTCTTGGAATTTACTTTCCAATTGAAAAATCCGATTTAGTTGATACGATGAAATTTTATTCTTTTACCTTGACTTTTGATTTTTAAGATTCATTCTTTAAAAAGGATTAAAATTTATCAGGAAAACTCGATGCAGAACATATCCATCAAAACTTGTTTCATTCTTTTTATTACATTGATTACGATTGAAAATTGTCTTTACACAAATGTAAAAACTCCGGGTTGGTTCTACTCACAAAGTTATGCGGATGTCCGCGGCATGGAACCTGTGGGAAAACTCTCTGGACAATCCTGCGGAGAAGGTTGGCTGTGGCTAGTATATACGGGAGATGAAAGTTATGAAGCCGCGGTTCAAAACGCAATCCAAGATAAGGCGGATCTACTTTTCGACGTTCAAACAGACTATTATGTAAAATCACTTTTATTCAATCTATACTTTTATAAATGTACGCGTGTAAGTGGAATCGGCGTCAAACTTCCGCAGAGATTGATGAAAAAAGAATAAGGTCGTACGATGAATCGTATTGTTTCTTTTACAATCTTACTTTTGTTACTTGGATCCTTTACTGCGAACTGTGTTTTACCCATAGGAAGCAAACGCGCCTTGGTCCGAAGAAATCCGATGCCGTATCCCACAGACCCGCTTTCGTCTGTGTCGAATCGTGTATCCATTACGGGTATCTATTTTAGGGATCCATCGATCCACATCGGAAGCGCTTCCACTCGATTGAATGTATTCGGCTTTGACGGTTTTATCCACTCTACCTCTTCCCTTCCGCATAAGGATATGTTTCACGGATCTTTGGACGATTGGGATTGGTCCAAACATAGAATCATACGATTTGAAGGGCAAAGCCAAGGATGTCAAAGAGGAGTGACACTGATTTTACCGCTAAGACAAGGCGAACAGGAAACCTTAGTTCCGATTTCGTTTGTTTTTGGAAAAAGCAGTTTTTATGATGAGTTAAAACAAGAGATGGAAAAAAACAAGATCAAAGCGCTGTTTGACTCCAAACTAGACATCGAACAGACCTCTTTTCTGTTTTGGCTAGTGCAGAAAAAATGCATTCGATTTAAAAGTTATGCTATCCAGGAATTTTAAGAGGGTATTTTTTAAATTCGTATGACAGGAAAACAAAAAACGATTCTGGTTTTTTCGGCTCTTTGCGGATTTTTCGGTGTTGCGTTAGGCGCTTTTGGGGCTCACGCACTCAAAACAATCATCAGTCCCGAACTACTCGTAATCTATGAAACCGGAAATCGATATCATTTGATTCACAGTATTCCGCCTTTGATCTTAGCTCTCACCGGATTTGTAAATACGGCTAAATTTGCTTGGATCGCTTCGATTCTGTTTCTTGCGGGAATTTTAATTTTCTCAGGATCGCTGTATTTGCTGGCGTTGACTGGAGTGAAAATTTTAGGTGCGATCACTCCGATCGGAGGAATCGCATTTTTAACGGCCTGGCTTTTGCTTGGATTGTCGGTAATCCAAACAAAAACAAACTAACGTTGAGTACCGTAATAGAAGTTTCCTTTTTTTTCGATTAACTTTCTTGTAATCAAACCTTCCGCAATAATTAGCAGCCCTTGAACGGCTGCTTGTTTTTTAGAAAGTTCGGCTTCCTTTTGCTCAGCCATTAGCTGATGAACGTATTCTCTGCGTTTCCCTTCCAAAACTCCCAGCATGGATCCGCAAACCTTACTGTCTCCGATCAAAAACGCCAAAGCCAGTGTCTGAGGAGGGGTTTCGTTGCAGAGATAGTAGAGAGCAAGATTATCAAAATAAGAAATCTCTTCAAAGGATTTTACTGTAAGTTCTTCTTTATCTTCCATGATTCATCGATTCCAATTCGATCAGTTTTTTTTCAAGATAGTTTACTAAGTGGGAAGAATCCGGACTTGAATCCGTAGCCGATCGAATCAGATCTTCAGCCGAATAAAATTTTCCTTTCCAATGGACATTCTTTCTGAGCCAACTGAGAAGAGAAGAAAAGTCTTTCTTTTCTACGACTTGCGTTTTAAAGTTCGGATTCTCATTGGAAAAAGCCTGGTAAAGCTGAGCAGAATAAATATTCCCCAAAGTATAAGTCGGGAAATAACCAAACGCCCCACCGCTCCAATGAACGTCCTGAAGAATTCCTTCCCGGTCTCCAGGAACTTCGATATCGAACATTTCTTTCATTTTGGAATTCCAAAGATCGGGAAGTTCAGAGACTTGAATTTTGCCGTTGATCAGCGCTCTCTCAATTTCAAAACGTAAAATGATATGAAGATTGTATGTGATCTGATCGGCTTCCACCCGAATCAAAGAAGGAGAAGACTGATTGATATAAGAAAAAAGTTTTGTAAAACTCAATTCCGATTCCTTTAACTCCAACGTGTTTAGAAAAATCGGATAATACATTTCCCAAAATTCTCTCGACCTGCCGACTTGATTTTCCCAGAGTCTGCTTTGAGATTCGTGAACTCCCAAGGAGACCGAATCATGCAAAGAAGAAGGCCCGCCTTGTATTTCGGAAATTCCCGCCTCATAGAGAGAATGTCCTGTTTCATGCAAAATACTGAATATAGAAGAAAGCGGATCCTTCAAATCGTATCGAGTGGTGATTCGCTTGTCCTTACCGCCGAGCGAAGTGGAAAACGGATGTTCGCTCGCATCCAGACGGGACATTTTTGGAGATAAACCAAGAATTTCAGGAAGATGTTCTCCCAGTTTTCTTTGGAGTGAAATCGGAATTTCTTTTGAAAACGGATTGAGAACTTTTTTGCCCCTGGCTACAAGAGGTTTTAGAGAATTTTTTAAATTGAAAAACAGATTTTCTAAATTCTCCGCTCTTTCACCCGGTTCATAACCTTCTAGTAAGGCATCGTATGCTTCGGTTTGATAGCCGTAACATTCGGTTTGTTTTTTAGAAAGTTCAACAATCTTGGAAAGAATCGGAGCAAAGTCCGAAAATCGATTTTCCTTTCTTGCTTTTGCCCAAATAGAGTGTGCCTTACTCGTGGTAACTGAAAATTCTTCGACAAGTTCTTGCGAAAGACAACGGGACCGATCCAAGTCCCTGAAAAGTTTTTCCAATTCGACTTTTCTTTCAGCTTGTCCCGGAAGCAATTTTTGCTCATTCTCTTCTCTCGCCCTTTGCGCGAGATTGTAGAATTTTTCACCGGCATATTTTGAATGAATCAAGCCGGAAAGAAAACCGATTTGATTTCCTCTTTCGTCCCTACCGTCCTCGGGCAAAGTAATTTCCGAATCCCAATGTAGCACATTCAGAATATTTTTGAGCGTGCAAATCTCCCGATAAGCTGCTCTGTATTCCGCAAAAGATTTTAGTTCAGTCCGAATCGAATCGGTAAAAAGGTTCTCATACTCTTTCATATCATTGGATAGTAAAAATTCTTCTTTTAGATTGACAAGTACCCTACCCACAAAAAAATGATTTTTGCACGATTTGCGGGCATGGTGTAATGGCTAGCACTGTAGCCTTCCAAGCTTCCAGTGAGGGTTCGAGTCCCTCTGCCCGCATAGTCTTCCTTTTTTTCAAAACAATCCTCAACATACAATCTGATAACTCGAACGCGAGTTCAGAAAAGCATTTGCAGCGACCCATAGAGAGCGTCGCAAATGCGTCCGAAGCACACGATGTGCTGAGGTCTGAACGAAGTGCCTCGGAGCAAAGTCGAGCACGATGCGAGACTGCGTAGAGGGCGAGTCCCTCTGCCCGCATAGTCTTCCTTTTTTTCAAAACAATCCTCAACATACAATCTGATAACTCGAACGCGAGTTCAGAAAAGCATTTGCAGCGACCCATAGAGAGCGTCGCAAATGCGTCCGAAGCACACGATGTGCTGAGGTCTGAACGAAGTGCCTCGGAGCAAAGTCGAGCACGATGCGAGACTGCGTAGAGGGCGAGTCCCTCTGCCCGCATAGTCTTCCTTTTTTTCAAAACAATCCTCAACATACAATCTGATAACTCGAACGCGAGCTTTGGTAAAGCGTTTCCAGCGATCCAGGTTCTAGTTTTCACTCGACAATTCGCTTGAGTTCAATAAATTACAGCCCAACTTCTGGAGAATCTAATGAACAGTCACCGTTTCCTTATCAGTTTATTTTTATCGGTTTTGATTCCGTTGAGCATAACAGCTCAGACCGAAACGATCAATCTGAGTATTTCCTCCTGGCCAAAGGATCTTTCTTCGGTGGATACGTTTCGCAATGAACAATCCATCACCCCTCAAGGCGCTCTCATTTCTTTAATCGCCGCTTTGGATCTCTATTCAAAAAATCGAGAAGAGGGTACAAACGCTCTCATTTTGATCGTGGATTCTTCTCATCTTTCTCAGAATACAAACGGGTATAAGGGTTTTTCTTTGAGTCGAAACCTGAGCGATCTGATCAAACGACAAATCGAACAACATCCATACCTAATCGGTTCGTATCTTCCGGGTTCTTCGACTTCCAACGGATATCTTCCGAATTCCGTACCTTATTCTTTTACGCTTACGGCAAACCGTTTTAGCGGTAGGGAAGAATCCGGAACTCGCAAACTTTTTATTCCCTCCTCAGGAGCGGATAGCCCAAGACCGGTAACTTTAAAACGGAACGCAAAAGGAGTATGGAAGGCTCATGAATTTTCAAGTCTTCTTGTCGGAATCAAAAAACCGGTTACTAAAAACGCCGCTGACGACTTATAAGTTTTCTAATCTAAACACCGGGTTTGGGGCTCATTCGAACAATCTAGTAATCGATTACCCGACTTTGACTTTCGAAATATTCCCCCAGGAGAAGGGGGTAGCGGAAAACGTTTTCAAAAGAATTTTAAAGTTTTTGAATGCACTACCGTTTGAAGCGAGGGGGAAGGCTTTCCCCCTTTAGAAATAAAGATTCAAAACGAAGGTCGCGACCAAATAGAATGTTGATGTCAAGATTTTTAACAGAGACTTTTATTTGGTCCGACAAACTATCCGATCGAAATTTGGGTTGATTCGGACTTCAAGTCCGAAATCGATTAAAATCACGGCAATACATCGATTTTCCAACCGATAGAAACTTTTGTGTTATGAGGATAAAACAAGAAATCGGATCCTTTTTGGAAAGGAGCCGATTTTAGATGGTATTGTTTCTATCCTTGGATAGAATTTTCCGATCGTTTGTTTTGGATCTCATTTAAGAAAACGATGTTTGTAGAATTGTTTTCTAAAATGCTATCGGCGAGGGTCTCCAACAGCCTTCCTATCTTTTTATTTTGGGAAAGATCCGGCTTACGGGAGATTTTGTCCGGTGTACTTTCCGGTTTATCTTCGTTCGCTCGGGAATGCAAGGGAATCCTCCAAAAGGGTGTAGGAAGAAAGATGGGTCCGATTTTCGAACCCGTCAAGCTCAATCCTTTGTTTCCACCGTAATTCCGGCGTGTTTTTCCAAATCCTTAATTCTTTTGGCCCATTTTTGAAAGTTGACGAGATTGTGAATATTGACCCGAACCTTCTGAAACTCAGGAAAAGTCAGACCGTAATCCCAACCCACAAAAATGTCCTTTTTCTTCGGTGAATTTCGGAGCGAGGTTCCGCCTGCGATGATCGTTCCCGCTGGGACGTGAAGGTGATCGGCAACCGCGCAGGCCCCTCCAATGATTACATCGTCTTCTACGATCGTACTTCCCGCGACTCCGCTTTGCCCTGCAATGATGATGTTTTTCCCGAGAACACAGTTGTGCGCAACGTGAACCATATTATCAAACTTGCAACCGTCTCCGACGATCGTATCCTCCAATCCGCCTCTGTCTATGGTACAGAGAGAACCGATTTCAACGTCATCGCCAATTCTTACGGTTCCGACTTGCGGAATCTTATTGTGGATCCCGTTTGCATAAACAAACTTAAACCCGTCTCCGCCGATGGAGCAGTTCCCGGAACAGTTAAATCTTTTTCCGATGATAACTCCGTGTTGAATCGAAGAGTTCGGTCCGATATGCGAATTTTCTCCAATTGTTACGTTACGCGAAATCTTTACTCCATCCTCGAGATAACATCCCGCGCCGATAACCGAATTTTCTCCGATAGTCACGTATTCGCCTATCGTAACTCCTTCTCCCAACTTCGCCGTCGGATGTAGGATCGCCGTGGAAGAAATTTTTCCAGAAGGGACATAAGGTGGATAGATACAATCTAAAACTTCCGCCAAACTTAGTTCCGGATTGGGAACGATAAGACATGGAATGGAAATTTCTTTTGCAAGTTCTTCCGTCGTTAAAATCACACTTGATAGAGTGTTTTTAACTTCGGATAACATTTTCTTATTAGAAAGAAAGCTAATGGCGGAAATCGCTCCCGGACGGATCGGAGTGACCTTATCGATCAGGACAGATTCGGGAGCGGTGGAATTTGCAATCTTTGATCCACTGATTTTTTTTGCAAGGTTAGAGAGCGTATATTGGGGCATAGTTCCCTCGTTTCGTTTTGGATTGATACACGGAGAATCGAGCATTCCTTGCAGTCACTCAAAAAATCATACAGAGAATGAAAGTTAGCGATTGAATTATAAAAATTATGCATTCTATGAGAATCGTTTCAAAATTTACGACAAAAAAGTTCGGCTCTTCTTTCTTCCGTCTTTTTGTGATAGGCATTCGCGTTTTGAAGCAGCCTCTAAATATCCCGTTTGACGAAATGCTCTCCCCTAAAACCATGTAGGAAAATTTGAAATATTCTTCATTTTAGGAATTGTACGCGCTCATGAAACCAATCAGAGAACCCCAGATCAATCTATTTAAAAAATCAAATCCGCTCAAGGCAAAGGTGGTCAGCAATACTCTACTGACTCCGGAACCTGGAACCGGAAAAAGACCCAAAAAAGAAGGGGAAGCTCTCGTTCATAGAATCACTCTTGCTCTGGATCATTCCGCTTATCCGTATGTGATCGGTCAGAGCGGAGGCGTGATTCCTCCAGGAGAAGATCCGGAGAAAAAAGCGAAGGGATTGGCGGACGCGGGTTATACCGTTAGACTTTACTCGATCGCCTCCCCAAGTTATTCTTTCGGAATGAAAGAGGACAACATCGAGTTTATCATCAAACGGGATAACGTTTATGATGAGAACGGAAATCTCCAACACAAAGGTGTTTGTTCGAATTATATTTGCGATCTGAAACCGGGTGACGAAGTTACAATGACCGGACCTTCCGGTAAAAAATTTCTTTTACCGATTACCGATTTTAGCGGAGACATCATGTTTCTGGCTACAGGAACCGGGATCGCTCCTTTTATCGGAATGAGCGAAGAACTTTTAGAGCACAAACTTATCAACTTTACCGGCAATATTACTCTTGTTTATGGTGCGCCTTATTCCGACGAACTTGTGTTAATGGATTATCTCAGAGGTTTAGAATCCAAGTTTAAAAATTTTAAACTGGTGACCGCAATTTCCAGAGAAGAGAAAAATCCTTTTGACGGTGGAAGAATGTATATTTCTCACAGAGTGCGCGAACAAGAAGAAGCTGTGAAAAAGATTCTGAACGGAGGCGGTCGTTTTTATATCTGCGGCGGTCCGAAAGGAATGGAAAAAGGAGTGATCGAGGAAATCCAAAAGATCGCGGGAAATAACGGAACTTACGAAGAATTCAAACATCACCTCGAAGGCGCTCATCAATTGTTCGTAGAAACATACTGAGATTCTTTCTTTTTTCTCAAACTAAGGCCGAAGGAAACTTTGTTTCTTTCGGTTTTTTATTTTAGATTCCTTCCGAATATTACTAAAAACGAATCGATGAAATTCGCATCCGTTGTTTATATTGGTATACGATTCTGTCTTTCGGCAAAATTAAAACCTAGCCTTGGGACAAAGATTTAAATTTTATTGGGAGAATCTGAAATGGGTGTGATCCGCGATGTAGATAAAGGTCGAGGAGAAGTGATTCGAGTCGAGGTATCCGAATATAAAGGAATAAAATATCTCAATCTTAGAGTTTGGTATACGGACAAAGACGGGGAAAAAAAACCCACACAAAAGGGAATCGCGATTCCTCCTGAACTCTACGACGAAATCCGAGAAGCAGTCATCGAAGCGGAGAGCGAAGTCAAAGGTTAATCTTTGATTGCGATGTAATTCAAAGATTTCTTTCTTGGATTACATCGCGGATAATCAAACGCCCGCTATCTTCCGTTTCCGCAACTCGTATGTGACTTTCCAGTCTTGTGATGGAAAAAACCTTTTTTACGGAATCTCTCAAATCGGACACGATCAATTCCCCGCCTCGTCTTTTGAGCCATCCTGAAATCTGAATCATGGTTCCGATCCCGGAAGAGTCGATATAAGCAGAAGATTTCAGGTTGATAATCACAAACCGATATCCTTCCTGAATTTTTTCCTGAATGTTCGTCTTTAGCTCGGGACATTTGTATAGATCGATATCGCCGACGGATTTATACACATAAATGTCGTCATGATAATCAACCCCTTCCGGAATCGGGTCCATGTTTCTATACTGAATATCGGAAGCCCCCGCGATCAGGTGTTTTCCTGCGGTTTTCGAATTTTCTCTGATCTTTAATTCCAATGTTTCCAATCTAGATTTGAGAGAACCCATGACTTCGGGCGCTAACTCGATTTGATTGTCCACATCCTTAATCAAAGAACTTAGAATTTTAGAAGCCTCGTCTAACGATCCTTCTTTGATCAGAGAACTCGCTTTTTTCAGAATCTTTCCCGATTTTGCAACGATGGTTTCGACGATCACGTCGGCGTCTTCTTTTGTAAAAGTCGATTTCCAATCCGGTTCGAGTTTATATTGAACCGTTTCCAATTTCATCTTTTCGGATAAATTGTAGAATGTACTCGTGACAGACACTCCCGCTTCTTGACCGAGATTATGAATTAAATTTTCAGGGTGGGTTTTGATTCTCAAAACGATATTTCTAATATCATCCGCACGTATATCACCGCACTGAAGAACAACGGATTGAATTCTACTCGGTTGTTCGGAATCGACTTCGGTATAAAAGGGAATATCACTCATCAGTTCGAGAAATTCTACATCCTTACCAAATTGAATTTTTGTTTCGATGGACTGAGCGTATAAAGATCCGATATCTCCGAATTCGCGAAAGAAAATGTCTCCGGTTCCTTCCGGACTTTCGATATAATAAAAATTCCCGCCGCCCGCATCCGCGATATCCTTTAAAAGAATTTCGTTAAAATCATCGCCGAATCCGATCACGGTCGTGGATATTCCTTTTTTGTAATGATCCGCGGCGATCTGAATGAGATCCAAAGGATCAGTGATCCCTTGTGTCGGATTTCCATCCGTCAAAAGAATCGCTCTTTTATAAACGGTGGAATCCGGAAATAACTCCAAGCTTCTTAAAGTATGCAACCAACCTCCAGAAAGGTTTGTCGATGTTCCCGGTTGAATCGTGTGAATCCTGTTTACGATCGATGATTTTTCCACAAGCTGAATGATCGGTTGAATGACATGAATGTCTTCCGCATAAGCGACTACCGAAAGAAAATCCCTGCGAGTCAGCCAATTGACCAAAGAAGAAGCGGATTGAATTACCGCTTCGAGTTTACCTCCTTTCATCGACCAGCTTCTATCGATCGCCAAACCTAAAACGATCGGTCTTCGATCCGGATTAGCCGCTCCGGTCGGACTGTTAAGACGAATCAAAACGGAATTGTTTCTGTTTTCCGAAACTGCGTTATGCAAAAACTTGGCGGAAAGAATCATTCCGTTGAAAAAACCATTTACCGAAGGTCCGATCAAGTAGAATTTGTAGAGTATTGCAATGGATGATTTCCTAAATCATAGAATAGTACCTGATTTTTTAGAAAGAATGGAAAGGGTCATCTCTTTGGGAGGCGAGGAAATTCCAAGCTTTACTCAAATTTATCAAAAAGAAACATTGATCAACGAAAGATCCAATCAAGTGGAGGAGAACTCGGATTCTTCCTTTCATAGTGAAATTCTCTGTATTCGAAATGCGAAGGAAGAACTACGGACACGTTATTTGACCGACTGTTTGCTCATCACTTCTTTGGAACCTTGTTTGATGTGTACGGGAACCATTCTTCTTTCTCGAATTCCAAAAGTGGTTTATCTTTTACCCGCGAAACAAGGCGAAGGAATTTCATCTCTTAGCATTGAAACCATCTATTCTCGAAATTTTTTCCCGGAGCTCATTTGTATTCCTGCGGAAATTTCCAAACAAGCCTTCCAATCCTTTTTCAAGATCAGAAGAAAGAAATTCAATTGACGTATAACCTTTCGACAGAATTCCTGAATGCTATAGGAGAAGTGTCAGAGTGGTCTATTGTGCATGCTTGGAAAGCATGTGTGCCAAAAGCACCCCGGGTTCGAATCCCGGCTTCTCCGACTCCATTTTATGGCAGGAACTCACGAAGTCCTTTCTCGGAAGTATCGCCCGCAAAGATTTCGGGACGTAATCCATCAAGACCTTGCTATAGGCGCTCTTCAAAACGCACTTAAGTCCGGAAAGATCGGACACGCTTATATCTTCTTTGGTCCTCGTGGTGTTGGTAAAACAACCATCGCAAGAATTCTCGCTAAACGCCTCAACTGTCAAAATCCTACGGAAAACGAACCCTGCAACGAATGCAGTTCCTGTACTGAAATCACTCGAGGTATATCGAGTGACGTTTTAGAAATCGACGCGGCGAGTAACCGCGGAATCGAAAACATTCGTGAACTCAGGGACAACGTAAAGTTCGCTCCGATGGGCGGGAAGTATAAGGTTTATATTATAGACGAGGTCCACATGCTCACGGACCAGTCTTTCAACGCTCTTCTCAAAACATTGGAAGAACCTCCTTCTCATATCGTGTTCGTTCTCGCTACAACCGAATTTCATAAAATACCCGAAACCATTCTCTCTCGTTGTCAGGATTTTATTTTTAAAAAAGTTCCTCTTTCCGTTCTTCAGGATTATTCCGAAAAACTCTGCAAGATTGAAAACGTTCAGTATGATCAGGAAGGTCTTTTCTGGATCGCAAAAAAAGGGGACGGTTCCGTAAGAGATATGCTTTCTTTTATGGAACAAGCAATCGTGTTTACCGATTCCAAACTTTTGGGCGCCGGAATCAGAAAGATGATCGGTTATCACGGAATCGAATTTTTGACTTCGTTTATCAAAAGCCTGATCGATCCGGACAATCATTCCAAAGCTCTGGAAATTTTAGAGACCCTCTATCAGGAAGGTCAGGATATCTATAAATTTTTATGGGATTCGATCGAGTTCACTCACACCCTCAATCTGATCCGCGATTCGCTTGCAGATCCTGAGTCCGTCAATTTTCCCAAAGAAGATTTGGCTAAGATGAAATCCGATTTTGAGAATGTGGATTCTCCCAAGTTGAATTTTCTTTCCGGTAAACTTTTTGAAATTTACGAAAGAATCAAAACGATCCGTCTCCGAAATTCTTTCGAGATCAAAGTGTTCACAGAAATTCAAATTAAAAAACTCGTAGAAGAGCTCACCTATCCGAGTCTCGCAGGTCTTGTGGATCGAATCAATCATCTGATACTGATGGTGCAAAATTCTAAAAATGCCGCTCCCGACTTTTCTCAACCATCCTCCTTAACGGTTCAAAATTCTACACAATCCGATTCTACGGAAAAAAAAAATGATTCTCTTTCCAGAGCTTTAGAATCGCAGTTTGAGTCTAATTTCCAGGCCGAGTTGAAGGAATCTTCAGAGATAAAAAGCCCGAAACCAACAGAGACTTCAGGACCCATTTCGCAAAAGTTCGATACGAGCACCGAAATCAAAAAAAAATTTCTCGGAACAGAAGTTGACAAAAGCAAATTCCCGAAACTGGATTCTTAATCATTATGTTTGATAAATTTAAAAACTTTTCAGAAATCCTTTCTAACATGGGCGCTTTCCGCGAAAAGATGGAAGAGGTAAAAAAACGCGTGTCTGCGATTCGTGTGATAGGAGACGCGGGCGCAGGAATGGTTACCGTAACCGCGACCGGAGAAGGTCTGATTACAAACGTTTTTATCAATAAACAACTATTTGACGCAGACGATAACAAAATGCTCGAAGACCTCGTATTAGCCGCAACAAACGACGCTCTCAAAAAAGCGAGAGAAGCCACCGCTTACGAATTTCAATCCGCATCCGGCGGCTTGGATCTTTCCGAAATTTCAAAAATGTTCGGCGGTAATCTTGGCTAATCATCTTCTCGATGAAATGGTGGAAGCGTTATCTTCTCTGCCCGGAATCGGAAGAAAGAGCGCCTTTCGAATTAGTTTTCATTTATTAAGATTGGAACAAGGGATGTTCAATCAATTCGTTCGTCAGCTTACGGATACAAAAAGTAGAATCCAATTTTGCAAACGTTGCGGGTCTTATTCCGAAACGGAAGTTTGCGATATCTGTACTTCAGATAAAAGAGATTCCCGTATTTTTTGTGTGGTGGAACAACCCGAAGATATTTTCTTTATAGAAAATACGAGAGAGTTTCAGGGTAAATATCATGTCTTAAACGGAGTTATTTCCCCTTTGGAAGGAATCGGACCGAGAGATCTTAGAATCAAAGAACTCATGGAGCGAATCGAACCCGAACATGTAAAAGAAGTTCTCATCGCCACCAATCCGACTCTGGAAGGAGACGCAACAGCGGATTATCTTGCCAATCAACTAAAGCCGTTATCGGTAAGTGTGACTCGGATCGCCTATGGAATCACGGTGGGCGGATCGATCGAACTTTCGGATCAATACACTTTAGGAAGAGCGATTCGCTCCCGTTTACAACTTTAGAATCTGTGTTCTGCTGTCACAAAAAACTCTCTGAGAATCTTTCCATGAGTCGTATCCAAATAAGCTCTCAACCCGTCTCCTGCCACAAAATAACCGGATCTCATCAGGATTTGCATGTCACGAAACACGTTCCATCTTAGATTGATATTGATCTCATGTCCAAAAAAGGCGCTGGTTTTATATCCGTTTTCAAAATTGAAATATCGATTGTTTTCTATAAACGGAGATTTGGTTCCATACAATCGATAATAACCTAACGTCAATAAAAGCGGACCGTAAACCACGATATCGCCGTTGATTCCGTATTCATATAAACCACTCGAGTCCTTTCCTGAAAAAAGCGCGTAACCACCCGTAAAGTCATTTGCAATGTTCGAAACGGAGTAACCGGGTAAAAGAGTTTTATAACCGCCGCCGCGTAAGTTGGCCTTACTTCCATCCTTGTCATAACCCGGCCTTCCGGTCGTTCCAACTCCGATTAAGTTGAAAGTTAAATTTTCACTGTATCGATACGAAAACTGAAGATCAACCATTCCACCGGATATATTGTGTTTACTGTATTTATTGTATAAAACGTTTCCTGCATTGTCGCGATACGGATCCAATGCCCGAACCGTACCATGATTGTAGATCCCGTGAACCACAAATCCAAAATTGGAAAGATTGATCTCGGTCATTAGACCGTGCCAAAACAACTGACCAACTTCACTGTCTAAAGCGATGATGTTTCCTTTTCCATTTGTGGTTTTATCGATCGATTTAATCGTATCATCCAAAAAGTAAGAATAGAGTTCATTTTTTACATTGTTAAAAAAGCTAGTTTTAATTTCGTAAAAATAAATATTCGTACCTATATAATTCTTATCAGCGTATGTGTTTTTATCGAGATCCAACTGAGCGTTTTGTCTCGCTACAAACCAGCCTGCTTCAATCGTAGTATTCCACAAACGAAAGTCCTTGTTCAAAGTGACTCCGGTTCCCGGTATAAAAACGACTCTCCCCCTTGGAGAAGAAAAAAGTTGCTGCCCAACTCTCAGACTGAACGCATCTTCCGGAAGTTTAAAGTTTAAGTATAAAAACGTGGTTTGAATATTTACCGCGGCTGAAAATCCGGCCTCTCCACCTTGTCCTGGACCGGTTGAAGAATTTTGACCAAAACCCTTTCCACCAAAAGTAATGTCACCGACTTGCACACCCCAAAGCGCCTCAAGATATTTAGAGGTGTTAAAATTCATATTCACTGTCATTCTCGTGTCGAAGTAGGAAATGTCCTCCTTTTGAGGAGAGAGTGTGCTCGGGTTTCCTTTCAATCGCTCCGAGAATTCCGTATCCACGGCCTTTTGATTATTTTGCTGTTCTTCAGTTTTGAATGCGTTCTTGTCAAAAGGTGTTGCAGGTGTTTGGCGGAAGGTGTAAATATCCCTTCCTAGATTGAATCCACGGACCCGATAATTTCCTTGGAAATCTAACTTTGTTTTTTCTTCGATCTCTTGCGAAAAAAGAGAAACAGGAACAAGCAAGAATGCCAGGCAATAGAACCAACTCGCCTTTTTCAAAAGGTCAATAGACACAGATCATTTTACCCAGTTATTCTGATTAAAATATCGGCTTCTCAACTCTTCCAAAACACCGGTTCGTTTTAATTCTTTGATAAAGAAATTCAAATTATCAGCAAAAATCAGATCATTTAAAGGTAATGCGGCGCTGATATTCTCCTCTTGAACCGTCCCCAAGAGAGGCAAATAATTGGCTTTTAAGGACGTGTTTTTTTGAAGTAAAGTAAGAATAAAAAAACTATCCGCTACGAAACAGGTTACATTGTTACTGATCAAATTATCAACCGCTATCGAATCCGAAAGATAACTGTAAATTGGCAGTTTACCGAATTTTTTCTGAAGATACAAATGATTAGTAGTATTTGAACGGACCGAAAAACTTACAAGACCGCTTAACGTGGATAAATCGGCAAGACTTATAAATCTTCGAGAGGTGACGATATTACCTTCCGGTTCAGGCGGAAGAATTTTTTTGCTCACTAAGGCCGCGGGGGTGGTGACAAGATAAGGATCCGAAAATGTGACTTGTTTTCCCCGATTTAAGTCGGTCGACATCCCCGCGAACGCGAGATCGATTTTTCCGACTTTGATATCGTCTGAAAATTGACGAAACGTTTTCAGAGGAACTAACTTAAGAGAGACACCGAGATAGTCTGCATACAGTTTTGCAAGTTCGGCGTCGATGCCCGGATAACCTTCTTTTGGGTTTTCGATGTAAAAAGGTTCGTATTGTTTATTTACGCCAACGACCAGTTCCTTTTTGGAAAGAATTTTCTCGAGTCTGGATCCGGAATATTCTGATTGAGAAAATAGCTGAATCGGAAAAAGAAAAATCCAAAAGAAAAAAAGAACCTTTTTCGTAAACATGGGACAAAGGATGAATCGAACCTCGTTTTTTTCCAGAGCATTTTAAAAGAAAACCTGAATTTCTAAGGATTAATGATTTGAAACTCAGTTCTTCGGTTTTTATAGTCTGTGTCCGGATTTTTCTGCGGAACTATCGGCTCAGCACTTCCTTTACCATCAGTCACGATTCTTTTCGAGTCCGCTCCGTTCTTAACCAAATATTCTTTTACAGCGTTTGCTCGATTTCGACTCAATACTAGATTATCCTGAGAATCCCCGTTGAGATCCGTATGACCGATAATTTTAATCTTTACGTTCGGATTTTCTTTCAGATACGAACTCAGGTTTTCAAGAATGGAATACGAATTCTCCAGAATTTCATAAGAGCCTAAAGCAAAATGAATGCTATCTAAAGAAATGGATTTTCCTTTTTCGAGTTCTTGAAACGGATTGGCTAAATTGGAATAAATATCATAATCCTTTCCGATTCTTCTGCAAAAATAAAACGTCTTTCCATCACCCGCTTCCAAGTAAAAGGCTTCGTCACCGGCGCTATTGATTTCAGGTCCTAAGTTGATCGGATCGGAATAACCTCCGTCGCTTAATAAAATCGATTTGTATACATCGTAACCCCCAAATCCGCCGGGCCGGTTGGAGGAAAAATAGATACTCTTACCATCCTTACTGATCGTCGCCGCAATTTCAGAATAAGCGGTATTGATCGGTTCCGGAAGACTTGCCGCCTTTTCCCAAGTCTTATTTTTATATATGGAAACAAAGATATCCGCTTCCGCAACTTGACCAAACGGATATCGAGTAAAATATAGATGGTCGTTAAATAAGAACGGATTTTCTTCGATTTTTTCGGTGTTCACCGTTCTTGGTAGCGCGACAGATCTAGTCCAAGAAGAATCGTTCTTTCTGGAAAAATAAATGTCTCTCGATACTCCGATCTTCCCGTTGGAAAGCTGAAACTCTATAGAACCGTCTCGATTGGAGGAAAACAAAATTCCTTCTTCTTTATTTAAGATAAAAGGACTTTGATCATCAAAGTTAGAATTCAAAACGGAAATTTCTTCGCCTTGAGTCCATTCGTTTCCAACGCGAGAAGATTTGTATAAATCCGTATAATTGGAATTCTCTCTTTTAGAGTAATAATAGAGAATATTTCCATCGTCTGTGAGGCTGATCCCGAATTCGTTCAGCTTTGTATTGATAGAGCCTTTGAGTTTCTCGGGTTTTAATTTTATATCGCTCTGAATTCTACTCAACTCCTGAGAATACAAAGTGAGTCCGAAGAATGAGAAAAAAAGAAGACTGAAGACAGGGTTAAAAAAGAATCGAAACTTTTTAAAAAATGAAAGCATAAAACTCCGGGATTCTTTATCAAAAGAAGCCTAAGGTTATTATCCGTTCTTTTGAAAAAAACCTGAGCCTAAAAGTTTCTGAAAAAGAAAAATTCGGAATCTAAATTCTTAAAAATAAGGTTTAAGCGCTTCCGGAATTCGAACCGTTCCATCCGCATTTTGAAAATTTTCAAGAATCGCTGCATACGTTCTTCCAAGAGCCAAACCGGACCCATTGATTGTGTGCACCAATTGATTTTTTCCGTCTTTGGATTTGTATCTGATTTTTCCCCGTCTCGCCTGAAAGTCTCTAAAATTAGAAACGGAAGAAATTTCCATGTAACGATTGAGACCGGGCATCCAAACTTCGATATCATAAGTTATGGAAGAATTCGCGGAGATATCACCGCTGCAGAGAATGATCACTCGATACGGCAATTCCAGTTTCTTGAGAATGTTTTCTGCGTGAACCAACATCTGTTTGTGCTGCTCTTCCGAATCCTCGGGTTTGCAGAATTTTACGAGCTCCACTTTTTGAAACTGATGAACACGAACCAGACCTCGAGTATCCTTTCCATAAGAACCGGCCTCTCTTCTAAAACAAGACGTATGCGCGGTCACCGAAATCGGTAACTGATCTTCAGGAATGATTTCGTCCCGATACAGATTTGTCAACGGCACTTCCGCAGTTGGAATCAGGTTGAGTTCGTCCTTTTCGATTCTATAAAATTCCTCTTTAAATTTCGGATATTGACCGGTGGCCATCATAGATTCGTCGTTTACCATGAGAGGAACCCAGACTTCCGTATATCCGTGTTCTTCCGTGTGAACGCTGAGCATAAAATTCATCAAGGCTCTTTCCAGTTTCGCCCCGTCCTTCCAATACGTATAAGCCCGTGCTCCGGAAAGTTTTACACCCTTTTCAAAATTGATCCAGTTGAGGGCTTCACCGATTTCAAAATGCGGCTTGGGGGCAAATGAGAATTTAGGAATCGTTCCGACTTCATATTGAAGCACATTGTCGTGTTCCGATTTTCCAAACGGGACCTTAGAATCAAGTATATTAGGAAGTCCTAAATTTATGTCCGCAAGAGCCGATTCCTCCCGCTCAAGTCTTGTTTCGAGTTCTTTGATTTTTTCACCAACCAATTTAACGGAGGCGGAAATTTCAGTGATATCTCCGCCGGCTTGTTTGATTTTTCCGACTTCTTTGCTGACTTTATTTCTTTCTTCTCTAAGATTGTCGGCTTCTTTTTGAAGCTCTCGTTTTCTCTGAATGATCCCAGTCAGTTGATCAATCATTCCGGTATCTTTAAAACCTCTGAGTTCTAAAACTTTTTTCAGGTCTTCCGTGTTTTCGGTAATGTAACGAAGATCAAGCATTGTGATGATACGCCTTTCGATTCATAAATTTTAAACTATTTTCAAAAAGTTTTTGTTCCACTTCCGAATTTGATTCCCGTCTGAGTGAGAACATTTTATCCAAAATAAATTTCATATAAGAAGGTTCGTTTCTTTTTCCACGAAACGGAGGAGGGGCTAAAAAGGGAGCGTCCGTTTCTATCAACATCGATTCCAGAGGAAGTTTTTGCGCCGCTTCCTGAATCTCGGTCGCATTTTTAAAAGCGACGATCCCCGAAAAAGAAATATAATAACCGATATCGACTAACGCTCTCGCTGTGGGGTAATCGTATGTAAAACAATGAATGACTCCAAAAGCTCGATCCCGAAAGTTCCTAAGAATAGAAATCGTATCTTCTTTCGCATCTCTGGAGTGAATCACAACGGGAAGTTTTGTTTTCGCAGAACATTCTAAAAACGCTTCCAAAATTTCTTCCTGTTGTTTCTTAGTATCCGCAGCGTGATAATAATCCAAACCAATCTCTCCGATCGCCGAAAGTTTTGGATCGCCTAAGTTTTGATATACGAGTTTGAGAATTTCTTCTTTATTGGGAAATTCATGAGTCTCAGTCGGGTGACAGCCGATTGAATATCGAATTTCTAAGGAATCATTTGAATATTCGTTGGCTATAGATTTTGATTTTAAAGAACTCTCAAGATCGATTCCGATTTGGACGATTTTCTTAACACCGGATTCCATTGCATTTTTTACAGAATCGGCGATTTCCAAACCTTGGGATTGTATTATATCAAGATGGCAATGTGTATCAGCTATAGAAACCATAGAAATCCCGTTTTAGTGAGTCACTTTTTGTGAATTCGATTGACTGAAAAGAGATTTTTTAGGATCTCTTCAGACAGGCGAAAGCCACCGGCTGAAAACCAAGTTTCGGGACATAAACCGTGGATATCAAAGCAACTTCCGCACTTATTTACTATAGACTGCGTTATAAGTACCAAGAGTACAAACTAAAGCTGGATCTAAAACTCTCCGAACTCAACCGTAAGGGAAGAGAAAGACTTACGGTTATGGTGATCCCCCACTCAGAACACAAAACCATCAACTTTCACATTTCCTATAGGGCGATTTCGATCTTTGTTGGAACGATCTTTATTCTTCTTATCATCAGTTCGATCAACGTACTCAGTCACAGCGGTTCAGTTCATCAACTTACCGAACTCAATCTTTCTAATAAAGACTTTATCAGACAATCTGCGAAGATGAAAGAAGAGATCAATTCTCTTCATGAATATGTGGAATACTATTATGGAAGATTAGCAAGACTTTATGTACGACTCGGAGGCGACCCGGCTAAGGTTTCCAAAGGAATCGGAGGAGCAGAACACCTTTCCACTCAACCGCCTTCTATCATAGAACCGAAATCATCCAATAGCGCGACAAACGAATTGCCTGAGGGAGCAGCTGTTTTCAGACTTAAAGAAGACGTTCACAACCTAAGGATCAGCAACGAACTCACTCAGGATATCATTTCCATTCTTAAAAAAAGAAAAAACATTCTGAAACAAACTCCTTCGATCTGGCCGGTAAAAGGTTATGTTCTTTATCCTTACGGACCTTATTTCAATCCAATCACCGGAAGAAAAGAATACAACAGCGGTGTGGATATTGGTTCGTTCGCTGGATCCGAAGTAATGGCAACCGCTCCAGGAACCGTTTATGAAATCGGCTATACAAGAAACACAGGTTACTTTGTAAAAGTCGGGCATAAATACGGATGGAAAACCATCTATTCCAATATGGATCGTCTCAAAGTAAAACAAGGCCAGCAAGTTTCTAAAACAGAAGTGATCGGTTTCGTCGGAAAGACGGAAGCTTCTCCGAATTATATGCTTCATTATGAAATTCATGTTGGAACTAGCACGAAGAATCCCTTTGCTTTCCTCAACCAAATTCAGGACTGAATGGCCACAACAGAAGAACACTTAATCGTAAATAGCATCATTGGCGAAGGCGCTGAGTTCAGCGGTGAGTTTAAACTTTCCGGTCTTTTGCGTATCGATGGAATTTTTAGAGGATCGATAAAAACCGAAGGAAAAGTCCTAATCGGTAAGTCGGGAATCGTCGATACTGACATCAAAGCCCGAATTGTGGTCGCTGGCGGTGAAATCAACGGGAATATTTACGCAAGCGAACGAGTCACTTTACTTGCTTCCTGTAGAATGAAAGGAGATATCGTATCTCCCAGAATCGTCATGGAAGAAGGAGTACAATTCGAAGGCAATTGTAAGATCAACCCAGTTGCACATTGAAAGTACTTATACCGCCATATCAACCTCCTAGAAAAGAAGCAGAAACCAGACAAACTGCCAAGGGTAAAAAGAATGGCGTATCCTCCGTTAGCGGGGGAAGTTCTGCAAATCAAACCGAAGCGATCGAAAGTCCCGCGTCTTCTTCCTTTTTAGATATCTTAGAAGAAATTGTTCCTTCCGGATCCGAATCCACAAAAGACTTAAACGCTCTCTGGAGAGATCTTCCCGAAATCGAAAAACGATTCTTAGATCTCCCATCCATAGAAAATTTGGAAGCGTATCAAAGACACGTTCAGTCCATTACAAAGGCAGTTATCGATCAGAATATGAGAGTAGAAACGTTTTCTAGGAGAATGAAAGGCGAGGCAAAAAAACTCTATCACGTCGTAAAGATCATCGATGAGAAGATTCAAATTTTGGCAGAACTGATCATGAACGAAGGAAATTCCGCTTTTAAACTTTTAAAATCCCTGACGGATATTCGAGGGTTACTGCTGGACATTCAAGAATAGAATTTTCACAGCCCAAAAATCCACTTCTCTTTTATACGCATAGGATCGTTGATTATTTTATAAGGTTCTATTCCAGTTTTTGGAACGCACTGTAAGTAAATAAGATGTTGCTTTGATTTTTGGTTTCCTATTCAATAATCTTTCGAAAAGCTTGTTAACCAATAAGAAATCTATATTGATTTCTAAAATAAAAAAAGGAGATCTAAATGGATTCAAAGTTCCGTTCTCTATACGATGATTTCAAAAGGAAAAATTTATTCAGAAAAATTTTACTTTTGGGTTTTTTATTCTTTCTAAATTCTTCTTTCGTTGCTTGTGCAAGTTTGAATTACATTGCGCGATTCGAAAAAAAGGGTCAGGTTGTAGACACTACTTCTATGACAAGCGAAGCCGAAAAACTAAAGCTAACGGATGTCGCGGACGTAAGCGCCTATGTTCTTGAAGTTCCTGCGGGCATTTCCTGGAACGGTAATACACTCCAGTATGATGAAAAGAAATGGGAAGTATTAGGAACCGTTCATTCCGATTACGATCAAGGCGGTCACATTTTCTGGTTTTACAATTATCTAGAAGAAGAGTCATGGAGAAAATCCTATTGCCACTGGCAAGTTCCGATCAATTGGATTACATTAGGCATCTGGGCATTTACTCCTCTCTATTATCCTTGCTGGGTTAGCGAATCAAAAGATGATGTACAGGCAGAAAACAATCGGAAGATGCGAATTACAAATTCGTTAAAGAAAATCACGAAAATCGCAGGTGGGAATACTGTTTTAGTCGAGTCGTTTGGTGATTTACGAATTAATTTTTATAATGCGAACACTGGTCAAAGTGGGGGCACGGTGAGTTACAAAACCATATCGGGACACGGATGGGCACTTAAAAAGAAAGATGATAAAGATAAAAAAGACAAAAAAAAGTAAATTCTAATTCTTAAAAGAGTTTATTCACTTTATAACAATTTCAATTTCATCGTTGTAAGAATCGAAAATACACAAAACATTTCGAATCTTACAACGTATTTTGAAAAAACTAATGCTTCCCTTGCAACCCGAGAGCCTCTATAATCCTTTCCATCGCTTCTAAATTCGGATACGCAATCGTCATCTTTCCTTTACCGGAACTTTGGTTGTGCCCGATTTCGATTTTCATAGAGTACTTTTTTCTAAACTTGTTTTCCAGTTCTACGATGTTGACGTCTTTCCGAGACTTCTTTTTTTCGGGAGCGGATTTTTCTTCGGTAAGATTGGAAACAAGTTCTTCCACTTGTCTTGCTGTTAAACCTTTTTCGGCGATTTGATAGGCAAGTTGTTCGATTTTTTTTCGATCAGCCAAAGACAAAAGAGGCCTTGCATGTCCCTCCGAGATTCTTCCGTTTTTAATCAGGTCTTGAACTATGTCAGGAAGTTGCAAAAGACGAATTAAATTCGATATTGTAGAACGATTCTTTCCGACTCGAGTGGAGATGTCCGTGATCTTTAGATTTAGCTTTTCGGAAAGAGTTTTGTAAGCAATCGCCTCTTCAATTGGATTGAGATCCTCTCTTTGAATGTTTTCTATGATCGCCATTTCCATCGATTGATTTTCGGAAACATTCTTAACGACTGCGGGAATTTTTACAAAGCCGGCAAGCTTACAAGCTCTGTATCGTCGTTCTCCGGAAATAATTTCGTAACCGACATCCAATTGTTTTACCACGATCGGTTGAATGACGCCGTGAGCTTTGATCGTTTCCGAAAGTTCTCTGAGAGATTCTTCCGAAAATGTTTTTCTCGGCTGTCCCGGATTGGGACGAATTTCATTCAAACGAATTTCACGAAGCGCTCCTTCGGATGAAGAATCGATCGGGGTTTTGTTTTCGTTAACCGGAATTAAATTTCCAAGTCCTCTACCGAGGGCTTTGGGTTTGATCGCCATTTTTAATTTTTCCCTGCGACTTCCAGAGCTAAATTTCTATAACTCTGAGCGCCGACTCCGTCCGGATCGTAACTCATAATCGTTTGTCCGAAAGAAGGAGCTTCGCTTAATTTTACGTTTCTTGGAATGATCGTCGTATAGACTTTATCTTTAAAATAAGACTTTACATCCTCTGCGACTTGGTTGGCGAGATTTGTTCTTTTGTCATACATCGTAAGAAGAACTCCTTCCAATTCGAGAGAAGGATTGAGTTGATTCTGCACAAGTGAGATGATTTTCATCAGCTGTGTTAAACCTTCCAAAGCGAAGTATTCGGTTTGAAGCGTGATCATCACGCTATCGGCAGCGCAGAGTGCGTTGATCGTTAAAATTCCCAAAGAAGGCGGACAATCGATTAAGATATAATCGTATTCTGTGCGAAGTTCCGAGACCGCGTTTTTCAGTCTGTATTCTCTTGCGTCTTCCGCAAGAAGATCCGCTTCCGCGCCGCTCAAATTAATGTTGGAAGGAATGATATGAAGATTCTCCACATTCGTTCTTTGAATGCATTCGTTTGCAGAAGATTCTCCCAAAAGCAACTCATAAGATGTTTTTCCTAACGTGTTGATTTCAATCCCGAGACCGGATCCCGAATTTCCTTGAGGATCCATATCGATGATCAAAACTTTTTTTCCGATCGAAGCAAGATTGGCCGCAAGATTGATAGAGGTTGTCGTTTTTCCGACCCCGCCCTTTTGATTACTGATGGATACGATCTTTCCCATTTGCGCCCTTACTCTCCTTGCTGATATCCTTCCAAGCTCTTGGATAACCATGCCTCGGGCTAGAAACCTTTTTCAAGAATTTAATATGTCGCATGCCTAAAAAGTCAAGAGCGGGCAAATCTAGAGAAGATTCAAATTTAAATCCGCAATTAGAAAGAGTTCGCTCTTCCAATTTTCTATCTGCATCCTGTTTGGCTAAAAATGGGACATAAGTTCCGCCAACTTTGAGGAGATTACAAATCGCTTCGATGCTATAAGGATAGGGAATGAACCCTCGGGATACGACATAATTTAGATTTAGTTTGGATTCTTCCGCCCGAATGTATGCAAACTTTACATCGGAAATTTGATGAGTCTGAACAAAGTTTTCCGTATGGGCCAATTTTCTTTTTTGGGAATCGATTAAGACAACGACAGGATGATCTTTCAGACATCGAAAAAAGAATCCCGGAATTCCAGGTCCCGTTCCGGCATCACCGAGACGAATTCCATTCCAAGATCCGACCTTTTGCGAAATACGATACACGTGATAAATCGATTCCAAAATATGCCGATCCAAAATTTCTTCTCCGTCCCGTTTTGAAAAAAATCCGCCCGCTTCATTCTTCTCTTTTAAAAATACGCTGAAGTTATAAATCAATTCCCATTCAAACAAGGGGATCATCAAAACCGCTTCTTTAGGAAACCGTTCCTTGAGTCTTTCTAAAATCGTATCGATTGTAAGTTGTTCCGGATCCTGCATGAATCAAGAGTAGAATTTTCGTTCTGTCTGTCTTCACGGAATTTTTGTCGGAAAAACTTCCGAAAGTATAAATTGGTCCGACAAAATATGTTCTACTGAAAAAATTGTTGATTCGGACTTTAAGTCCGATTTGAAATAAAATTTACGGCGGATTCATGTTCACAGAGAGAAAACATTCGAGAGGATTTTCTTCCTTTTCAATCCATGACAGGTGCTCGCGACACGTTGGGAAAAAGAATCTGTAACTCAAAAAAAATTATTCGTATAACTTTGTAGGATGTACCCTCCTCTTCAAGAATGGAGCAGAATGATTTTGTAAAAAGCGAAGTTTCAAAAGAAGATAAAAAACGAGACTGGTCATATGACTAAAATCAGGATTGTTTCGTCCCACATGTTCAAGTTCTAATTGTTCCGACAAACTTTTCTGTAAAAATTCTTCTTGAAAGCGGACTTAAAGTCCCCCTTAGAATAAAATCACAGTTCATTCTGTCTTATCCAAAAGAACAGTCCCGCAGTTTGATCGCGGACAGAATCAACTTTAACTTTAAGTCGGGCGGTGAAGTTCAAGGCTAAATTCCGCCTTGAACTTTTTGAGGATCAATCTTCGACATTATTGAATTCAATTACCGATTTGTGGAGAATTTCGATTCCAGTTTTCAAATGTTCCACTGTTGTGCTTTCATTTTTACCGTGAATTCCGTCGATTTCTTCCGAAGTAAGTAAGGCGGGAATCAATCCATAACATTTAAATCCGGCCAATCTCAGATAAGATGAATCCGTCGTTCCCGGGGAAAGAAAAGGAGTGATGACCGCACCCGGGACCACTTCTTTTACAACTCCCGATAAAATTTTAAAGTATTTGGAATCCACCGGCGAAGTTGTTCCCGGCTCCAAATGTCTCGCGGTTACTTTGACATTATATTTTTCTCCGAGCGTTTTTACATTTTGATAAACTTGATTCTCATCAAAACCAGGAAGGATTCGGATATCGACATTTCCATCTGACTTGGAAGTAATTACGTTGATTCCCGCAAAGTGAGTATCCACACCAGTGATACTTACAGAGTTACTCGTCATCGCTCTCAAATGTTTGTTCGATTGAATGACCCCTTTTAAAATCATTCCTAAAAGTGGATTTCGAGACCGTTTTAAAACAAATGAATTTGGAAACGGACTTACTTCTCCCATCTGATAAAAAAACGATGCAGTTTCGTCTTTGATAATCGTAATCTCATTCATCTTCTTCAATTCAGTGAGAAAATTTATCATATTCAAAGCGGAATACTGAACCGGCGGAGTGCTACCGTGTCCCGGAATATCTTCCGATTCTAAATTCAACCATACCGCTCCTTTTTCTGCGTGTTGAATGTTGAAGATCTTACTTCCTTTGATGACTACGTCTTTTGTTCCGACTCCGCCTTCGTTATGAACAAACTCATACCCGTTAAAAATATTTCTGTGTTTTGCTATCAGAAATCTCATTCCGAATTCGGAACGACTTTCCTCATCCGAAACAGCAAGATACATAAGATTCTTTTTGAGTTTGATTCCGGAGTCATGAATTAAAAAGAAAGCATGCAACTCCATGATTCCAAGACCCTTCACATCCACTGCTCCGCGACCAAAAATACGATCCCCTTTTCTAATTCCAGAAAACGGATCTACGTTCCAATCTTTCGGATCGGCTTCCACCACATCAAGATGACTCATAAGAATCAAACCACCTTCCGGATCTTTTCCTTTGATCTCGGCAAAAATGCTGGCCCTGCCCGGTTTCCCGGGAACGTCAATGATCGTTGTCTTGATCCCTCTCTTATCAAACAAAGATTTTAAAAACAAAGCGGCTTGTTTTTCATTTCCGCGAACCGTTTTAATTTTAATGTATGTTTGTAGATCTTTGGCAGCTTCTTCCGCAAGTTTGGCGTAATCTTTTTTTTCGAACTTTGTCTTCGGAGCCAGAGATTGAATTCCTTTCTCGGTAATAAAAATTGTATAAAGTAAAAACAGAACCAAGGCTCCTAAAAATCCTAAACCGATCTTCTTCCAATTCATCTTTAATTCTCCTTAGTGCGGGTGACAATACTGTGTCCCGATTTCCTTTCAAGGAATTTACATTCTCCAATCTCTGTCTTTTTGTTCCTGCTTTCCGATTTGCAGGTTAACCTTTTGGATTCTTTTCCGATGATTGAAAGGTAGAGGTTATAGAATGATACGAGTTATATTTTTAGTTTTAGTTTTTCCAGGAATCGTATTCGGTGTTACCCCCGGCAAGTGGTCGCATATTGATAAATATGTTCTCGGAAACAACCCGAATGGCCCAATCAAAGAAATGGTAAAAAACGCAAACGGCAAAGTTATCTATACAGCGAACTACGAATACGATTCCTCCGGTAAACTTATAAAAGAATCTTATATCGGTGAGGATGGAAAATCGGACGGGGCGACACGATTTCAATACAAGGACGGCAAAGTCGTCAAAGAAGAGCTCTTTAATAAAGAAGATATTTTGATTGAAACAAAAACATTTCGATACAACCCGAAAGTTCAGATCGATCTTGTCGAAGTTTTTGATAAGAATAATAAACTTCTTTTAAAATCAAGCGTCAATGTATGGGAAAAAGAATTCGCTAAATCCGGACAAACTAATTGGTCCGACTCAAAGGAAGTAGAAACCTTTACTCTAGCTCAGGACGAAAAAAACCCAAAGATATTTGTTCAGAATATCTATAACGAAGAAAAAAAACAAATCGCATCTACAAAATTTGAGTATGATGAAAAAGGGAAACTACTCACCCGGATCAATATTCAGGGAGAACAAGAAAGAAAAAATCAGCTTACTTACGGATCCAACAATCAATTGGTACGTTTTACGTTTCACGTGAAACAGAACAATAAATGGGAACTTCAAAAAACCCACGAGTTGATTTACAAATAGTCTTCTTTATTTTTCAAAAGAGCGGGGTGTTTCATTTTTAGAAGCAGCTTCGTTCTCAGTTTCATATGCACTTCTCAATTTTTCGTTTTACTCCAAAATCCTTTTCTATGGGTCGTGTAGCAGGGCGCTCGAGAAACTCAGCATCTCGCTTCCCTGAAGGCCGACCCATAGGGAGGCATTCATTGAGTTCGGCGCTCGAGAAACTCAGCATCTCGCTTCCCTGAAGGCCGACCCATAGGGAGGCATTCATTGAGTTCGGCGCTCGGGAAACTCAGCATCTCGCTTCCCTGAAGGCCGACCCATAGGGAGGCATTCATTGAGTTCGGCGCTCGAGAAACTCAGCATCTCGCTTCCCTGAAGGCCGACCCATAGGGAGGCATTCATTGAGTTCGGCGCTCGGGAAACTCAGCATCTCGCTCCCTATGGGTCGCTCGATGGGTCGAAACTACGAAACTGTTTTTCAAAGAACAAGGAAGACGTACGGTTCAAATTCTTTTTGAATTCGGTGGCCTAATGATTTTAGAAAACACAACACGAAGAACTTCGGAATATCTTAGCCTCTTTTACAAAAACTAAAATTCATTGATACCGAAAGAAAGCCTACCGATTACAATTGTTTATTTAAAATTAGAATTAAGTAAACCAAAGCAAGATCGAATTCTAAAAAACAAAAGCCCGGTGTCGTGGCCGGGCTTTTCTAAAAACGTTTCATGTGAAACACTATTTGTAGAAAGGAATTCTTGCGACATTCTAGGTCGTATCAGAACTCAGCACCTCGCTCCCTGGCGCAACTCAATGCAACACTCCCTATGGGTCGTATTGCATCTCGCTCGATGCGTTGGAACTCCTACAGCAATTTTAAGATTCGATTCAATCTGGAAATTCAAACCTCTTGTTTTTTGCGGCCTTTGATATGATACAAAAGCAGATCGATATCGCTCGGATCCACTCCGGAAATCTGCGCCGCTTTTTCCAAAGTCATAGGCTTGTGAGTTTTTAATTTTTGAACCGCCTCTTTTTTCAGACCGGCGATCGAATCGTAACTCAAATCTTCGGGGATACTCAGATTCAGATATTTTGTTTTCCATTCGATAGTTTCCAATTCTCTTTTGATATAACCTTCATATTTGATTTCCATCTCTAGGATGCTCTTATCCAACTCGGACCAAACCTGAACTTCAGGAATCATAAATTCTACGTCAGTGATTTTGATCTCGGGTCGTTTCAAAAAAGAATCCAACTTCATCCCGAACTTATAGTTCGTGATTCCTTTTCGATCCAAAAGATTCTGAAAATCATCGGAAGGTTTGAGAGGAATCTGATAAATTTTCTCTCTTACCGAGTTGACTCTCGCGTATTTTTCATTCATTCGCTCAAAGCTTTCTTGATCCAAAAGTCCGAGATCATATCCATATTTCATCAACCTGTGATCTGCATTGTCTTGTCTGAGAAGAAGTCTATGCTCGGCGCGAGAGGTGAACATTCGATACGGATCTTCCACACCTTTATGAACTAAATCGTCGATCAATACGCCGATATAAGATTCACTTCTTTTGAACAAGAGAGGAGAAAGATTTTTTAAGGAATGGAGAACACTATAAGCCGCAACCAATCCTTGCGCCGCCGCTTCTTCATAGCCGGTTGTCCCATTGATCTGACCCGCGTGATAAAGGCCTTTGATCTTTTTGGTTTCCAAAGTCGGCTTGAGTTCCGTCGGATCCACATAGTCATACTCGATTGCATAACCGGGTCTGAGAATTTCCGCATTCTCCAAACCTTTTAGAGATCGAACGAGTTTCCACTGTACTTCTTCCGGAAGACTTGTCGAAACACCATTGAGATAAATTTCCGCGGTCTCATATCCTTCCGGTTCTAAAAATACCTGATGTCTTTCGCGGTCTGCAAACCGCACCACCTTGTCTTCGATCGAGGGACAATATCTCGGTCCGGTGGATTGGATCTGTCCCGAATACATCGGAGATAAACTCAGATTCTCATGAATGAGTTTGTGAGTTTCCGCATTTGTATAAGTGATATAACAAGGAATTTGTCTTCGAGTAATCTTATCCGTAGAAAAAGAAAACGGAGATGGGTTCGGGTCACCGTCCTGAATCGCAAGCACACTTAAGTCTACGGAATTCTTATGAATTCTCGGCGGAGTTCCGGTCTTCAACCTTCCCAACTTTAAGTTATACTTCGCAAGAGATTTAGATAAACCTTTTACGGTCGGCTCGCACATTCTCCCATTTTCATTTTGATAGGTTCCGATATGAACGAGAGAGGATAAGAATGTTCCGGTTGTTAAGATGAGATGATTCGTATAAATTTCAAAACCGCGTCCGGTCTTTACTCCGATTACGGAATCATTCTCGATCAAAAGTTCTTCGACCGTATCCTGACGGATCGAAAGATTCTTCTCGGCTTCAAGAGTATGTTTTACTTTGAGTTGGTATTCTTTCTTTTCGGCTTGAGCTCTCGGCGCCCAAACACTCGGACCCTTGGATGTGTTTAACATCTTAAATTGAATCCCAGTGTGATCGATTACCTTGCCCATGATTCCACCAAGAGCATCGACTTCTCTCACCATATGTCCCTTCGCAATTCCACCGATCGCAGGGTTGCAAGACATCTGACCGATCGTATCCAAGTTCATCGTAATCAAAAGAGTTTTGGCTCCGCCCTTCGAAGCGACGAATGCAGCTTCAGAACCTGCGTGACCCGCTCCTACTACGATACAATCAAAACGATTTGGGAAAAAAGATTGGTTCTTGGATTCAATCATTGGGATTCAACTTCCTGAAAAAAGATTACTAAGTTTAGAATGGGATGTTTCGCGAGTGTCGAGTGCCTTTGTAACAAGTTTAATCGACAGGAGACCAGACATATTGATTCATGGAATTATATCACTTATCAGGTTCCTGTTCCATGGCAGAATCCATCAAGAAACTATCCTATTTCGAAGGAAAAATCCTTCCAGAATCCGAAGCTAAGATCAGCATCCAAACTCACGCACTTCAATACGGCACTACCGTTTTCGGTGGACTGAGAGGTTATTATGATAAAGACACCGACAATATCTATCTATTCAGAATCTTAGACCACTTTCAAAGACTGATTCATTCTACAAGAATCATGCAATTGCAGTTTGATAAGACAAAGGAAGAATTGAGAGACATAACAATCGATCTCATTCGTCAAAGCGGTTACAAAGAAAATATATATCTTCGTCCCTTTGTTTATACTTCAGCCTTACAACTCTCGCCTCGTTTTCACGACGTACCAACACAACTCGCGATCTACATTCTTCAGTTGAATGATTATCTAGATACAAAGCGCGGATTGAAAACTATGGTATCCAGTTGGAGAAGATTTGACGACGCGGTGATTCCGACTCTCTCCAAAGTTTCCGGCGGTTATGTAAACTCTGCGCTCGCAAAATCGGAAGCGGTTCAGAACGGATTTGACGAAGCTATCTTTTTAGATTCCAGAGGATTTGTAAGCGAAGGTTCCGCTGAAAACATCTTTTTGGTTCGCGACGGTAAGATCATTACTCCGGGTGTAAACTCATCTTTGTTGGAAGGAATCACAAGAAGAAGCGTTCTTCAAATCGCAAGAGACAACGGAATCGAAGTCATCGAAAGAGACATCTCTCGAAGCGAACTTTATATCGCTGACGAAGTTTTCTTTTCCGGAACCGGAGTTCAAATCGCCTGGGTTTCCGAGATCGATCATAGAAAAGTTGCGAACTCCGAAATGGGTCCGATCACAAAGAAGATACAAAGTTTATTCTTCAATCTCGTAATCAACAAAGAAGAAAAATACAGACACTGGTTAACTCCGGTTTATTAAGATAGAATGAGTTCTTCCGTGTTTCATTTGGATGATATCTTAGGTCAAGAGATCGCACTTACCTTTCTCAAAAGATATACATCCAAACCGGAGACAATTCCGCCTCTTCTGATTTTTCACGGACCGGATGGAACGGGAAAAGAATCCGCATCCGAGCGATTCATTAAAAATATTCTTTGTTTTGAAGGAACTTCCTGCGGAATTTGCGCGTCTTGTAAAGCGTTTATGCATCATTCTCATCCGGATTACATACGGTTTCCGGAAGAAAACGGTAAGTCGATTCCTATAGGAAGTGAAGACAATCCGGAAGAATTTACGATACGATGGTTGATCCGTTCTCGGTTAAACTATCGTCCGCATCTTTCCAAGTTTCGTTTTATCGTTTTTCCGGATGCTTCCTTGATTGGAAACGAAGCAGAAACGGCTCTTTTAAAATCACTGGAAGAGGCTCCTCCGTTTTCAAGATTTATCTTTATCGTAAACAATCTTGATAAACTCAAAGAAACGATCATCAGCCGCGCGATCTGTATTCCGTTTCATTATCTCCATCAAGAATATCTTCACAAGATTCATTCCAATCTTGGATTATCCATTCTTCCGTTTCAAGGCGGAAGCATGCTTTCCTCGGAATGTCCGAAAGAAGTGATCGATCTGGTTCAGGAAAAAATTAAAGATCGATTGGAAACACAACTCGATTTATTAAAGTTAGAATCTTGGATCTTATCTTATAAGGACGAACATCCGGAGTGGAAGGAAAATTTTTCCTATAAAGAATTCTTAGAACTGATAAGTCTCGTTCTGATTTACGAATACACAAGAACCGGATACGAAAATCATCTTTCAAAAATCGACGCCCTCTTTCAATTCAAGGCGGAGATTCACAAAAGAATCACTGGTCTGGAGACAATCGCGCTTTCCAGATTGTTTTTTCGCCTTTCTTTATAAGATATATTCAGTTTTTAGAATATAAAATCGCTCTATTTCAACTAATGCACGTTAGTTGAAATAAGAAAAAATAGAAGATTCCAAACTTTGAGACATAATAAATTATTCTCATCATAAACCCTTTCTTTTTTTCGGAGAATTTTCCGATTCAGGAATTTTCATTTGAGTACAAGGCTTCTTCTAAAAATACTGTATTCTCATTCGTAGATTTCCGGGACTCCGGAAACAAGATGAAAAGCCGTACCATTCTAAGGATCTGGATCTTTTTTCCGGATTGGATTTATAAAAAACACTTTTTATAAAGATGTGTTGTTCGTTTTTTTTTGGAGGAAGCA